>JAADCT010000052.1 GCA_013154305.1 Aquificota bacterium
CCCGCCGCCTTCGGCGGCGGGCTCTTTCTCAAAAGGAATTACTTGAGGTATTTGAAGGCCTTGTCGCCGATGTCGCGGCGGTAATACATTCCTTCGAAGCGGATTTTGGAAACGCCCTCGTAGGCCCGCTCTTTGGCCTCGCGGAGGGTGTCGCCCAGTCCCACGACGGTTAAGACCCTTCCTCCGGCGGTGACAACCTTGTCGCCCTCCCTTTTGGTTCCCGCGTGGAAGACGACCACGTCGGGGAGCCTTTCGGCCTCCTCCAGCCCCTCTATGACTTTACCGGTTTCGGGTTTGTGGGGATACCCTTTGGAGGCTATTACGACTCCGAGAGCCCAGCGGGGGGATACCTTCAGCCGAACGCGGTCGATGCCGCCTTCGAGGACGTCCATCAGGTGTTCAAAGAGGTCGCTTTCGACCCTCGTTAGGATGGGTTGGGCTTCGGGGTCCCCCAGGCGGACGTTAAATTCGAGGACCTTGGGTCCTTCCTTGGTCAGCATCAGTCCGGCGTAAAGAAAACCGCTGTAGGGAATACCCTCCTCGGCCAGACCTCGCAGGGTCGGCTCTATTATCTCCTCCTTAATCCTCCTTTCGGTCTCCTCGTCTATAACCGGCGTGGGGGAGTAGGCGCCCATTCCGCCGGTGTTGGGTCCGCGGTCGCCCTCGAGGAGCCTTTTGTGGTCCTGGGAGGTGGGAAGGGGAACGAACTTGGTTCCGTCGACCATTACCATGTAGGAGGCTTCCTCCCCTTCGAGGTATTCTTCGACGACGACCCTCCTTCCGGCCTCGCCGAGAACGCCTTTTACCATAAGGTCGTCTATTACCCTCAGGGCCTCCTCGGGGCTTTGGCAGACGAAAGCCCCTTTGCCGGCGGCCAGACCGTCTGCCTTTACGACGACCTTCGGACCGAGGCTTTTGGCGAAGGCTTTGGCCTCCTCGGGGTCCTCAAAGGTGCCGTAGCGGGCGGTGGGTATGCCGTACTTGGCCATAAAGTTTTTGGCAAACACCTTGGAGGCCTCGAGCATCGCCGCCCTCTTGGTGGGCCCGAAAATCCTCAGACCCCTTTTTCGGAAAGCGTCGACTATGCCCCTCGCGAGGGGGTCCTCCGGTCCCACCACCGTGAGGTCCACTTTCTCCTCCTCCGCAAAGCGGACGAGGTTTTCAACGTCGGTGGGGGAGATGGGAACGTTTTTCCCGACCTTCTCGGTCCCGGCGTTTCCGGGTGCCACGAAGACCTGCTTGACGAGCGGGCTTTGGGCCAACTTCCAGGCGAGGGCGTGTTCGCGGCCCCCTTTGCCGACGACGAGGACTTTCATATCGAACTTTATTAATTTTAGGCCCCGCTTAACGGTCGAAAGCCGCTTCGCGGAAGGCGTTTCCCGGGCCCCTTAAAATATAAAGGAGGCACGCCGGCCCCCGTCGGCCGAGGGGTGCCCAAAGAGGTGGAGGTCCGCCCGATGCAGCAGCAGCAGCGAAAGATAAAAAAGCTACTGATAGCCAACCGCGGCGAGGTTGCAACCCGAATAATCAGGGCCTGCAAGGAACTGGGAATAAAGACGGTGGCCATATACTCGGAGGCCGACGCCAACTCCCTCTACGTCAAAAAGGCCGACGAGGCTTACCTCATTCCCGGCGACCCGATTAGGGCCTACCTCGACTACCACAAGATAGTGGACATAGCCCGTTACGCCGGCGCCGACGCCATCCACCCCGGCTACGGTTTTCTGGCCGAAAACGCCGACTTTGCCGAATACGCGATTAAAAAGGGTCTCATATTCGTGGGGCCCCGGCCCGAGCACATCCGCCTCTTCGGCGACAAGGTTCAGGCAAAGAGGACGATGGAAGAAGCCGGTCTGCCGGTAGTGCCCGGCGTGGCCGAGCCCATCCACGACGTCGACGAGGCGAGGAAAATCGCCAAGGAAATCGGCTACCCGGTAATACTGAAGGCCGCCTACGGAGGGGGCGGTAGGGGCGTCCGCGTCTGCCGAAACGAGAAAGAGCTCGTCGAGCAGTTTCCCCAGGCCTACAAGGAGGCCGAAGCCTTCTTCGGCAAGGGGGACCTCTTTATCGAAAAGTTCATCGAAGACCCCAAACACATCGAGGTCCAAATAGTGGCCGATAAATACGGAAACGTCATCCACCTGGGCGAGAGGGACTGCTCAATCCAAAGGAGGCATCAGAAAATCGTCGAGGTGGCGCCCTCGCCCAACCTGCCGCAGGAGGTCCGCCAAAAGCTTTTGGGCCTCTCGGTAAAGGCCATTCAAAAAATCGGTTACGAAAACGTGGGAACGATAGAGTACCTGGTCGACAAGCACGGAAACTTCTACTTCATCGAAATGAACACGCGCCTTCAGGTCGAGCACACCATTACCGAGGAGATTACCGGCGTCGACATCGTCGAGCTGATGATAAGGATAGCCGAGGGCGAACCCCTGCCGTTTCTCCAGCACGAGATTATCTTCCGCGGCTACGCCATAGAGTTTCGGATAAACGCCGAGGACCCCAAAAGAAACTTTGCGCCCGCGCCCGGAAAGATTACCGCCTACTACTCGCCCGGCGGGCCCGGCGTTCGGATAGACGGTGCCGTCTACAAAGGCTACATCATCCCGCCCTACTACGATTCGATGGTGGCCAAGCTGATAGTGAGGGGTCGAACTTGGGAAAAGACCGTCCGCCGCGCCAAGAGGGCCCTCGACGAGTTCGTCGTAAGGGGCGTTCCCACCAACATTCCCCTCCACAAGGCGATAGTTAACGACCCCGACTTTTTGGCCGGAAACTTCACGACCAAGTATCTGGACCAAAAACTTCCCACCTTCAAACTGGAGGAGGAAAAGCCCCTCGAGGACAAGGTGCTGGCCATAGCCGCCGCCATAGCCGCCTTCCACCGCATCGGGAGCTAAAAAATGGACCTAAAGGGCTTCGTAATACCCGCCGTAGACCTCAAAGGGGGAAAGGTCGTCCGCCTCTACAGGGGCGACTACTCGAAGGAGACCGTCTACTCGGTCGACCCCGTCGAGGTGGCAAAACGCTTTTGCGACCTCGGCTTTAGGCGCCTTCACTTGGTCGACCTCGACGGGGCCAAAGAGGGCCTTCCGGCCAACCTCCGCGTGGTCGAAAAAATAAGAAACGCCGTTGACTGCGAGCTTCAATTCGGCGGGGGCGTCCGCACCGAAGAGGCCGCCCGGAAACTCCTCGAGGAGGTCGGCGTCGACTACCTCGTGGTGGGAACGCTGGCGCTGAAAAATCCGACCCTCTTTGAGGAGCTCGTTCTCCGATACCCCAAGAGGTTCGTTCTTTCGGTCGACGCCAAGGGCGGAAAGGTGGCCGTCGGCGGTTGGCTCGAAAGTTCGGCCCTCACGCCGGAGGAGCTCGCCTCCCGCTACGAGGACAAACCGATTTGGGGCTACCTTTACACGGTCGTCGAAAGGGACGGGACCCTCTCGGGGGTCGACCCCGAGCCCTACCGCCGGTTTAAGAGGGTCGTTTCCAAACCCGTTTTGGCCAGCGGGGGCGTGGCCACCCTCGAGGACTTGAAAAAACTCCACGGACTGGTCGAGGGCGTCGTCGTCGGAAGGGCCCTCTACGAGGGAACTATAAGGCCGGAGGACCTCTAAGGGGAAACCCTTATCGCCACCTCCGCAACCGGTTTTTCGCCCCTGAAACCCACCACGCGGAATTCGGTGGGCGCCTCCACCCTCTTTTCGACCAGAAAGGTGTAGCCCCAAACGGTGGCCAGCGGCCTTTGTCCCTCGTAAACGACCGAGTAGTCGACCTTCGTCGGAAAGCTCCAGTAGAGCACGGCGTAGCCCCCGTCGCCCAAAAAGTAGCCGCCGTTGCCCTTTAAAAGGCCCTCCGACTTTACGGATAGGGAGCCCGCCTCCGGCGGGGGAGGGGAGGGCGGAACGGGCGGCTTTTTCTTCCCGCAGGACCAGAGGAGAAGAACCGCCGCCGGAAGCCACAGCCAAAGCCCCATAACTAACCTTTCAAGCTTAACCCGTTAAACTGTTTATTGGTCGCCCGATGAACCCCCTGAAAAAGGCCCTCTCGCCCCTGGCGGAGCTCGTTCCCTTCCTCTTTCGCTACGCGGCGGCCCTCTTTTTAAAGCGGACCCTCTTGGTGCTGTTTACCCTCTCGCTCGTGTCCCTTTTGGCGGTCGTCGTCTTTTACCTGAACCAGGCGAAGGTCCTTTCGATAAAGACGATGCTCCTGTACGCGGTTTCGACGCTGGGCGTTTACTCGGTCTTTTTTCTGCCGCTGGTGCTTTTGGCCGCCCTCTTTTTGACCGTCAGATACCTCCTTCAGGCGCGCCTCAGCCTGACCGTCTTTACCCTCGGAGTGGCCCCCAAGGACTTCTTCCTCCCCTTTTTGGGGGTCGGGTTCTTTTTGGCCCTCCTCTTGGCGGTCTACTTTCAAACCCTTTACCCGTCGGCGGCCTACCTGCAGAGGATTACCTACCTCGAGAGTAAGCGAAAGGAGGTCCTCGAGGGGGTCGTTCAAAACTTTTGGTACAAAACCTTCGACGGGACCTTTATCCACTTTGCCCTCGTAAACCTGTCGGAGAAAAAGGCCTACGGCGGAAAGCTGGTAAAGGTGGACCGAGACTTCCGACCCCTTTGGTTCGCGTCGGCGCCCGAGGCCTCCTTTTCCCTCAAGGGGGGGAAAATCGAGGTTTCGGTCCCCCGGTTGGTCCGCTACTCCCCCGAAGGGGCTTTCGTCGAAAGAAACCTGCGCTTCGTCTTTCCCTACGACCGCAAACTCCTGCGCGTCAAAAGGCCCGAGTACTTTTCCCTCGCCGAGCTGGTAAAGCTCTCGCTCCTTGCCCGCCACTACGGCGTAAATCCCCACCCCTACCTGTGGGAGCTGGAAAAGCGCCTGCTGGTCGTCTTTTTAACCCTTTGGACGGTCTCTTTCGGATTCGTCTACCTCTTGGGGTCGATAAAGGAGGAGGAACTGGCCTACCGGACGGCGGCCCTGGCCCTGGCGCTCGTCGCTTTTTACGCGGCCGTGGGCCTCTTTCAAACTTTCGTCGAGAAGGTCGGAGTAAGTCCCCTTTACGGTCTCCTTTTGGCCGTTCCTTACGCGGCGGCCTTTTTTAAGGTCCGCTCCTAGTCGAGTTTCGAAAGAATTTCGGGACCGTGTTCGGTGACGGCCACGGTGTGTTCGAAGTGGGCCGCCGGCGTTCGGTTCCAAGTAATTACGGTCCAGCCGTCGGAGAGCTCCTTCGTCTTTGCAGTCTTAAGACCGGCCATCGGTTCGACGGCCAAAACCATTCCCGCCCGCAGTTTCATTTTGGGGCTCACTCCGGGGCAGTTGGCGACGAAGGGCTCCATGTGGAGTTTTCGGCCGATACCGTGGCCCCCGTACTTGCAAATGGGAAAGAGGCGGTACTTTTTCAGGGTCTTGTAGATGGTTTTGGAAACGGCCTCCAGCTCGTTGCCCTCGTAAAGTTGCTTAACGGCCTCCTCCAGCGCCCTTTGGGTTCCCTCCAAAAGCCTTTGGACCTCCTTGGAAACCTTCCCGACGGGAAAGGTTTTGGCGCTGTCGCCGTAGTAACCGTAGTACTCGACGCCGAAGTCGACGCTGACCACGTCGCCCTCTTTAAAGACGCGCTCTTTCCGCGGAATACCGTGAACGACCTCCTCGTTCACCGAAACGCACAGGTAGGCGGGAAAGCCGCGGTAGCCGTAAAAGGCGGGGCGGGCGTTGGGATAGTTCTTTTTGAGCCACTCGCGGACGGCCACCTCCAGGTCCCAAGCCGTGGCACCCGGCTTTACGAAGTCCTTGAGGTATTCGAGGGCCTCGGCCACTATGCGGTTGGCCGCCCGAACCTTTTCCAACTCCTCCTTGCTCAAGAGCTCCACCGGAACCTTCCCCATCGGCCAAGGTTTAACATCTTATGCCCCCGAGGGGGCCTTTTCCCCCTCTACCTCCAGCGGTTCGAAGCGAACCTCCTCCAGCAGGACGCGGCAACCGGCGGCGTTGTCGTGGCCGCCCCCGCCGTTGGCCTGGGCGATTTCGCGGGCCTTTCCGGTAACGCTCCTTATGGAGCAGTTGACGAATACGCCCTCCTCCTTGGGGGAAATCGAGTAAACGCAGGCCACCCCGTCGGGGGAAACTTGGGCCAGCCGGTTCCCTATGTCGGACTGAAAGACGGGCGAATTTACCGCCAGGAGGCGGTGGCCGCTGGGCAGGACCAGGTAGTGGGCCGAGTTTTTGACCAACCTCTCGACCACCGAGGCTTTGAACTCTATCATCGAGCGGCCCTCTTTGGCCAGCTCCTCCTTGGGAAAGTTTTCCGTCAGGAGGAGGAGCTTTTGGACCACCTCGTGGGGCTCGAGGGCGTTGAAGACCTTGGCGTCGACGGCCGTAAGGACCTCCATCGAGTCGGGAAACTCCCACTTCCAAAGGTCGCGGTCCTCAATGAAGGCCATGACCTCGGGAACCTCGCCGAGGAGGAGCTTCCACGCCAGAACCGCCGCCGAGTGGTCGAGGTCGAGGTGAACCTCAAAGCGGTCCCGAAGGTCCGGCGGCAGACCCCTTTCGAGGACCTCCTTGGCCGTCTTGTGGTGGTCGACGACGACGACCCTTTTTAGGTTGGGAAACTCCCTCGCGACCTCAAAAACGCCGGGAACGAAGAAGTCGACCATGTAGAGGGTAAACTCGTCGTTCGGAAACCGGGTGAGGAGTTCCCTCAGCCTCTTAAACTCCGTGCTGTGGGAGGAGGGGAGGGCGAAGAACCTCCCGTCGTCGGAGTAGAGGACTTTTTTCTCACCGTCGTAGGAAAGCCTTTCGACGCCCTCCTTTTTTACGACGGCCGCGAGGGCGCCGTATCCGTCCGGACAGCCCTTGTGGTATACGACTACGGTCCTCTTCATCGGCCAAAGAAGAAAAGGTTATTCCTCCGCGTTCCCGCCGTCCTGTTTTTGGTCGCCCAAAAGGCCTTCGAGCTTTGCGGCCTCCTGCAGGCGCTCGCCGTACAGCTGAACCAGACCGTCGGACAGTATCGCAAGCCTCAACCGACCGCGCTCGACCGCGCCCCAAAGTCTGGACAAAAGGAGCAGGTCGGTAACCCGCCCCGCCTCGTCCTTTTTGACCGTCGAGAGGCGGGCGTACTCATCAAACGCCTCCGCCGGAAGGGAAAACTCGTCGGCGTCGAAGCGACCCAGACCCCAAACCCTCAACCTCCTTTCGACCTCCTCGGCCAACCCCTCGTCCGTTTCAATCCAAACGCGGTCCGAAACCCTCTTTACCGTAAAGAGGAGCGAACCTTCCAGCTCCAAGGGTTTCTCCCTTTCCACCAACCTCTTTAGGGACCTTTCGGGGGCGGTTAACCTCCAATCGGGGGTCCTTAACAGAAACTCCTCCGTCAGTTTCCTTTCGTCGTCGGTCGCCCGGTTGAGGTAGTAGAGGACCACGCCCTCGGCCACCTCGTTCAGCCAAGGCGGTCTCAACAGAAGCAGGTGAAAGACCGGAAGCTCCTCCAACTTACCCTCGGCGGCCAGCCGCTTGTAGCGGAGAACCTGCTCGTGGTAGCGCGGGTGTTGCACGCCCCTCAGCGTCAGCTCCGGCTCGTCCCCGTCCTCGACGTTCGACAGCCAAACCCAGTGGTCCCCGTAGACCCTTTTGTAGACCGCCGAAAAGGCGTAAGCAAACAGGTATTCGAGCCTGCGGGCCTTTTTAACCTCCTTTACCTTGACGGAAAACATGGTGCTAACGCCCAAAGTCTCCGCCCCGCTTTCCCCTTCCGCGGGGAGGTAGTAAACCCTTCCCGCCTCGACGAAAAAGTACTTGCCCGCCGGCAGGCTTTTGTCGGGACTTTCCGCCGCAACCGCCACCCTCGCCCTCCTCTTTGCCCACTTCGTCCACTTTTGGGCTCTTTCCAGACTTTTCGCCCACCTCTCCTTCTCCTCCGAAAGGAGCGGAATGCCCAAATTCAACTTCAAAAACAACTTCGGTTCCAAAAACTGCATCCTGAGGTTGGACGCAATCCAAACCTCGTTGTAGCAAAAACCCAGGCCCTCTTCCGGCAACCAAGCGCGGGCCACGCACCTGCTCCCGGTCCGTTTTTCGTTTACCATAACGAGTTTTTCAATTTAAAAACGAACAAAGTAAACTGCAAAATCCTTTGAAAAATCCTAAAAGTGGTCGAAAGTTAAAACAAACTTATCCTTTCAAAAAGGAAATAATTCGAATTTTTGTAGGTTCTTTACTCAAACAAAGCCTTAACAATTTGAATTAATTAATACCCGTCTTCTTTAAAGAATTAAAAACCTCGTTGAATTTTCTTTTTTTAAGAAAGCCCGGCTTCGCCGGGGGTTTAAAACCCTTGAGGGGTCGGAGGGAGGTTCGACCGGCGGGCGGGCTCCGACTGTATCTTATTTGTCCTTATGTTGGAATTTTTAGGCGAGTTCAGGAGAACCCACTACTGCGGCGAGCTGCGCGAGGAGCACGAGGGCCAAAGGGTCCGCCTCGCCGGCTGGGTCGACACAGTCAGAAACCACGGCGGGGTGGTTTTCATAGACCTCCGCGACCGCAGCGGAATAGTTCAGGTCGTCGTCGAAGAGCTCAAAACCCCCGAGGCCTACGAGATTGCCGACCGCGTCAAGCCCGAGTTCGTGGTGGCCGTCGAGGGGGTGGTTCGGCGCCGTCCCGAGGGAACCGAAAACCCCAAACTCCCGACCGGTTTCGTCGAGGTGGTGGCCGACCGCGTTTTGGTCCTCAACGAGGCCAAACAACCCCTGCCCTTTCAGGTCGAGGACGAGATTTCGGTCGGGGAGGAGACGCGCCTGCGCTACCGCTACCTCGACCTGCGCCGCCGCCCGATGCTAGAAAAACTGCTGACGCGCCACAAAACCTATCAGGTGGTCCGAAACTTTTTGACCGACGAGGGCTTTATCGAGGTTGAAACGCCCCTCCTTACCAAGTCGACGCCCGAAGGTGCCCGCGACTTCGTCGTCCCATCGAGGCTTCATCCCGGCAAGTTCTACGCCCTGCCCCAGTCGCCCCAGCTCTTTAAGCAGATATTGATGGTGGCGGGCGTGGACCGCTACTTCCAGATAGCCAAGTGTCTGCGCGACGAGGACCTTCGGGCCGACCGCCAACCCGAGTTCACCCAGATAGACTTCGAGATGTCCTTCGTCGGCCGCAAAGAGGTGATGGAGGTGGCCGAAAACCTCGTAAAGGAGGTCTTTAAGAAGGTCCTCGGCGTGGAGCTGAACGAACCCTTCCCCGTAATGGCCTACGACGAGGTTTACTCCAAGTACGGAACCGACAAACCCGACCTCCGCATAAGGGAGGACAAAGTTTCCCCCCTGATAGACCTGACGGAGGTCTTTAAAGACACCCAATTTAAGGTCTTCCGCTCGGTCGTCGACAAAGGAGGGGTAATAAAGGCGGTGGTGGCCCGAGGGGCGGCCAAAGAGCTTTCGCGCCAAAAAATCGACGAACTTACCAAGTTCGTCCAAAAGCTGGGCGCAAAGGGTTTGGCCTGGATTAGGGTCGACGAGGACAAGCTGACCTCGCCCATCACCAAGTTCTTCTCCGAGGAGGAGGTTAAGGCCCTGCTGGAAAGGACGGAGGCAAAGCCCGGCGACGTAATCTTCTTCCAGGCCGACGCCGACTCGGAGCTCGTTCACAAAGTCCTCGACGCCCTTCGCCGCCGCCTGGCCGACGAGCTCAAGGCGCGGGAGGAGGGCTACAGGTTCCTCTGGGTGGTCGACTTTCCCCTCGTCGAGTGGGACGAGGAGGAGGAGCGCTTCGTATCGGTCCACCACCCCTTTACGATGCCGAGGGAGGAGGACCTTCCCAAAATCGACGAGGCACTGAAAACCGAGGACCTCGAGGAGAGGAAAAAGGTGCTTTCGACGGTCCGCTCGCTGGCCTACGACCTCGTTTTAAACGGCCACGAAGTCGGCGGGGGTTCGATAAGGATACACCGGCCCGACCTGCAGAAAAAGATTTTCAAACTCCTGGACATAGGGGAGGTGGAGGCCCAAGAAAAGTTCGGATTTTTGCTCGAGGCCCTTCAGTACGGGGCGCCGCCCCACGGCGGCTTTGCCTTCGGTCTCGACCGCCTGCTGGCCCTAATGACCGGCTCCGAAAGCATCCGCGACGTCATCGCCTTTCCCAAAACCCAAAAGGGCATTTGTCCCCTCACCGGAGCGCCCGACTACCTCGACCCCAAACAGCTCAAGGAGGTCCACTGCAAGGTCGAGGAACCGGAGCAGTAGCCTTTTCCTTTTCCCTTTACAGTTTTCTTTCTTTGATGCTTCCCACCAAGGAGCGGCTCAAAGAAAACCTCGAAAGGGTAAAAGAGACGATAAGGGAAAGTTGCCTGAAGGCGGGAAGGGGCGCCGACTGCGTCAAGCTGGTTGGGGTTACCAAAACCAAGCCCCCTCAGCTTTTGCGCTGGGCGTGCGAGCTGGGCCTTTGCACCTTCGGCGAAAACCGCGCCCAGGAATTCCTCAAAAAGTGGGAGGAACTCAAGGACCTTCCGATAGAGTGGCACTTTATCGGCTACCTTCAGACCAACAAGGTCAAATACCTGGTCGACAAGGTGGCCCTGATTCACTCGGTCGACCGACCCTCCTTGGTGGACGAACTTCAAAAGAGAGTTTCCAAAAAGGGAATTGAAAAGTTTCCCGTCCTCGTCGAGGTCAACGTGGGAGGGGAGGAGACCAAGGCGGGGGTTTCCCCCGAGGAGGCGCCCCGACTGCTGGAATACCTGCTCGAAAAGGCCCCGAACCTCGAGGTCCGCGGTTTGATGACGGTTCCGCCCTATCGGGAAAATCCGGAGGAGGTCAGGCCCTACTTTGCGGCCCTGAGGGAGCTCCGCGACCGCCTCGAGGAGGAGTTCGGCCTGCGCCTGCCCGAACTGTCGATGGGAATGAGCCACGACTATCCGATAGCGATTGAGGAGGGCGCCACCATAGTGCGCGTCGGAACGGCCATATTCGGCGCCCGGGACTGAAGATGGCGAAAGTTAAAAAGGTCCGCTTTCGCGGCCTTACCTTCCTCCAAGGTTCGTTCAAAATTTCGTCCGACAACGCCCTCTTTTTCGACTTCGTCCGGCTGCCCAAAAGGGGCCTCGTCGTCGAGCTGGGGGCCGGCTTCGGACTGGGGACCGTTCTTTTGGCCAAGCGCCATCCCGGCGTGCGCATTTTGGCCGTCGAGTATCAGCCCGAACTGGCCGAGCTGCTCCGGGAAAACCTGCGGCTCAACCGCGTTGAAAACGCCGAGGTCCTCCCCTGCGACGTCCGCCGAATTGAGGAGTGCCTGCCGCAGCAGGTGGCCGACGCCGTCTACTCCAACCCCCCCTTTTGGAGGGCCGAGTTTTTGAAAAACTCAAAAAAGGACCCCGTCTTCGTAAAGGCCAACTACGAGGTGGAAACGAAACTGGAGGACTTCGTAAGGGCCGCCAAGTACCTCCTCAAGTCCTCCAAAAGTTTTTTTCTGATGTTCGAAACGCCGCGGCTTTTCGAAACCCTCCTCCTCCTGAGGGAACAAAAGTTCGCCCCCAAGAGGATGCGTTTCGTCTATCCCCGCGAGGGAAAACCCTCCCACGCCTTTTTCGTCGAGAGCGTCCTCGGCGGAAAGGGCGGTTTTCTCAAAGTGGAGGAACCCGTTTTTTCGAATTCTTTGAAGAAAAAAGAAGACTCCGCGTGAAAACTTCTTTCCTCTAAAAGTTTTTGCTTAAGTCAAGTTTTACTTAAATTATTCCGATTAAGCCGGCCCATGACGAAACTTACCATCCTTTTAAACCTGATTAAGGAACTCCTCGTCCACCGCGAAATACCGGCCAACGAACTCAAACTCCTTCTCCAAAGAAGGGGACTTTTACAAACCGAAAGCGACCGCCGAATGTTTTACTACTACCTCCGAACGCTGGAGCTCGAGGGCGTCGTCGAAACCAAAAAGAAAGGAAGAATTAAAGTGGTCTTTCTCAGTCCCGAATTTTTCCCTTACGAGGGAAAAGTTTTCCTTTCCAAACGCGAACTCGGACTGCTTTTAATGCTCCTGCTCTTTCCCGACCGCGCCTATCGGGCCAAGTTCGGGGCCGAGCTCGACCGCCTCTTTGAACGCTTCGGCTTCAGCCGCGCCTCCAAAAGGCTCTACAAGGACTTTACCGCCCGCGAAAGCCTTCCCGCCTTTTTGGCCCATCCGGGCGAACTTTTGGTCGACCTCCTTACGGCCCTCGAAAGGGGTTGGGAGGTCCAACTCCTTACCGAAAGGGGGACCGTCGAGAGGTTAAAACCCCTGAGGGTGTTAAACCGCGAGGGATTCGTCTTCGTCTACGGCGTCGACCGCGAGGGCCGGCGGCGCTTCGTTTCCCTCGACGGGATAAAGGCCGTAACCCCCGTAAAGGCCTCCGGTAGCTTCTCCCCTCCCGACGGGGAGGAGGTCCTCTTTCCCGGCGAGGAACCCTTTCTGTTCGGCATAGCCTTCCACCGCACCCACGAGCACCGCCCGAAGCGGCCGGAGGTCTTTTGTCCCGTCCAGTACTTTGAGCGCTTCGACGGCGAATACTTCGTCTACTACCTGGTGGGGCTCACGGGCGACCGCTTCGTCAGAAAGTTTTTGACCGTCCTCTACGACGAAATAATCGAGCCCTCCGGCGACATGCTGCGCCAGGCCCACCGGCGGCGCCTCTTTGACGCCTATCCCGGACTGCCGCGCGACCTCGAGACCAACCGCCAGCGCTTTAACCGCTTTCTGGAAACCCTCGAAAAGCACGTCGAACTCCGAAACTCGGCGATAAAGAGGAAAAAGTTCCGCCAAAGGGGTTAACTAATCCTTTTTACCTTCCTTTAGGAGGAAGTTGGCCACTATCGCCCCCTGCTTGACCGACCAGTCGCTGACGGTCAGGCGGTCCTTTCCGAACAGCTCCAAGGTTCGCCAAAAGATGGCCACGCCCGGCACTATCGCCTCCGCCCGGCGGTCCTCAATCTGGGGAAGGCGCTTTCTTTCGGCCACCGACATCTTCGACAGCCGCTCGAACCACCTCTTGAGCTGCTCCCTGGTCAGGGTTTTTCCGCTGACCTTAGAAGGGTCGTAAGGATAGATTCCGTATTCGAGGGCCGCAATAGTTGTTATCGTCCCCCCCAGCCCGACGAGCTCGTCGACGGGCCTAACGGCCTTTTTAATCTCCCGGTCCAAAAAGTCGATTAGTCTCCCGAGCTCCTCCTCCGTCGGCGGGTCGTGCCTTAAGAAGGCCTCCGTCAGGTTCACTATCCCGAAGGGCAACGAAACGACCTCCTCGACCCTCGTCCCCTCGCCGAAGACGAACTCCGTCGAACCGCCGCCCTGGTCGACGACCCCGACGCGCCCTTTCGGCCTCAGGGCCCAGTAGGCGCCTAAGTAGGCGTAACGGCCCTCCTCCTCGGGCGAAATTACGCGCAGCTTCAGTCCCAGCCTTTCTAGCTCCCTTTCAAACTCCTCGCGGTTTTTGGCAACCCTGAGCGCCTCCGTTCCCAAAACCAGGCACTCTTTCACCCCCAATTCGTCGCAAATTCTCTTGTAGCGCTTTATCACCTCCAGCGTTTCCTCAATCGCCTCCTTGGAGAGGAAACCGGTTTGCTTTACCCCCCTTCCGAGGGCGGTAATTTTTCCCTCCTCGTAGAGGACCTTAAAGTCGTCCTTTCCCACCTCGGCTACGGTAAGGCGCGTCGAGTAGGTTCCGACGTCGATGACTCCGACCCGCATAAGGGACAAAAGTAAAGAACAAAAACCCTCAGGAGAGAATTCTTCTTAACGCCTCCGCGGCGCGGTCGACCTCCTCCTCCGAAATAATCAGCGGCGGCAAAAACCTCAAAACCCTTTCGGCGGTGCAGTTGAAAACCAGTCCCTCTTCAAGGCCCCTTAAAACCAGCTCCCTGCAGGGCCGCTCCAGCTCCAGCCCCAGCATCAGGCCCCTGCCCTTGACGCGCCCGACCCCGAGCCCCTCCAGCCTTTGCCTAAAGTAGTCGCCGACGCGGGCCGCGTGCTCCACCAGTCCCGACTTGAGCTCCTCAAAAACGACCAG
>JAADCT010000073.1 GCA_013154305.1 Aquificota bacterium
CGTTTTTTGACCGCCCGGAGGAACGGGGCTTAAGTTCCGCCGTCGGGTGGTGAAGACTCACCGACCGCCGCGGGTGGAAAAACCACATTTTCCACTTAATGGAAAACTTTGCGGTTTACTACCACGACAGGACGAAGCACTTGCCTTGGCGCTACGCCGCGTCGCCGGGCTACCTCGACTGGGAAACCCAACCCTACCCTTACCGCTTTTGGGAGGGGGCCCCGAGGCTCGAACTGCCCTTTCCGCCCGACCCCGAGGCGCCCTACGAATACCTCTACCTCTATCCGAAGGAGGTAAAGCCCTTCGGGGTGGAGACGGTTGCGAAGTTTTTGGAGTTGGCCCTCGGCCTTTCGGCGGTAAAGAGCGCCGGCGGCTCCACCTGGACGGTTCGGATGAACCCCTCCAGCGGAAACCTCCACCCCACCGAGGCCTATTTGGTAATTCCCGACCTCGGCGGCCTTTCGGGCGTCTTTCACTACAACCCTTACCTCCACGCGCTGGAAAAACTGCGCGACCTCCCCGCGCCCTTGGCGCGGGCTCTAAAAAACCACTTCGGCACCGAAGGTTTTATGCTCGTTTTGACGGCTATACCCTGGCGGGAGGCGTGGAAGTACGGTGAAAGGGCCTTTCGCTACTGCCTGCTGGACGCCGGCCACGCCGTCGGTAGCGTCCGTTTTTCGGCCAACCTTCAGGGTTGGAAGGCCACCTACCTCAACGCCCTATCCGACGACGACCTCGAAACCATTTTGGGGTTTGACAAGGTTTCCTTCCCTCCGGGGGAGGAGGAACTTCCCGAACTGGCGCTGTGGGTCTATCCCAACTCCGTTTCCGAGGTTCCGAAGGACCTTCCTCCCGAGTTGGTCGAGGCCTTCAGAAACCTTCCCTTCTACGGAAGACCGAACCTCCTCAGTCCCGAAAGGAGGATTTGGAGCTTGGTCTACGAGGCCTTCAAGAGGTTAAAAAAACCGAAGACCCCTCCGAGGAAGTTCGTTTACGAAAACAAACCCCTCAAGTTTTTGGTCGAGCCCGCCATAAAGCGGGCCGCCGAGGTTATCAGGCGCCGCCGAAGCGGCCACGCCTACGACCCGCGGGCGGCGGTGTCCGAGGAGGCCTTCTTGCAGATTTTGGACCGCACCTTGCCGCGCAACTTCGCCTCCCCCTTCGACGCCGAGGTTTCGCCCGCCTACGCCAACCTCGTCGTTTTCGTCCACCGCGTGGTGGGGCTTCCGCCCGGTCTCTACCTATTTGTGAGAAACCGCGAACTTCTTCCCCTGCTCAGGGGAAGGTTGCGACCCGAATTCCTGTGGGAGGAGGTTAGGGAGGACCTCTTTCTCCTCGCCGAGGGGGACCTGACCCGCGAAGCGGGCTACCTCTCTTGTATGCAGGACATAGCCGCCGACGCGGCCTTTGCGCTGGCCGTTTTGTCGCTCTTTGGACCCGTCGTCGAACGGGCGCCTTGGGAATACCGAAACCTCCACTACGAGGCGGGTCTAATAGGCCAGGCCCTCTACCTGGAGGCAACCGCCCTCGGCCTTAAGGGAACGGGAATAGGTTGCTTTTACGACGACCTGACGCACCAACTGCTGGGTCTGGCGGAGGTCGAACCGCCCCTCGGGGGAAACCTCCTCGAAACGCACCTTTCGGTGGACCGAACCTTTCAGGTTCTCTACCACTTTGCGGTCGGAAAGGCCTTTGAGGACCCGAGGCTGAAGACGCTTCCGCCCTACTCCCACCTCAGGAGGTAGCTTTCTTTCCTCTTTCCCTTTCGGTGGTTGTTCGCGGCCAAGGTCCCCGCGGCGGTTCGAACAATTTAATTACATACCGATGGAGAAGGAGTTTAAGTTCAACACCGTCGAGGAGGCCATAGAGGACATCCGACAGGGGAAGATGGTGATAGTGGTCGACGACCCCGACAGGGAAAACGAGGGCGACCTCGTAATGGCGGCGGAAAAGGTTACCCCCGAGGCGATAAACTTTATGGCCAAGTACGGGAGAGGTCTGATTTGCCTCTCGCTGACGCCCGAAAGGTGCGAGGAGCTCGGCCTCGAGCCGATGGTCCGCGACAACACCGACCCCAAAGGGACCGCCTTTTGCGTTTCGATAGACGCCCATCCCAAACACGGCACCACCACCGGCATTTCGGCCTACGACAGGGCGATAACCATAAAGCTCGCCGTTTCGCCCGACGCCAAACCCTCCGACTTCGTAAAGCCCGGCCACGTTTTTCCCCTGCGGGCGCGTAAAGGGGGCGTTTTGGAGCGGGCGGGCCACACCGAGGCCAGCGTCGACCTGGCGCGGCTGGCGGGCCTCTATCCGGCGGGCGTGATATGCGAGATTATGAAGGACGACGGGACTATGGCCCGCGTTCCCGACCTCTTTGAGTTCGCAAGGCGCCACGGTCTCAAGATAATCACGATAGAGGACCTCATAAAGTATCGGTTAAAGCGCGAGAGCATAGTCGAGCGCGTTTCCGAGGCCCACCTGCCCACCCCTTGGGGCACCTTCAAAATTATCGTCTACCGCAACAAGCTCGACGGAACCGAGCACGCGGTCCTGACCATGGGCGAGTGGAGGGAGGACGAGCCGGTCCTGGTTCGCGTTCACTCGGAGTGTTTGACGGGCGACGTTTTTCGCTCGCTAAAGTGCGACTGCCGCAGTCAGCTCGAAAAGGCCCTCGAAACCATCGCCAAGGAGGGCAAGGGCGTTTTGGTCTACATGCGCGGCCACGAGGGCCGCGGAATAGGCCTCGGAAACAAGATAAAGGCCTACGCCCTGCAGGAAAAGGGCCTCGACACCGTAGAGGCCAACTGTCGTCTCGGCCTGCCGGTCGACCTTCGCGACTACGGCGTCGGAGCCCAAATTCTGCGCGACCTCGGCGTCAGAAAGCTGCGGCTGATGACCAACAATCCGAGAAAGATAGTGGCCCTCAAGGGCTACGGGTTGGAGGTTGTCGAGCGCGTTCCGCTCCAGGTCGAACCCAACGAGTTTAACCTGCCCTACCTCAAGGCGAAAAAGTCCAAACTCGGCCACCTTCTCGACGAAAACCTCCTAAAGAGGAGGGAGGAAGAAGGTTCGTAAACCGCCCCTCTACTCTTGCGGTGCCTTCCGCCCCGACGGGGCGTTTATTAACCCCACGCTATGCGCGGTTTTAACGCTTAAGCCCTTTTCCGCCGGCGTAAGTTCGGACCGCCGAAAGCCCCACCGCCCGCTTAGCGCTGAGCCCGCCTTAGCGGCGGGTTAAAAGTTTTCCCTCAGACGCCGACCCTTTGGAGGAGCTCCCTTATGAGTTCCTCCGTTCGGGGGTCGGGCTTTCGACCCAGCGCGGTCAGGCAGTATTCGCGATACATCTTCAGCGGGTCCCGCAGGTCCTCGACCGACCTCCCGTCGTTTCTCCTTCGAAAGAGGCTCCTGCTTGAGGTATCCTTCCAGCGGACTGTCACCTTCAGGAGGTTTTCGCCCAAAATCCTTTCGGCGAGCGAGCGGCGGAGGGTAAACTCCTGCGGGGAGGAGGCCTCCACCTCCACCCACAGGTAGAGGTTCGGCCTCTTTTCCCTTTCGAGGACCTTTTTGGCGTCCTCGCCCCTTTTGAGGACCACCTTCCTCAGCTCCCGCAGGAGGGAGAGCTTTATCGGACGGACCGAGGTCCTGCCGTTTTCGACCACGACGAAGTTGAAAAACTTGTCCTGGCCCTCCTCGCCGAAGTCGAGCTGGTAGAGCGAACCGCTGTAGTAGGCGGGGGCGGGGGCAAACTCGAGCCTCTGGTGGCGGTGAACGTGTCCCAGCGCCGCGTAGTGAAAGACCTCCGAAAGGGCCGACTGGTCGACGGCGTAGGCGTCGCTGACCGTAATCTCCTGCTCCGTTTTCCCCACCTTCGAGCGGGCAAAAAAGAGGTGGGCCACCAGAAAGCGGTACTTGAAGCCCTTTACCCGCTCGGCGGCGTAGGTCAGAAGCTTTCTCATCTTTTCCGCGTAACGGACGCGGGCGTCGGCCCCGCCCTCCGAAAGCTCGGTTATGGCCCTTTCGCTGACGAAGGGAACGACCGCAAAGGCCACCTCACCGTCGGCGTAAACGAGCTCCTTGGTATTCAAACGGGGGAAAATTCTGACGCCCCAGCGGCGGCTCCACGGCGTAAACATGTCGAGAAAGCCGCTTCCGTCGTGGTTTCCCGCCGCCGCCAAAACCTTCGTTCCCAGCGCGGCAACCCTCACGAAAAAGTCCCCGACCAGTTTACTGCTTTCGCTGTCGGGCCGCCGCTTGTCGAAAATGTCGCCCGCCACGACCAGGTAGTCGGGCCGCTCCTCCTTTACGAAGTCGTAAACCTGCTCGAGGGCGTGGAGGAGGTCTTCGTTCCTGTCGAGGGTTTTGGCCGTGAGCTTTCCCGCGTGGAGGTCGGCCAGGTGAACGAGCTTCACCATTCGAAGGTTTGAAGTATAAAACTCCTTCAGACCGATGTTTCGGTATCTAATCTTCGGAAAAGGGAGGAGCGGAAGGGCCGCCTCCCTCCTGCTGTCCAAGAGGGGAATACCCCACCGCCTGGTCGACGACGGCGACCCCCTTTGGCGGTCCGAGCTCCGAAAGGCCCAAACGGTGGTCGTTTCGCCCGGAATTCCCCCCCGCCACGCGGTCTTTAAGCTGGCCTCCCTCCTCAAAAAGGAGCTGATAGGCGAAACCGAGCTGGCCTACCGCTTTTGGCGCGGTTCGGTCGTCGCCGTCACGGGAACCGACGGAAAGAGCACCGCCACCCGCCTTGCGTACCTCGTCCTTTCGAGCACCCTTCCCTCGGTCTTTGAGGGGGGAAACACCGGCGTGCCCTTTTCCGAACTGGTCGCAAAGGGCGGTTCCGGCCTCGCCGTTTTGGAGGTTTCCTCCTTTCAGGGCTACACCCTTAGGTTTTTCCGGCCCCAGGCCGGCGCCTTTTTAAACTTTGCGCCCGACCACCTCGACTGGCACACCGACCTCGACGACTATCTTCGGGGAAAGTATCGGATTTTTCACCGCCAAAGGCCCGGCGACCTTCTAATCCTCAACGGGTCCGACGAAAGGGTCCTGGAAACCCCCTCGGCGGCCCGAAAGGTCCTCTTCGACCACCCGGCGGGAGAGGTCCGCATCCGCCCCGACGGGAGGGTCTACCTCGGAGACCTCCTCCTCTTTGAGGGAAGAAAAGTGAAGCTAAAAGGCGCCCACAACCTCCGAAACGCCGCCGTGGCCGCCGTTTTGGGCCTCGAATTCGGCGTTCCCCTGAAGCGCATAAGGGAGGTCCTCTACTCCTTCGAGGGCCTTCCCTACCGGCTGCAGTACCTGGGAAGGTTTGCCGGCGCCCGCTTTTACAACGACAGCAAGTCGACCACCCCCAACGCCCTGCGGGCCGCCCTCGAGGCCGTCGAGGGGCCGGTCGTTTTGGTCTTCGGAGGCAAAGACAAGGGCGCCGACTTTTCGCCCCTGCGGGGGCTCTTTAAAAGGAAAGTTTGGAGGGCCCTCGCCTTCGGCGAAAACGCCCCCAAGTTAAAGGAAACCTTCGGCGACCTCGTTGAGGTAAAGGTCCTCAAAAACCTCGAGGAGGTCTTCGGAGAACTGAGGAAACTCCCGCTGGAGGGAAAAACCGTTCTCTTTTCCCCCGGCGCGGCGTCGTTTGACCTCTACTCCTCTTACGCCGAAAGGGGGGAGCACTTTAACCGTTTGGTGGAGGAGTTTTTCGGAAGGCCCAGTCGGGGCGGCGGGACTTGAACCCGCGACCTCTGGCTCCCGATGCCAGCGCTCTGCCACCTGAGCTACGCCCCGTTTTCGGGCCGAAAAGTCCAAAGAAATTATTATAGCCCTTTCGGACGAAAAACCTGCCCTCGGTTAGAAAAACGAACTCCTCAAACAGGACTTTTCTCATTTTGCAAGTTCCCCCGGCGGGGCAAAATGGAATGCCAAACTAAAAACACCCGAGGAGGTAGAAAAAATGGCCGAAACCGTAACCCTTAAAGGAAATCCCGTAACCTTGGCCGGACCGACCCTGCAGGTCGGCGACGACGCCCCCGTGGCCTACGTCGTTACCAAGGACCTCGCCGAAAAGGCCGTCGGCGGCAAAAAGGACAAACCCCAGCTGATAATAACCGTTCCCTCGCTCGACACCCCCGTCTGCGAAACCGAAACCAAAAAGTTCAACGAGCTGCTTAAGGACTTTACCGACAAGGTCGACGTCACCGTCGTTTCGATGGACCTGCCCTTTGCCGAAAAGCGCTTTTGCGAAAGCTTCGGCGTATCCAACGTCGACGTAGCCTCCGACTTCCGCTACAGGGACATGGAAAAGTACGGCGTGCTGATTGCCGAAGGACCCCTCAAAGGCCTGCTCGCCAGGGCCGTCTTCCTCGTCGACAGGGAAGGAAAGATTTGCTACAAACAACTCGTTCCCGAAATTACCCAAGAACCCAACTACGACGAGGTCGTCGAGGCCCTCAAAAAGGTCGTTTAAGTCTTTTTCGGGTGCCCGCCCTTCGGGCGGGAATTTTTTCTCACCCCAAAAACTTCAAGAGCTCGGGCCACTCCGAACTCCGGATTACGAAGGTAAGCTTGAGCTCCGTCGGCGGCTCGAACTCCTCTTTTTGTTTGAAGTAGACCGCCTCGTCGGCGTCGGAGGGGTCGTTTTTTCGCTCCCGCAGGCGCTTCAAAACCACCTCCTCCGGCTCGCGGACCCAAACGAAGGTCGCCGACGGAAAGTGTCTCAAAACGAGTTCCCTCTGCCACCTTTTCAAAAAGGTGGCGTCCAAAACGACCTTCCCGCCGCGGGAGAGAATTCTTTTCGCCTCCCCGAGGAGTTTTTCGTAAACCCTGCGCGTTACCTCCGGCGAGTAGATGCCGCCCCCGTAGGCCGCCCTCGCCGGCGTCAGGGGGTCGAGGCCAAAGAGCCTCTTTCGAACCTCGTCGCTCCTTACGACCTCGTAGCCGGCTGCCTCGGCCAGCCGCCGGGCAACGAACGACTTTCCGCTTCCCGAAAGACCCACCGTAACCACCAACCGACGGGGGTCGAAGTCCCTAAACATCCCCAAAAGGGATTTTAAGGACTTGCACTTTTTGTGGAAGTTCGGTATATTTACCTCTTTGGGTAGTCGGGGGCGTAGCTCAGTGGGAGAGCGCCTGCATGGCATGCAGGAGGTCGTGGGTTCGAATCCCACCGCCTCCACTACCCCTTAAATCCCCCAACCTTTTCCCGTCGGCGTAAAAAGACCCTTCGACCCTCCGAAGGTCTCCGTTAACCTAAGACCTATTGATGGTGAGGTTCGAAAGACCCCTCGTTGCGGTTTCCCTGAACGACGAAAACTACCGCGAGAGGATAAAGAGGGCCAAGGAATCGGGGGCGGACGCCGTCGAATACCGCGTTGACGCGTTTGAGGACCAAAACCTCGACCACTGCGAGGAGGTAATCCGCTTCGGAAACTCGTTGGGGCTTAAGGGCATTTTGACCGTCCGTTCGAGGGAGGAGGGAGGCGTAAACCCCCCCGCCGACCGGCTTCCCTACTTCGAAAGGCTGACCCCTTTGGTGGACTTCGTCGACGTTGAACTCCGTTCGGAGGAGGAGGAGCTGGAGGAGGTCCGCCGTTTGGTAAAGTGCGAAAACAAACTCCTCATTCTGTCCTATCACGACTTTGAAAAGACGCCCCCGGAGGAGGTGCTGAACCAAATCTTTACCGAAATGGTGGAAAAGGGCGCCGACTTGGCAAAGGTGGCCGTAAAGGCTGACGACTATTCGGATGCGGCGCGCCTGCTGTGCGTTGCGGCCCGCCAGCCCGTTCCCACCGTCGCCATAGCTATGGGCGAAAAGGGTAAAGTTTCCCGCGTAGCGGGCTTTGCCTTTAACTCGGTAATAACCTACTGCGCCCTCGACCGCGCCTTCGCCCCCGGCCAGCTGACGGTGGAGGATGCAAGGAAAATTATTGAACAAATCTTTCTATCTTCTTAATTTTAATAACTTTTTAAATCTTAAAATGTTGAAATCTTAACAGAAAATAACTTTTGAAGTTATTTCAAACAAAATAAGTAGATTTTAGCTTAAGTTAGTGTTTGCTAAAACAAATTAAAAATTCAAACTAAGAATTTGATGAGGTTTAATACCAAACGGCGGGTATTTGGAAGGTCCGTTCTATTGGGAGGTTTGCTTACTTCCGCAGGTTTAATGGCCTCCTGTACGGGTGGAGGTGGCGGAGGGGGAGTTTCCACTTCTACTACTACTCCACCAACTCCTGAAGAAGAAGTGCAAACCCCCGCTTCCACTATTGCAGAAGAAACTAAAACCGTGGTCGTAACCACCCCTCAAACTACCATCCAGGAGGAGCCAAATAAGGCCGAAGTTACCACTTCCATTAATAAGGGAATAGCAACTTTAACTATTTTGAAAGATAACGGAGAAGTTTATCTCAATAGCGAAGGCAAACCTTATCAATTTCAAGTTGTTGAGGACGAAAAAGGTAGATACATTTTTAACATAAAAGTCCCTGCCGATGCTGCAAAAGCAATTCTAAAAGTTGAAAAGGAAGGTTATGTTCCTTACGAGAAAGTTATAGAACTTGGGGCTAATGAAGTAAAAGTTCAAATTCAGGAATTGGTAACTGCCGTTACTAAGGTTGTTGAACCTGAAATTCTTAAATCATTGAACAATAAATTCGTTATAGCTTTAACCAAAGACGGAAATTTAAAAACCTACGACTCAGTGGTCAAAGCGTTAAGTGACTATGAAAATGTATTGGTAATTTCTGCTAACGCCTCCGCCCTAAAAGACTTTGATAAAATCCAGAAAGTAAAAGCCACCCTTAGAACCTTTGAACCTACACCTGCAGACCTGCAAATCTTTCCCGGAGAATTCAAAACCGATAAAGGAGAAAATCTTATAACCGGCGGATTTAACCTCAACGAAGTCATTGCAATATACGAGAATGGAACTAAGGCACCTTTAAAGGTAATTCCTAATAAAGCGGAACCTTGCACTTGGACCGTAGAAAGGTATTTAAGTTCGCTTATGATTAGTTCTATAAAAGAGCAAGGAGACTTTGACCCCGAAGCAGAAGGTTGTCAAGTTCCTATATACACTTACTTAGATGATAGTGGAGTTTGGACTTTTGTAGGACCGGCTGATGTAAAGTTAAAAAATGGTACACCGATAAATTGTGAAGATTTAGATGAAAACAAACCGTATGAATATACGGTAAACATCTGTGTAACTAATGAAGAACTTCCTAGATGGATTAACATCGACTGGATTGCAACCCAGCAATTTGTAAACAAATCTGTCTGCATAGAATTAACAGACCAAAACGGTAAACCTGTATACGATGCTTATGTAGCTGCCGGCATAGAAAACTACTACGATTACAGTACTACAAATTCCAGCGGAATAGCCCGTCTGGATCTTATCGTACGTTCCGATAATGTGGAGGAAGATCTAAAGAGCTATACCTATAGAATTTTTGCATTCGACGACTATAAGGTATACTCCGGTGCAGTTTTACCATTCTCCAATGGTACCGATAATTGCGATTATTACACCTCCGTAACGGTTATAAACCCCTACAATGCAACTCTAGTTGTAAAGTTAAATGCTAACGCTACGCTAGGCGAAGATTTAACCGAAGAAGATTTCTTAAATGAAGATGTCGGCTATGTTTGTGTTTCCGGTGTAGATACTTTCTATTACAAATGTGATTTTGTCGATTTGGAAAACAAGATAGTAGTTCCCGTGAAACAAGGATACACTTATAGAATTTACGGTCCAAGGATTAAAACCACCGAAGTAAAAGTAGAGAATGACTTCCAGGAAATTGTTGTAAATTTGGAAAATAATCCGCCTGAGGTTCAACTTTTGGTTAAACCCAATCCTGCAAAAGAGGGTGAACCTGTTTCGATTTCCATCATAGCAACTGACGTAGATGGAGATTTTGTGGAAATTACCGATTTTAAAATCAACGGCTTACCTCAAACTTACCAGGTATTTTTCTCTACCGGTGGATACTTGTACGCTTACACGGCAATAGTTGCACAACAAAGTGGAGAAATATCGGTTCAGGTAAAGGATTCTATAGGTGCCGAAGCAGTTAGCACCCAAACTTTAACAGTATTAAATAACTTAGCACCTATTATTTCTGGAGTAGAAATTTATTCGGATGGCGAAAAAATTTTGCCTGAAAGAGGAATTTACACCGTTAAAGTCGGCAAAGAAATAAAACTGATACCTTTCGGGTACGACCCCGACGGTGATGAGATTGAATGGATTGTAGAAGCCGAAGGACTCAACTTTGTTAAAGATGAAAACGCTTTTATTTCTACTGTAGATGCTCCCGGTAATTACACAGTTACTATTAAGGCCTCCGACAATCAAACTACCACCGAATACCAGATACAAATTAATGCTAAGGATGCTTTTGTTCCCAAAATAGAGGACTTTGCTGTAATATCCAAAGGCGTATTGTGGCCTGGACAAACTTACAAAGTTACCTTTACCGTAGTGGACTTGGATACATCTATTGACAACATATCGGTAAGTGGTGAGCTTCTTGACCAAAACGGAACCGTAATTGCTGAAAATGTTTTGGAAATTGAAAATAAAGCGGTAGCTGATAACGGAATTTATAACTTCCAAGCCAAGTTAACTATTCCCGAGAATTTAGAGCTAGGAAATTATGTTTTGAAACTAAGTATTTCAGATGAAGAATTTACGGTTTCGGATACCTTAGAAATTAAAGTTGGAAATCTTCCGCCAAAAGTTGAAGTTGTTGAAGCTGTAAATACTGTTCCCATAGGTCAAGAAGCTAAGTTTGTAGTAAAGGTAGAAGACCCAGATCTCGACGAGGTAACTGTTGAATGGTTGATTAACGGTGAATTGACTTATTCCGAAACTGCGAAGGCTGTATTAACTTCCGAATTTACTTATGTTTTTGAAACACCGGGAACTTATACCGTTGAACTTGTAGTAAAAGACTCCTTTGGAAACGAAGTAAAAAGCGACCAACTCAAATGGACCATAACTGTATATGACCCTAATAAGGAATATGTTTTCTTCGTTCCCGTAGCGGGTATCTATGTAGCGGCCCTGGACGAGGACTTTAACGTAAAAGCGGTAGCCATATCCGATGAAACTGGTAAAGTAGCACTACCTTATCCCGAAGCGGATACGGTAAATCTTGCTTTTGTTGTAACTCCTGAAGCGTATTTGACTAAGGACCAACTATGGCAAATTACCATATTAGGCTTAGCTTCTCACGGAAATGAGAACACCACTTTAACTGCAACCGATTGGAACGAATTTCTAACCAAAGGTGAGATACCTGCAGAGGTTTTGAAACAGTTGTCTTTTCCTAAAGATGCTCCTAAAGTTGACCCCAACTTAACCGACTGGAATTCGATAATTGAACTTTTGGATTCCGATAAAAATGGTTTTATAACTAAGGAAGAAGTTTATAATGCAGCCCTTAGCAAATTTGACGCAAACAAAAATAACATTATTGAATTTAACGAATACGCAAAATTTTACTATGGAAATCTCAATACGGTAGGCGCTATTGTAGTAAAAGGGCTCCCTACGGACCAGGTTCTGAATTATCACTTTGATCCAAGATACTTTGGCCCAGTTCTTACTAAATCCGATACGGCTAAACACTATTTCAAGTTTGTAGAAATTAAAATTGACGACGAAAAACAAATAGTATTAGATAATGAAACTACTTTAGATATTGATTGGAAAATAGACGAATTCCAACCCCTGTACTACCGTCCCGAAGATAGTGCATACCCAACTGCGGTTGGAGCGGTACTTTTAGACCCTACCGATAAGTACTCCTTGGCTATAAAACGTCGAATGTATGCAAACATCTGTGATTCTTGGGGGTGCTACAAAAAATTTGTTGGAGGACAAGGTTTATTATTAGTTGACCAAACTGATGACAAAATAAACCTGTTCCCCGGAGATTTGAAAAATGCTACTGTAATAACCCTTAAAGGTACTAGCTGGTTAGACGTTTATGCTTACAAAAACGGTATGCCTCTATACTTAACACTCGGCTCAAACTTTGAATGGGACAAAGGAAACATCTATACAATAGATACTGAGTTACCTAAATACGGAAATCTTTACTTGGTTTGGGCCCCCAGTGTTTGGTACGGTCTATATAACTTACCAATTACTTCCGAAGTTATAGACACTTACGCTATTTATAACGCGACGCCCTTAAGCACGATAAAACTTAAAGACGGTGGCATACTTGAATTTAAAACCGATGCTACCGCAGAAACGAAACTGATAGCTGTGGCAAAGAGCCTAACCGACTATAATAACACCGCTGCAGTTTTTTACATTGGCCCTTACGAAGAAATCTTCAATGCTACAAAGATTTTGAAAGCCCTAAACTTTGAAACTAAAACTCTAGGAAATCTTTATGAGAAGTTGATAGATCCCTTAATGAAGACTGGTTATATCAAAATTCATGGCGCGAATCTGTATATAATTAGAGATAATACGGTAGCAACACTACAAGACTTTTATAAAAAACTCCTTAAAGGGGAAGTAGTAACTTATTACGACTTTGAAGTATCTTACGATGCCAACTATTACGATTATTACGATCCTTACATGGGTTATTATTACTATCCTGTTCTTCCTGTTTCCAAGGAGTTAATTGGTCCGGAAACCCACGATGCATTAAATCCTACTTATGAAGATGTTATAAATTGGATTCTTGAAAACAAAGGAAAAGAAATAAGACTTGTGCTATATAGCTCGTGGAACTCAGCGTTCATTGAAGATGTTTGTACGATAGAAGATTACGGATTGTACGATAGCAGAGTAAGCTACATAAACTTCAATTGTAATTTAGGTAATCTATACGCCGAAATTTGGGATGGGGTTTTTATAAGGTTTTTGTATTCTACTTCCGAAAATCAAACGGTGGAAACAATAACTCAGCCAGTGGTATATACCAGTCCCCAAACACTAATAACATTTGAAGATGATTATAATTATAAAGATGGTGTAATACTTTCAACCGCAACGCCGGAAATTTCTGAGGAAGAATTAAAACAATATACCTGGACGGTTCTTTCCAATCCACAGACAATTTTCGGAGGGGTTGAAGAAGTTGCCTGTTACAGATTGCAAGATGGCTTATTGCTCTACAGTGCAAACGGTACCGAGTGGGTTGCTGTTGCAAATTACACGATAAATAACGGAAAGTTGATAGTCACTTTCGAAAATGAAACCGCAGAAGTTAGATTCATCGAAGAAAATGTCGACGGAAACTTGGCTTATGCTGTGATTGCAAATCCACTTACCAAACCCCAATTAACCGAGGTCGGCGTTGCTATAAAAGGTGATACCTGTTTAGCA
>JAADCT010000039.1 GCA_013154305.1 Aquificota bacterium
GCCACCCTTTTGGAGGGTGGAACCTCGTCGGCAAAGGGTTCCAAGTTTCCTATCAGAAAGACCTTCTTGGCCCTGCGGAGGGCCTCCGCGTCCCTGGGCGTCAGGTCGTAAAGGTGGGGGTTGGAACCGGGTTTTACGAGCTGGTAGACCTCGTAGGTCGGATAGAGGTTTTTAACGGTCCAGGTAAGGGGAAAGACGGAGGTCACCAGCAGTTCGGCCTCCTTTTTCTCCCCGCAGGAGAAGAGAAGGACCGCCGCCGAAAGGAGGAAAAGAAGAAGCCTACCCATAGTGGAATTTAAAGTTATTCGACCCTCAGTCGTTGCGGAGAATTCGGGAAACGGGCTCGCGGGCGGCCGAGAGGGCGGGAAGGAGGGCGGCGGCGGTCGACAGGAGCAAAACTAAAGCAAAGACGCCGACGGCCACCGCGGGACCGGGCAAAACCGGCAGGTAGGTGGTTCCGTAAACCTCCGCCGGAACCTCCAGGAGGCGGTAGCGCGTAAAGAGCTCGGCCGCAACGAGCGCGGCCGCAACGCCCGAACCTCCGCCGGTCAGCCCTATCAGTGCTCCCAGGCCCAAAACGAGTCCGAAGACGAAGGACCGCCCCGCGCCGAAGGCCCTAAAGATTGCAAAGTCGGGCCGCATTTCGCGAACCTTGGCAAAAAGCAGCGCCGCGGTGGTAAAGGAGGCCAAAAGCGCCAAAAGGCCTACCACCAGCGCCATTCCGAGTTTTTGGAGCCGGAGGGCGGCAAAGAATTCGGCGTTTTCGTCGACCCACGAGGTGACCAGCGCCCCCTTGAGCTCGCGCCGCAGTAGGGAGGCCGCTCCGGGTGCACCGTAAGGGTCCTTAAGGTAAACGGCCACGCCGAGGGTTGAAAAGTTGAAGTCCTTTAACAGGTCAAAGGGTGCCAGCGCCGCGTCCTCGAGGGCCGAGTAGCCGGCCGAGTAGACGGCGCACGCTTTTAGGACCTTCGCCCTCGGCAAAAAGCCGACGGGCGTCTTTCGCGCAACCGGGTCGACGGCAACCACCGCGGAGGGAACGGAATCCAAACCGAGACGGGCCGCCAGAAGCGAGCCCACCCACAGGCAGTTTTCCGCATCGGCCCTTCCCCGAAGGAACTTGAGCCGCCCTTTGGCAAACTCGGCGAGGGTGGAGGGGTCGGTTGCGTAAACGGGTGCCGCAAAGACGAAACTACCCTTTTGAAGGACGAGGTTGTAGACCGCGTAAGGGTAAACCTCGACCGCCTCGTCCCCCAAAAGGTCCGCGACGCGACTTCGGACCTCCCTGAGTTTTTCCTCCGAAAAGACCAAAATCCTGACGTGGGGCGAGTGGCGGAGGAGGTTCTCCTTCAGGGTGGTTTCAAAACCGTTAAACACTCCGAGGGTAAAAACGAGGGCGAAGGCGGCCAAGAAGGTGCCCGCCAGCGCAAAGGCGCTGACCAGACGCGTCGAAAAGCGACCGCTCCAAAGGTAGCGCCAAAGGAGTTTTGCAAACATAACCCTTTAAAGGTCGCAGTTTTTTAAAAGTTCGGCCAGACGCCGCAGGGCCTTTCCCCGGTGCGAAAGCGAGTGTTTCAGCGACGGCTCCATTTCGGCAAAGGTTTGTTCAAAGCCCTTCGGGACGAAAACGGGGTCGTAGCCGAAACCGCCGCCGCCGCGCGGCTCCCCGACAATCGTTCCCTCCACCTCCCCCTCGGCCGCCAACACTTTACCTTCGCCCGCGTAGAGGACCACGGCGGAAACGAACTTGGCCCTGCGGTCGGTCTTTCCCTCCAAAGCCCTGAGGAGCTTTCTCACGTTGGCCGCGTCCGCCGAGGGGACGGGTTCCTCCTTACCGAACTCCTCGAGCGAGTAAAAGCGCGCCGAATAAACGCCCGGATAGGGCTTTAGGGCCTCAACGACGAGGCCGCTGTCGTCGGCCAGCGCGGGAATTCCGAAAGCCTCGTAGTAGGCCTTCGCCTTCAAATAGGCGTTTCCAAAAAAGGTGTTCGCCCACTCTTCGACCTCCAAAGGTCGGGGAGGTTTGACGACCTCAATTCCCAGCGGGCGGAGTATCTCCTCTATCTCCCTAACCTTTTTGGGATTGGAGGAGGCCACCAAAACCTTTTTCAGGCTTCCCATGACCAAAGGCTTAATTTTGACCCCTCGGCGGCCGAAAGGAAAACCTCCCGCTGTCGGGAAACTTGACTACGACCGTCACAGCAACTCGAAAAATAATTTCTAAATTTAACCAAAATTGGGAGGGCGGTACTCCCAGCGCGTGAGCTTTCGGCCCCTGCCCTCGGCGGGCAGAGGGAACGCCCTCCCGAACTTCCTCGACCGAAGGTCGGGACGGTAGGAACTCTTCTTCGCGAAGATTAATCGGAGACCCCCGGCGCCCTAAGGGCGCCGGAGAGGACCGTCCCGACCGAAGGAATTTTTCAGAAAGTCCTTTCCGAAACCGTTTCAACCGGGTCGAAAAGACCGTCAAAAGGTTTAAGAAGCTTTCGTTTTTTAGTCTCCGAAGGCGGGACTGAAGACGTTCTGGCGCCAATTCTGATGGCCCCCGCATCCTCAAAGGGTGCGGAGAGGAGTCCCGCCGTAAAATGTTTTAAACGGGCGGGGCCTTTACGGTTTTAGCCCAATTTAGGGAAAAACCCCCGCGCCCGCAAAGGGCCGGAGAGGGGCCCCGCTTTTAAAAGGTTGTCGCCGGGCGGGACCTCAATCCGTCAATCAAAGAGCCCCCGGGCCCGCAGGGGCCTGAGAGGGGTCCCGTCCTTAAACCTCTGCAGACGAACTTCCTTAAATCCGCCTTCGGTTTTAACTTAGAAACTTTCGGAGGTTTTCCTTCGATGGAGCAAAGAGACTACCGCTTTTCGGTCGAGGACCTCGAGAAGCTCAAAAAGAGAATAGAAGAAAGGATTAAGGAGGTCGAACTGTGGCGTGAATACGCCCTAAAGAGGAAAAAAAGGAGCGTTTTGGAAAAACTCCAAAGGGAATTGAGCGCCCTGGAGGAATTTAAAACCTTCGGAAAGGCGGAGGAGTTTTTAAGGGACCTCAACGAGGGAAAGTTCAGATTCCTTCCCGGGGAGGTATTTTTCCTCGTAAACCCCTACTTCGGGAAGGCGCGGCTGACCTACCGCTTTCCGGAACCGAAGGGAAAGGACCGCGAAGCGGCGCTGGAGTTTTACAAAAACAAGTGGGCGGCCAAACTGACGGCGGCGAAGATAAAGGAGTTTCTCAGGGACAAGGAGGAGGCGGAAAAAAGGAAGTACCTCCAGCGTTCGCGGGCGAAGGTGGTCCGCCGGCTGGTCGAGGCCCTCGAGAGGATAGAGGGTTCGGGAAAGAGGTTTAAGGTCCTCCGGGGGGACTTTCGCGACTACACCCTTAACGTTCCCCGAAAACGGCTTTTCCTCGAGTTGGAAAAACTCGGCGTTCCCCCCCACCTGAGGAGTTTGGTAAAAAACTTCCTTTCGGCGGGAAACCGCCTTGCCGAGGACCTCAAAGGGTATCCGGTAAAAAAGTTTTTCTCCAAAAGGGAGTTTAAAAGGGAGTTTTCGGCGGACGCCAACTTCAGGGCCCAGCTCAACCTCGACGGCGTAGTTCCGGGCTCGCCGCTTTCGAACCTGATGGGCCAACTTTTTCTCGTCGACTTTGACCGCATGATGGAGGAAATTGCCGGCGAGGAGGGTTTTTACGCCCGCTTTTTGGACGACTTTATCCTGATATTTCCCGCCGACAGGATTTCGGAAGAAGAGCTCCGCCGAAAGGTGGCCGACTTCATTCGCGAAAAGTACGCCGACCACCCGCTGGTCAGGCTCCTTCCAGAAAGCGGCGTTTGGGAACTGGTCAAGCTCGAAACCTTAAAAGACCTCCCGACGGAGTTCGACTTTCTGGGCTACTCCTTTAGGCCCGAAAAGGGGAAACTAAAAAGGGGCATTCGATACAAAACCCTCAAAAAGTTTCTTCAGAAGTACCTTCACGAGTATCGGTTTCGTCCCGGGAAGGGGACCGACGAAAGGGAATTGGCCAAACACCTGGCCGCAAAGAGCGCCTACCTCTACCGCTGGGTCTACAACTTCTTAGAGGTCAACGACAAGAAACTCCTCGACGAGCTTTTCGTAAAGTTCGTCCTCCCCGACCTGGTAAACACGATTTACAACTACCTGAGGGTAAAAAGGCCCGACCTCACCCCCAGGGAGGTTAAGGAAAGGACCCGAATGGAGGTCAAAAAATTGAAAAACTACTTTAAACTGCCGCTGATACACCGACTTCTTAAAAAGGAATGCGCCAAAGCCGCCCGAAACGGGGAAAGTTGCGAAAGGAAACTGACCGAATTGGTAAAAAAGGTAAGCGAAGAAATAGAGAAAAAGGTAACGGTTAAATAGCCTTGGGCTTGCAAACGTCGATGAGGTTTTGGATGTTGGGCTCGTAGCCGTACCTTTCCTGAACCTCTTTTATCCTGTCGTGGTAGGTGGGTTTTTCGACCTTGTAGTAGACGCCGATGTGGGCCTTGGCGTTCATCGGGTCCCTGTAGTTGTCGTCCCAGTGGATGGCCATTTCCATGGCCTTGTTGAAGTTGTCAATCTCGGTGTGGCCGAGGTCCTCGTTGATGTCGACGATGTGGTCCTTGTAGTACTTGTAGCTGTCGAACTTGTTGAAGGTCGGGCACGGAGAGATGATGTTTACGAACGAGAGGCCCCTGTGGGCTATGGCCTCCTTAATAATCTTGACCATGTGCTTGAGGTTTCCGGCGTAGGTTTGGGCCACGTAGGTGGCACCGAAGGTCAACATGTACATAATCGGGTTGATGTGACCGTCGATGTTACCGTAAGGCGTAAGGGTTCCCGGCTGGCCGTCCCTCGAGGTGGGGGAAATTTGGTTTTTGGTAAGCCCGTAGACCTTGTTGTCCATCATGATAATCGTAATGTCGAGGTTCCTCCGCGCAACGTGGGGGTTGTGACCGCTTCCGATGGAGAACATGTCCCCGTCGCCGGTAAAGACGATAACGTCGAGGTCGGGCCGTGCCACCTTAACGCCGATGGCGAAGGTTATGGCCCTGCCGTGGAGGGTGTGGGCGTTGTAACCTTTCAGAAACAGCGGAAGCCTCGACGAACAACCGATTCCGGAAACTCCCACCACCTTGGCGGGGTCCTTCTGAAGCTCGGCCAGAGCCCGGGCGGTGGCGTTGAGAACGCCGTAGTCACCGCAACCGGCACACCAAGTAGGTTCTACCTCACTCCTATAGTCCTTGGCGGTCAAAACGGCCATTTTTAAAACCTCCTTCAGGTTTATTTAAAGGTCCCCAAAGGGGGAAAGAAAGGGTCTTAAATGGCACCCACGACGGTGCCGTAAACGTCGGACGGGGTGAACCAACCTTTCTTGATGTCCTTTTCTATGGCCATTTTGATAAAGTCGACGATTTCCTTGGGAATAAAGGCCTCACCCCTGTAGGCGACGTAGGAGATGATGTCCTTGATGTTGGTGGTGGCCCTCAGTATGAAGGCGAGCTGACCGTGATAGTTGGTTTCGGGAATGACGAGACGCTTGGCCTTGGAGGCGAACTCCTCAAAGACCTCGGCCTTCACGGGCCATAGGAGCCTCGGATAAAACTCGTTGACGGTGTAGCCCATCTCCCTGAGGCGCTGGGCCGCCTCGCGGGCTATCGAGGCCGTAAGACCCCAAGAGATGATTCCCACGTCGGCGTTATCGCTGTCTATCCGCATGTCCTTGTAGTACCTGTCGGCGTCCTCCCTGAGCAGGGTCTGGAGCTTCCTGAAGCGCTTGTTCATCTGCTTGACCCTGATTTCGGGGGTGAACCTGGGGTCGGTGTTTTCGGTTCTCTCGAGACCGGTTATGGCGTGGAGGGCGTTGGGGTCCCCGGGTATACCCATCGGCGTGATGCCGGTCGGGGTGTCGGTCTTGTAGCGGAGGAACCTGCCGGTGGGCGAACGGAACTTGCCCTCCTTGTCCTCTTCGGCGTTGTAAATCCAGCGGTTGACCACCTCAATCTCGTCAACCCCGTAGGGGATGTTACCCCTGATTACCACCTTTCCGTCTTCCCTCTGCTCTACCTGAGGAGTGGGGAACACCTCCGAGCGGATTGCCAGCGCTCCGTCGGTCATCAGGAAGACGGGGATTTGATACTTCTCGGCCAGGTTGAAGGCCTCAACGGCCAGATAGAAGTTGTCCTCGACGGTGGTGGCCGCCAAAATGGCCCTCGGGAAGTCGCCGTGACCGCCGAAGGTGCAGATAAACAGGTCGGCCTGCTCGTGTTTGGTGGGCATTCCCGTTCCGGGACCGCCCCTTTGAACGTCGACGATTACTATGGGAAGCTCGGTAATACCCGCGTAGGAGATAAACTCGCTCATGAGCGAAATTCCGGGACCGGAGGTGGCGGTCATCGACTTCTTACCGGCAAAGGAGGCGCCCAGGGCCATACCGAGCGAAGAAATTTCGTCCTCGGCCTGGTAGAGCCAGCCGCCGCGCTTTATGAGGTCGTTGACGATGTAGTTTCCGACGGTCGTTGCGGGCGTAATCGGATAGGCGGCGTAAAACTCGACGCCAGCGGCTATCGAACCCTTGGCAACCGCCTGGTTACCCTCCATAATGACGACGTTTTCGGGAGTCCTCGGTTCGGGGAACCTGTAGGGGTCCTTCTTTTGGAGGTTTTCCCTCACGTACTGGCGGCCGAGGTCGAAGGCCTTGTAGTTCATTTCGACGATTTTTTCGCCCTTTCTCATAAACTTGGCCTTAATCGCGTCCTTAATCGACTGCTCGGGTATGCCGAAGAGCTCCGCCAGTACGCCGAGGGCGATGATGTTTTTGGTGATGTAGGCCTTCATAACGTCCTTGGCGAGCTCCGAGAGGGGAACGGGGTAGTAAATCACGTTTTCGAGTTCCTCGTCGGGGGTGTAGTCGGTGCTGTCGTAGACGAGGACCTTGGGCTTGTTTTCGTCCTTGGCGCGGCGGAGGAAGACCATGTTCTTTTCAACCGCCTCGCCGTTAAAGGCGCAAAGGATGTCGAAGCTGTCGCCGGTCGAGTAAACGCGTTCGTCGGAAACGCGGACCGTCGACTGGGCGTATCCGCCCTTAATCTCGGCCGGATAGGACTTGTAGTTGACGGCCCAATATCCGGCCCGGGCGGCGGTTTCGGTGAGAAAGTCTCCGGCGGTGATGACTCCCTCACCACCTTCACCGCCGACCTTGATTACGAGGTCAAACTTTCCGCTTGCCATTATTGCGAAACCTCCTTGAAAATTCTTTCTTACCACTTTACACTTAGCGGTCGCTAAATTCAATATGTTTACCCTTTTAATGGACCGCTTTTTCGGCAAAGTTTGCCGCGACCGGGCCACCATTCGGAATGACCTCAATCACTTGAAGGTCAAAAGGGTAAAGACCGGGGACCTGGTGGAGGTTTTGGACGAGGAAACCTTCAAACCCTTTTTGTGTCAGGTCGAAAAAATTTCCAAAAAGGAGGCCCAACTGTCGGTCGTAAAGGAATTGGAACCCAACCTACCGAAGGTTTTCGTTCGACTTTACCAGTGCGTTCCGGTAAAACTTTCGACCTTCGACGAGATAGTGGAAAACGCGGTCCAGGTGGGGGTCTCCCAACTGATTCCGGTCGTTTCCAAGAGGAGTTTTCAAAAAGTTTCCGTTATTGAGGAAAAACTCGACAGGTGGAGGCGCGTCGCCGCCGAGGCGCTAAAGCAGTGCGGACGCCACCACCCGCTGGAGGTCCTTCCCCCCGTCAGACTCGAGCAAATTCCTCCCCCCTCCGAGGGGGAGCTGAGGCTTTTTCCCTTCGAAAGGGAAAAATCGAAACTCCTCAAAGAGGAACTTTTGAGGGAAAAACCCCGCGAGGTTTCCCTTCTGATAGGTCCGGAAGGGGGTTTTTCCGAGGAGGAGGCCCGCCTGGCGCGGGAAAAAGGCTTTAAACCGGTTTCGCTGGGAAACTTCGTCCTCAAGGCCGAAACGGCCGCTACGGTTGCCGCCTTCACCGCTTACCACTTACTCCTCTAAGGCGAGGCTGAGAAGCTCCAAAAGGGCCCGCTTTCCGTCCTCGGGCCGACGGGGGTCCAGGGGTACCACTTTGGCGTCGTCGTCCTCCAGGTGGGCGCGAATTTCCTCCAAGCTCTTGGCGTCGGGAAGGTCGAGTTTCGTAACGCCGAAGACGATTGGAACGCCGTAAAGTTCCCTGACCTTGTCGGCCAAACTTTTTGCCACCTCCATCGACAGGCGGTTGGTGGCGTCGACCAGTATCAGGGCCCCGATGATGCCTTTACTCAAAACGTCGAACATAAAGGAAAAGCGCTCCTGTCCGGGGGTGGAAAAGAGGTGAACTTCCAAGTCGTCGGAAATTTTTAGCTTGCCCACGTCCATGGCTACCGTGGTCGTTTCCTTTCCGGCGACCGTTCTCTCCTCCTCGGAAGAAATCCGCTTTTCGGTCAGGACCGGTTCGATTTGACTCAGGGTCCTAACCAGGGTGGTTTTTCCGCTTCCGAAACTCCCGGTAATCAAAATTTTGAAAACTTTTTTCCTTTTAAACATATTCTTATAAAGAAATTAGTACTCAAAACTTGGCAAAAAATCCCTCGGAAGGCTCAGATTCGGGCGGCGGAGCTACATTAATAGGTTCTTAATGAAGAAACTCCTTTCGGTGGACGACCTTTCCGACGCCGACCTTTTTAGGGTCTTCGAGTTGGCGACCGACTTTAAGAGGAGCGGAATTCCGCGAAGACGGAAGGGGAACTGGGTGCTGGTCTTTTTAGAACCGTCGACCAGGACGCGCCTCTCCTTCGAAAGGGCGCTGCGGGCGCTCGGTTTTGAAACCTACCTCTTTACGGCCGAAGCCTCCTCCCTCAAAAAGGGCGAAAGTTTAACGGACACCTTTTTAACCCTTCGGGCCCAAGGGTTTGAAGGCGTAGTGGTCCGCACGCCGAAAAACGGACTGGCGGCCGAGTTGGAAGGGGTGGACCTGCGGGCGATAAACGCCGGCGACGGCACCAACGAGCACCCAACCCAGGCGCTGGTGGACGCCTTTACGCTGAGGGAGGTTTTCGGTAAGCTGGAGGGTCTTCGCGTGGTCTTCGTCGGCGACGCCAAGTACAGCCGCGTCTTCCGCTCGGGCGTCAAACTCTTTAAGCGGTTGGGAATGAAGGTGGGCGTTTGCGGGCCGAGGAGTTTGAAGCCGGCCGACCTTTCCCTGCTCGGCGTCGACGCCGACTTTACCTCGGTCGACGAGGCGCTCGAGTGGTGCGACGCCGCCGTCTTTTTGAGAATTCAAAAGGAGCGCCAGAGCGTTCCGCTGATAACCTCCGAAAGGGACTACTTAAAGCTTTTCGGTCTTACGCCCGAAAGGGCACAGTACCTGCGAAGGAGCGGGAAGTTTTACATGCACCCGGGACCGGTCAACCGCGGCGTTGAAGTGGCGCCTTCGGAGGTCTACGGGAAAAACTCCCTGATTTTGAGGCAGGTGGAAAACGGACCCTTCGTAAGGGCCGCGGCGGTCGAACTCCTTTACGGGGAGTAGGAAGGGGGAAAAGGTTAGCCCTCTTGGGCCTCGATTTCCTCCATAATGTCCTCGTACTGCTTGTACTCCTCGCTTTGGACGAGGTCGGTAATCAGTTTGTCGACGTCGCTCTTTTCGACGATGGTTCCCATCAGGAGCCTGCCGGTGTACTGGTTGTTTTCGATTTCCCAGAACATGTAGAAGAAGGGATACTTTTGTTTCAGCAGGCGGTAGGCCCGTCCGTACTTGGAGTCCTTAAAGGGGTTCTGTTCGAGGAAAAAGTGGTTGGGGGTGATTTCGATTTTCCAAAGCTCGACGCCCTTTTTGGTGATGACCTTTTGGAGTTTTATCGGCTTCTCAAATATGACCTTCATAAGGAAAGAATATAAGTTTCCCCCTTAAAAGGGGGAAGTTTTTTTTCACTTACAGAGGCATTCCATGACTTCGTAGTAGTCCTTCCAAAGGCCGGCGCGGTTTTTCTTGGCCTCTTCGAGGGCCTCCTTGTATTCGGGCGGAGCGCTCTGCTCGTAAACGCAACTGTAGCCCTCCTTAATCATCTGCAGGCCGTAGTCCTTTCCGTCGACTACGATGCGGGCTATCAGCCTTCCGTACTTACCCTGACCTTCGGGAACGACCAAAACGGTCTTTCCCGGCTCGAGGTACTCGTGGGCGTGTTTGGAGGCTTCTTTACCCAAAAGGCTCATCAGCTCGGGACTGACGCCGCACTCGGCCGCGTCCTTTTTAAGCTTGGCGGTAACGAACTTCTCGGGCGTGTCGATGCCGACGACGCGAATTTTAACCTGCTGGCCGTCCTCGGTTTCGACCACCAGCGTGTCGCCGTCGGAAACCCTTATCACCTTGGCCTTGAAGGCCTCCTTGAAGGCGGCGGCGTTAACGAAGGACTGCTTCTGACCTTGGCCTTCGGTCAGTCCGAACTTGGAAAGCAGGTCGCCGCCGAAAAAGCCGAAGCCCAAAAAGGCCAAGACGGCCAAAATAGCGGCCGGTAATCCCCTCCGCTTGTTGGCCAAAAAGACCTGAATGGCCCCGAAGATGGTTTTGGGGTCGGTCAGTTTTCTCATAGCAAACGGGAATATTGTCCACGACCCGGAGATGTTCGAACTTTCGGACCCCTTCGGGGTCGAAAGTTTCTTTCCGAGAAGGGAACTTCTAAAGGAAAAAAGAACCTCAGTAGGGAATAAAGTTTTTGCGGCGGTCGTTTGAAGGCTCGTAGTTTCTTAAGAAGCGGTAGGCGGCGCCCAGATTGGCTATCAGGTCGGTGGCCCGCAGGCTTTCGGCGTCCTTTCGGTCCTCGGTAATTTCGCCGGAAACGGCGTGGAGGCTGACGCCCAAAACGAGGGCCTCTTTCAGAGACGTTTTCCCGACGAGGGCGCCGAGAACGCCGGCCAAAACGTCGCCGACGCCGCCTTTGGCCATTGCGGGCGTTCCGCGAACGCTGACGAAGGCCTCGCCGTCGGGGGCGGCCACCACCGTGCGGGCGCCCTTTAAAACGACAAAACAGTTGTTTTCCTCCGCGAAGCGGCGCGCGACCTCGACCTGATTGTGCATTATCTCTTTACTGGAAAGGCCGGTAAGGCGCTGCATTTCGCCGAGGTGGGGCGTCAAAACGGCGGGAACTCTTCTCCTTTTCAGGATTTCCTTTCCCTCTTTACCCATGTCGGCGAGGTTGTTGAGACCGTCGGCGTCCACGACTATCGGCCGCTCCCAGTTGGTCAAAAAGTCGGCCACCAGTTCCTGTCCCTCCTTGTAGCGTCCCATTCCCGGTCCCAAAACTATCGAACTGAAACGGTGGGCCTCCGGCGCAACAAAGTCCCAAACGAGGGGGTGAAGTTTCCCCTCCTCCACCTCGGGAAGGGGAAGGCTCATTTCCTCTACGAGGTGCCCCTCGATAATCGGATTGAGGCTGAGGGCGATGCCGACGGTTACGAGACCGGCGCCGGCCTCGGTGGCCGCCCTCGCCGCCATTACCACCGCGCCGGTCTTTCCGACGCTTCCGCCGACGACCAAAACGTGACCCTCACGGTTTTTGTAGGTGTAAGGTTCCCTTATCGGGACGAGTCTTTTGACCTCCTCGAGTTCGACGAGTTCGGTCCTGAGCTCGTCCTTCCAAAGGTCGACGGGAATGGAAATTTCCCTTACGAGGACCTTTCCGCAGTAGGCCGATGCCGGATAGAGGACGTGGCCGTACTTGGGCAGGGCAAAGGTCACCGTAAGGTCGGCCCTCACCACGGGTTCTATTACCTCGCCGCTGTCGGAGGAAATGCCGCTGGGAACGTCGACGGCCAAAACCGGTCTTCCCGAGGCGTTTATCGCCTTTATTACCTCCGCCCAGCGGCCCTTTACCGGCGGTTTAAAACCGGTCCCGAAAACTGCGTCGATTACGAGGTCGTATTCCTCCGGCGGCGGAAGTTCGGAGTGGAAGGTAATTCCCAACTTGCGGGCTATTCGGTATTGAACCCTACAGTCGTCCTTAAGCTCCTCCTCCGAATAGGGTAGGAAAACCTCCACCTTTTTCTTGTAGCGGAGAAGGAGAGTTCGGGCCGCGGCTATGCCGTCGCCGCCGTTATTTCCCTTACCGGCAACGACCAAAATTTTGTTAGCACCGGGAAAGAACTCGACCGCCGCCTTCGCCACCCCGCGGGCCGCATTTTCCATCAGGACCAAAGAGGGAACGCCGACGTCCTCGATGGTCCGCCGGTCGAGCTCCTGCATTTGGGAGGCGGTAACCAATTTCATAAAGAGACTATTGTCGTATTACCTCTATCATGCCGAAACCTTGGGCCGTTCGCTGACCGAGACCTTTGCGGTAGAGGTTTTTGAGCACCTCCGGAGGACCTTCCAATTCGAAGGTTCCGTCAAAGGCGTCGATAGGGTAGGGTCTTTCCCCGCCTTCGCGCCAAAGGACCTTTACCACCCGCTTCTTGTAACAGGGTTTTCCGTTTCCTTCGCAGGTCTTTACGCGAAACTTAATCGGTTCGTAGGGCAGACCGAGGGTTTTAAAAACCTTTGCCTGAACGGCGTTTAGCTCCGCTTCGAAGGCGGGGTCGTCGGGCAAAAGCGTTTTTCCGTTTTTTGCCTTGAGGTACACCGGAGACAGCGTTTTTACGGTTATTTTGGAAGCCCCTTCGGGGAACTTTTCCTCCTTGGGTTCAACGCCGAGAAGTTCGAACTCAACGAGGTTCCTCCAATTGTGTTTTCTACCTTTTTGGTCGGTCAGTTTCGCCAACAGGGTGAGGGCGAGTTTCGGGTCCGCGAAGGAGAGGTTCCAAGTCAGGAAGGTTTCACCCGAAGGGGACGGTTGAAGGTAAATTGCGTCCTTTTCGATGGTCTTTATCGGTAAAAAGACCGCAAAGGTGAAAGGTTTGGGAAACTTTTTCGTGTAGTAGAGGTCAAAGTAGGGAGTGCCCTCTAAAAGCTTCTTTAGGTAGGAAACGAAAGCGGTGCGGTAGTGGTGCGGAACCTTCGGTTCTTTCAGTTTAAGTTTTACGGAAAAGCGCATT
>JAADCT010000011.1 GCA_013154305.1 Aquificota bacterium
GTCTAGAGCCATGCGGGTTTGGTGAGCACCCACCCTATTTCGGTGCCAAAGAGCCTTCCGACCTCGTTTGGGAATTTTAATATCAAAAACCTCGTTCGGTGTCAAGTCCGAATTAAAACCACTTTGAGGTATATCTTGACTTTAAACCACAAAGCTTGACATAAGGCTTGCGAACACCTTTACGGTAAAAATCTCTTCATAATCCTCACCGGGGTAGAATACTGACCCCGATTGCGGTTTCTTTGTATGGAAATTTAATCGCTGGGCGAGTTTTTCGTAAACCGAATTTGCACAACTCGCTTATTTAAAACAAAAAGTTTAAATAACGGGCTTTACAACCCGAAGATAGGACATTACTACAAAGTACTAAACCGTTCTTGTTTTGAATTTCGACTTTATTGGAAAGTAAAGTTTTTGAAATTCCCACAACCGTATCAAACTTGACAAAACTTCGAAGGTCGGGAAGGACGACGAATCTTGCACAAACGCGGGTTGTATTAAAGGCGGTCCCTCGGGCGGGCGAAGGCGGTTTGTTTCGGAAAACTACAATTTAAGAAGATGTAATGCTGCAGGTTCGGGTAAAACCCGGGGTGGAGAAGAAGCTCAGGGGTCACTTCCCTTGGGTCTACAAGAAGGAGATAGCGTCCTTTTCGAGGACGCCGAAAAAAGGTGAAACGGTGGTGGTCCGCGACTTTGCGGGCAAGTTTATCGGTTACGGCTACGTTAATCCCGACGTAAACATTACCATTCGCCTTTTGTCCTACGACAAGGACCAAAAGCCCACCCCGGAGTTGATAAGAAAGCGCATCGAGGCGGCCTACGCCTACAGGCGGTCGCTAAACATTCCCTCCAACGCCTATCGGCTCGTCCACTCGGAGGGCGACTTTTTGCCCGGACTTATCGTCGACGTCTACGACAAGTGGATTGCCGTCGAGTTTACCACCTACGGAATGGAGGAGTACAAGCAGACGGTGGTCGAAACGCTGGTCGACCTCCTCAAACCGGAGGGTATCTACGAAAAGGTCAACGAGTTCAGTAAAAAGGTGGAGGGTCTCCGCGGGGAGGAACAACTCCTCTACGGAACGGTCCCCGACGAGGTGGTAATTCAGGAATACGACCTCAAGTTTTTGGTAAACATCCCCGAAGGGCAAAAGACGGGAATGTTCCTGGACCAGCGAAACGCCCGCTACTTTTTGAGGAGTTTGATAAGGGGAGGGGAGAGGGTTTTGGACGTTTTTTGTCATTCGGGCGGCTTTGCCATAAGCGCCAAGAAGGCGGGGGCCGGCGAGGTAATAGGCGTCGACATCAGCCCGCTGGCGCTGGAGCTGGCCAAAAAGAACGAAAAGTTAAACGGTTTGTCGGGCATAAAGTGGATTGAGGCCAACGCCTTTGACTTCCTCAAGGAACAGCACAAAAAGGGTGAAAAGTACGACGTGGTGATAATAGACCCGCCCTCTTTTGCCAAAAACAAGGCGGCCGTTCCCAACGCCCTCCGCGGCTACAAGGAACTGCTCGTTCGCGGTTTACACGTTACCAAACCGGGAGGAATACTGGCCATCTTCTCCTGCTCGTTCCACATTACGGAGCAACACCTGCTGGAGGTCCTTCAGGACGCGGCTTTTGACACGAAAAAGGTCCTGAGGGTGAGGGCGAAAACCTATCAGGACCTCGACCACCCTTGGATTTTGCAAATTCCCAACACCCTCTACCTTAAGGGGGTCTGGGTTGAGGTGCTCGACCCCTCCTCGGTCTGACCCTCTCCTTTTCCCTCCAGCAGGCGGGCCAGATTTTCCACCATCCAGGAGACGCTCCTAACGCCGACGGCGAAGGACTTGGGTTTTACCACGAAACCGTCCTTGGTTCGGAAAATTCCGACGAACAGGTGTTGGTAAAAGCCTTCCTCCCCTACGAAGGTTTCGACGAGGTCCACCCCCTCGCCTCGGTAGGTCCTTTCCACCTTCATGAAGTATCCCCTTTTGGGGTCCTTAAGTTCGAGACCCGGCCTTAAAACCGACAGGTCGTACGACGAAATCTTTACCGCCCTCAAGGGTTCTACCTCCTTGTCCTCCAAGGGCGGGGACGCCCTTTTTATCAAAAGCAGTTTGTGGGGCCTTCGCCCCTCTTTGAGGGCCTTCCTTTCGTACTTGGTCGGCGGCAGGTCCCAGTCGAACTCAAACTTTACCTCAAAGAGGTCGCCGACCTTTTTTACCTCCTCAAGGACGTAGTCAAAGTAGTCCTTTACGTCGGTCCGAAAGTAGACCTTGCCGCCGTCCTTGAGCTTAAGGGCGAGCCACTTGAGGAACGGGGCCCTGAGCAGTCGGCGGCCCTTTTCGATGTCCTTTTTCTTGAAGTAGGGGTCGGGATAGTTGAAGTAGAAGGCGGCCGCCTGCGCGGGTTTCAGCAGGTATTGGACGAAGAGGTTGGCGTCGAGGTTAAAGACGAAGAGGTTCTTCAGTCCCTCGTTTTGGCACTTGTGAACGAGGGCCCGGACTCCGGGATGCCAGCGGTCGACGCCCAAGACGGGACTTTCGGGAAACCTCTTTGCCAACTCGACGGTAAAGTCGCCGTTTCCGAAACCGACCTCCACTATCGGGTCCTTAAAGGGCAGTTTTTCCTCCAGGGGTTTGGTCGTGTCCCAACAGCAGGGGGTAAAGGTTTCCGGTTTGCCGCAACCCACGGAAGGAGAAATTTTAAGGAGAAGGAAGGGAAAGGATTACTTGATGCGTTCTTTGAGCTGTTTGGCGGGTTTGAACACGACCACTTTGCGGGCGGGAATGGTAATCTCCTCGCCGGTTCTGGGGTTACGACCTTTACGGGCGGCGCGCTCTTTAACCTGGAAGATGCCGAAGCCGGGCAGGGCTATCCTTTCGCCCTTTTCGAGGGCGTCGGTGATGGCCTCGATGAGGGCCTTAAGGCACCTGTCGGCCTGCTTCTTGGACACTCCGGCCATTTCGGCGATTTTTGCTACGAGTTCGGCTTTGGTCATAGCTCTCACCTCCCAAGGTTTTAAGCTAACGCTTAAGACTAATATTGCCAACTTTTGGAAAAAATGCAAGTGAAAAGGGCAAGAAGTTAAGCGGAAATCTCGACGGTTTCGCCGGGGTTAACAATTACCACTTGAGTAGGCAGACCGGCGGCCTCCACCGCGGCCTTAAATTCCTCCGGATTTTGGGCTATGGGCGGCCAGGTGTTGTAGTGCATCGGAATGGCCACCTTCGGCCTGACGAGTTCGACGGCCTTGACGGCCTCGGGTATGCCCATGGTAAAGAGGCTTCCTATCGGAACGAGCATCACGTCGGGCGAGTAGAGTTCGCCGACGAGGGCCATGTCGCCGAAGAGCCCCGTATCGCCGGTGTGGTAGACGCGAACGCCATCGAGTTCGAGGACCACCCCGGCCGGGTTTCCGAGGTAGATAGGTTCGCCGTTTTCCTTTATGAGGGCGCTCGAGTGCACCGCGGGCGTAAAGACCATGCCGACGCCTTCGACCTCGAACCAGCCGCCGATGTTGCAGCCGACCGTGTTGGTGGCGCCGTTGGCCGAGAGGTATTGGGCAACCTCAAACAGTCCCACCACGGGAACGCCGGCCCTTCCGAAGTCGAGGGCGTTTTCGATGTGGTCGAAGTGGCCGTGGGTGATTACCACCAAGTCGACGCGCGGAAGGAGGTCCTCCACCGTAAAGCCGGCCGCCTGGGCCTGCGGGTTGGAGGTGATGAAGGGGTCGATTAGGACGGTTTTCGACCCTTCGACGAGCCAAGTCGCGTGTCCTACGAAGGTAAGCCTAACTCCCATAGGTTTTTAATTTAACCTTTTAAGGGTTGGCAAGTTAACGCAAACCTTGACGGGAAAGGCCTCCCCCTTTCCCCGCCCGGGGGTCTAATTTCTTATAACCGACTATGGAACAAACGGTTGAATTCGACCTCGGCAGGGGATTGAGCCGCTATCCGGAAACCTTCGACGTTGCAGTCGTCGGCGCGGGACACGCCGGCATAGAGGCGGCCCTGATAGCGGCGAGAATGGGCGCCAAGGTCGTGGTCTTTACCATAAACGCCGACTTTATCGGTCAAATGCCCTGCAACCCCGCCATCGGCGGCATCGCCAAGGGCATAGTGGTGAGGGAGATAGACGCCCTCGGCGGGGAGATGGCAAAGGCGATAGACACCACCGGCATTCAGTTCAAGATGCTAAACACCAAAAAGGGTAAGGCCGTTTGGTCGCCCCGCGCCCAGGCGGACAAAAAGCTCTATCGCTCCTACATGAAGAGGGTCTTAGAGAACGAGCCGAACGTTTGGGTCCACCAGGACGAGGTGGTGGACATCGTTTTAAACGACAAAAACGAGGTCGTTGCCGTAAAGACAAAGCTCGGTTTGGAAATTCCCACCAAAACGGTGGTGGTGGCAACGGGCACCTTTTTGGGCGGGAAAATCTACATCGGCGATAAAGTAATGCCCGCGGGCAGGATGTGGGAGCCGCCCGCCGACGGGCTTCAAAACTTTTACAAACGCCTGGGCTTTCCCCTCATTCGCTTTAAGACGGGAACGCCCGCGCGCCTCGACAAGCGAACGATAGACTTTTCCTTCTTGGAGATAGCGCCCGGCGACGACCCGCCGCCCAAGTTCAGCTTCTGGACCGAGCCAAAGGGCAGCTACTGGTTCCCCAAGGGCAAAAAGCAGATGCCCTGCTGGATAACCTACACCACGCCGAAGACCCACGAGATTATCAGGAAAAACCTCCACCGGACGGCCCTCTACGGCGGCCTCATAAAGGGCGTCGGTCCGAGGTATTGCCCCTCGATTGAGGACAAAATCGTAAAGTTTCCCGATAAAGAACGCCATCAAATCTTTTTGGAACCCGAGGGGTGGGACACCGTTGAGATTTACCCCAACGGGCTTTCGACCTCCCTCCCCGAGGAGGTCCAATGGGAGATGTACCGCTCCATTCCCGGTTTGGAAAACGTTCGGCTGATAAGACCGGCCTACGCGATTGAATACGACATCGTCGACCCGAGGGAGCTCTATCCCACTTTGGAGACCAAAAGGGTTAGGGGTCTCTTTCACGCGGGAAACTTCAACGGAACGACCGGCTACGAGGAGGCGGCCGGTCAGGGCATTTTGGCGGGCATAAACGCCGCCCTGAGGGCCTTCGGCAAAGAGCCCATAATTTTGAGGCGCGACGAGAGCTACATAGGGGTGATGGTCGACGACCTGACCACAAAGGGGGTGACCGAGCCTTACCGCCTCTTTACCTCGAGGGCGGAGTGGAGACTGCACCTGAGGCAGGACAACGCCATTTTGAGGCTCGGAAAACTGGCGAGGGAATTGGGAACGCTTACCGACGAGCAGTTAAAACTTTTGGAGGAGGCCGTCAGGGAGCTAGAGGAGTTCAGGAAACGCTACGAGAAGGAAAAGGTGGTCGTCGACCTCGGCGGCGAACGGAAGAAAATGACCGTAAAGGAGTATCTGAAAAGACCCCACACATCCCTCGAGGACCTAAAGGACAAGGTCGAGCTTCCCAAGTCGGATTGGGTGAAGGAGGAACTCGAAATCGAATTCAAGTACGAGCCCTACCTAGAGAGGGAGAGGAAGCTCAACGAAAAGCTCAAAAAACTCGAGGGCGTAAAAATACCGCCCGACATCGATTGGGACAAGGTTCCCGGCCTTTCGACCGAGGCGCGGCAAAAGCTAAAAAAGATAAGGCCCCTGACTGTGGGACAGGCCGCCCGCATAGACGGCGTCAGCCCCGCCCACGTGACGGCCATTTTGCTCCACCTCGGAAAGCTCGATTAAAGGACCCCCGAAGGGGCTTTTTCCTTTCAATAAATCCTTTATGCGCGTTCCCTTTTCGGAACTCGGTAAGTTCGTCGACGTTTCCGACTTGGACCCGGCCGAGTTGGTGGAAAAACTTAACGCCCACTCGGTGGAGGCCTCCCTCGACTTTTTCGGGAACCCCGGGGTGGAAAGGGTCGTCGTCGGTAAGGTCCTCAAAACGGAGCCCCACCCCTCCCTCGGAAAACTTTTGGTGTGCGAGGTCGACGTCGGGGACCGAAAGGTGGTCGTCTGCACCAACGACAAAACCGTAAAAGGGGGCGACAAGGTTTTCGTCGTCCTTCCGGGGGGAAGGGTCGGAGACCTCCTCATTTCGGAGAGGAACTTCAAGGGGATAACCTCGCAGGGGATGTTCCTCGGATTGGAGGAATTGGTGGGAATTCCCTCCGAAGGGGTCTTTAAGTTTCGCGACCCTTCGGTGGAGCCGGGAAGGAGCGTTAAGGACCTGCTGGGGTTGGGCGAACCGATAATAGAGCTGGACATTACGCCCAATCGGGGCGACCTTCTCAGCGTCAAGGGGCTGGCGCGGGAGGTGGCCGCCCTCTACGGCCGCGAGTTTCGCGAACCGCCGGTTTCGATACCCGAGCCCTTCGGAGACGGGGTGGAGGTCGAAGTTTTGGACCCGCAGGCCTGCGGCCGCTACCGCGGCGCCGTTTTGCGCGGCCTTGAGGTAAAGGAGAGTCCCCTCTGGTTGCAGGCGGCCCTTTGGAAGTTCGGCGAGGCCGTCATCAACAACGTCGTCGACGTTACCAACTACCTCCTCTTTTTGGAAGGTAATCCGATGCACGCCTTTGACCTTTCGAAGGTCGAAGGTAAGGTGGTCGTCCGCCGCGCCAGGGAGGGCGAAAGGTTTTTGGCCCTAAACGGTAAGGAATACGAGCTTTCGCCCGAGGACCTGGTGGTGGCCGACGAGAGGAAGGTCCTCGCTTTGGCCGGCGTAATCGGCGGTGCCGAGAGCGCCGTCGGTCCCGACACGACCGAGGTTTTGCTCGAGACGGCCTACTTTGACCCCTTTACGGTTCGGAAGGCGGCCAAGCGCCACGACGTTAGGACCGAAAGTTCTTACCGCTTCGAAAGGAACGTCGACGTTGAAAACGTTCCGCGGGCGCAGGCCATGGCCGTCGGGCTGATGGAGAGGCTGGCCGGCGGCCGCCTGACGGCGGTGGTCGAGCGCTACCCCCGACCTTACCGCCCCAAGGTCGTAAGACTCTCCCACCGCAAGCTGGTCGACTACACGGGCGCGCCGATACCCCCTTCGGAAGCCCTCCGGATTTTGAACTCCCTCGGTTTGAGGACCTCCCTCCGTCCCTCGGACGAGCGGGGGCTCCGCGCGCTGGTTTTGAAAAAGGTCGCCTCCCTTAAGGGGTGCGAGGGTTTCGAACTTTCCGCCGAAGGGGACGTCGACGGCTTTCTCCTCTGCGGGGGTAAAAGGGTTCCGGTCCTGCTAAACCGCGAGGCCGAAAACTTCGAGGGTCTCGTCGTCCGCTACGAGCTGACTCCCGAAGGTCTTTCAATTTCCTTTTAGAGACTCCCGCGCCGAAGGCGCGGGCTTTTTACCTTCTCAGAAGTTTGACCGAGGAGGCCAAAAAGTAGGCGGTCAGGACGGCCACTATTTCGGGCACTATCAGCGTTCGGTGGCTCATTTCCGCTATCATCACCACGGCGGTTATGGGAACGTTCATGGCCGCGCAGAGCATGGCGGCGGCCCCGGTCAGGACGAAGATGGGGAGCTTTTCGGGGTCGGCGTGGGCCACCAGGTTCCCGAGGGCCGCACCGATAAATATCAGCGGCAGGATGATTCCGCCGGGATAGCCGAAAGAGAGCAAAGCGGTCAGAAAGAGAACCTCGAGGACTATCGCCTTTAGAAGGACCTCGGGGGGATGGAGGGTGGAGGCGACCTCCTCCAGGGGTCGGTAGTTTACCGAAAGTTCCAACAGGTGGAGGGCGTCGTGGCTTTGGGCCACCGCCAGTAGGAGCCAAATTAGGGGAAGAACCGCCAGGGGTTTCATCCAGTTGTCGAGCAAAGAGGCCGAAAACTTAAAAAGTTCGTAAAGGAACTTTACGGCGATGGCCACCCCGCTGGTCAAAATTCCCAGGACGACGGCCGGCAGGAGGTCGTAAATTCCCCAGTCGAACTCCCCTTTTACGGGAATGATGGGGTGGGCGCCGCGGAGGGCAACGTAGACGGTGTAGGAGACGGTGGCGGCGGCGAGGGCGTTTATGACGAAGTCCACGTTCAGGACCTTTCCGAAGCGGTTTTCAAAAACGTAGAAGGTTGCCCCCAGGGGGGTTTTCAGAAAGGCGCCGACGAAGGCGGCCGCCCCCACCGTTCCCCAGTAGCCCAGCTGGCCCTTGGGAACCCTAAAGAGGAGGGCCAGGTATTGGCCGAGACCGGTTCCCAAAAAGGCGGCCGGCCCCTCGCGGCCGACGGGCAGGACCGAAAGGGACAAAACGACGCCCAAAAACTTAAAGAGCCAGAGGGCGGCCGGCACCACCAGGTTCTCCTGCAGGTACTTGAGGGCCAAAAGCAGGCCGGGCGTTCCGAAGCGGTTTTCCACCGAGTAGGCGACGGAGGCGTAGACGGCCAAGAGGGCGGTGTGGGCGTAGGGTAAAAAGGCCTCCGAGTAGACCAATCGGTGGAGGTTTACTATGGCGGCGTCGAGGGCGGCGGCGGCCAAACCGGCCAAAAGGCCGATAAAGGCGGCAAAGGAGCTTTCCCTAATCTTGTAGACGACGTAGGTGCGGTGGAAGCGGACTTTCATAGCGCCGAGCGGAATCGGGATTTTCGCCCCCGACGGGAAGCGTTAGTAATTATTTTCCACGGTCGGGTGTCGGATTTCGGGACCAAGGGCCTAACTTAGGTTTCTTATGGTTCGAACTTTGGTCCTTTTTGCGGTCGCGGTCTTTTCGACCTTCGCCGGGGAGCTCTTTTCCAGGGGAACCTACTTCGGTCAGCTGGTGGAGGTCTACTATCGGAGCGCGGAGGGCCGGACGGCCTACTCGGGGACTTTGGTCCTTCCCTCGGGAGGGGTTTGGTCGTTCGACGCCCTCGACGGGAAGGTGGTAAAGTTTTTGGCCGCCTTCTTGAGGGTCGACTTCGTCCGTCCGAAAGAAAGGGGCCCGGCCTTTGAGGGGGCCTTGACCGCTTACGCGGCGGTGGGCTTTGAGCCGGTCCGAAGGTTTGAACTCAAAAAGTTGTTCGGGTTGTCCAAAGAAAGGCGGGCGGCCCTTTTTGAGAGGGGCTACCGCTTCGCGCGGGGGTTTTGGTGCGGTCGGGTGGAAAAGCTCGAGCTCAGAAAGGTAAAGGTGGGCCTCTTTAGCCAAAGGCGGGTTCGGACGGCGGAGTTGGCCTTGACCAACGCCTTCGGCCTTCCGGCGGTCGAAAACGGCCGGCCCCTAAGGCGCGTTGCCGCCGTCTCGCTCCCCTTTGAGGAAAACGCCCCCTTTGAAACGGAGGAGGAAAGGAAGCTCTACAACCTCCTGAGGGAGAGAATGGGAAGGTTCGTTTGCGTAGAATACTTCCAACGCAAGCCGGAGGGGGAAAGTCCCCTGGACTTCGTAATCGTCGGACTTTACGGGGTGGAGAAGAAATGAGACAGGTCAGCGTTATAGGGGCCTCGGCGGCCGTTCCGGGTGACGAGCTTTACGAGTTTGCCTACAGGCTGGGGCTCGAGTTGGGCAGGCGTAAACTGGTGGTGGTAAACGGCGGTCGAACGGGCGTCATGGAGGCCGTCAGTAAGGGCGTGACCGAGGCCGGCGGCGTGGCGGTGGGAATCTTGACCACCTACGACGGAAGCGACGCCAACCCTTACCTGACGATAAAGGTAAACACCGGAATGGGGTGGAACCGCAATCCGATAGTGGTCGCCAGCGGCGAGGTGGTTTTGGCCGTCGGCGGCCACTACGGAACCCTGTCGGAGATAGCCTACGCCCTCATCCTGGGCCGCCCGGTAATAGGCTACAAGACCCACCGGGTGGAGGGAGTCGTTCAGGTCTCTTCCCTAGAGGAGATGCTTAGACTTCTCGACGCCCACCTCGGAGGGGGCTGAGGGTCCCTTTTAAAAGGCCGAAACCCCGGGGCCAATACTAACGGCGGAGGAAACGGGCGCCAACCCGTCCGACGGCGGGGCGTGGTTTTTTTTCCCTTTAAAAGGGGAAAAAGGTTTCCCGCCGAAGGCGGCTCCCTTTAACCCAGGGAGACCTCCTTGAGGTCGGTTTTCCTCCACTCCCCGGTCAGGGGGTCTTTGGTGACGAGCTTCTTTTGGAGGTTTACCAGCTGCTCTATTCCGTCGAGGGCGAGGGTGAGCATGTCGTCAAACTCCTGACGGGAAAAGAGGGCCTCTTCGCCCACGGCGTGGACGTCGGCCAGCTTTCCCCCTCCGGTGGCGACCACCGTCATGTCCACCTGCGCCTTGGCGTCCTCCTCGTAGTTGAGGTCCAGAAGGATTTGGTTTTCGACCTTCCCGACGCTGACGGCGGCCAAGTAGTCCTTGAGGGGAACGGTTTCGAGTTCACCCCTCTCTTTGAGCTTTACGAGGGCGTCGGCCACGGCCACCCACGCGCCGGTAATCGAGGCGGTGCGCGTTCCGCCGTCGGCCTGGAGAACGTCGCAGTCGACCCAAAGGGTCCTTTCGCCGAGCTTGGTCAGGTCGACGACCGAGCGCAGGGCCCGCCCTATGAGCCTTTGGATTTCCTGCGTCCGGCCCGATATTTTGGTTCCCCTCTCGCGGACGCTCCTCGTTTGTCCCGCCCGCGGGAGCATCGAGTATTCGGCCGTCAGCCAGCCCTGACCGCTTCCTTTCAAGAAGGGAGGAACCCCCTCCTGGACCGAAACGGTTATGTAGACCTTGGTGTTTCCCATCTCGATGAGGGCCGAGCCCTCGGCGTAGATGTTCACGGCGCGCTGAATTCGGGTGGGTCTGAGCTGGTGGGGGTCCCTTCCGTCAATTCTCTCCATACCAAGATTAATTAGATGATAACTTCAGGCGGTGGGGTCGTATTCGCGGTGTTCGAGCCGCCGCCGCTCGGTCAGGCGGCTGAGGCCGGAAAAACTTTCGGCCAGCCACTGTCTCGCCTCCTCCTCGTCCCCGAAGGGGATTGAAAAGAGGTTCTTTCCCCCCTCGAGGGTAAAGACCCAGCAGTAACCCCCCCTCTCGGGAAGGTAGAGAAGCCTGAACTGAACGACCTTGGCGGCGTTTACGAAGTAGTCGGGCGCAATTTCCACGAATTGCATAGAGTGCAAATTTAAGCCCTTTTGAGCTTCTTCGGCCTTCGAAAGGGAAGGTGGAATTTTGCCCTTCGGGGGAATAACCTCTAATTTTTTGCCATGCCCTCCCGGCAATTCGTACACCTGCACCTGCACACGCAGTTTTCGCTCCTGGACGGGGCAATAAAGATTAAGGAGCTTCCCGAGTACGCCCGAAAGCTCGGCTACGAAGCCGTGGCGATAACCGACCACGGAAACCTCTTCGGCTCGTACAAGTTCTACGCCGCCCTCAAGGAGGCGGGCCTCAAGCCGATTATCGGAATGGAGGCCTACATTACCAAGGGCTCGCGCTTTAACAAAGTGGGCAAGGGAAGCGAGGACAACTACACCGACAATCAAAACCACCACATCGTGCTGATAGCTAAAAACGACACCGGCTTTAGGAACCTCATGAAGCTCTCCTCCATAGGTTATCTGGAAGGCTTTCACTACAAGCCGAGGATAGACCTGGAGGTTTTGAACGAACACCGGGAGGGTCTGATTTGCCTGACGGCCTGCCTGAAGGGCCTGCCCACCTACTACGCGGCCCGAGGCGAGGAGAGGGAGGCCGAAAGGTGGCTCCTCAAACTTTTGGAAATTTTCGGTAAAGAGGACCTCTACGTCGAGCTCCAGCCCCACGACCTGGAGGAGCAGATAACGGCAAACCGCGTTTTGGTGAAGCTGGCCAAAAAGCACGGCCTCAAGCTCGTTGCCACCTGCGACGTTCACTATCTGAGGCCCGAGGACAAGGTGGCCCACACGATTTTAACGGCCCTGCAGATGAAAAAGACCTACAAAGAACTCCTTCAGTCGCCGCAGGGCCGGAAACTCCAAAAGTTGGAACTCCACTTCGCCTCCCCCGAGGAGGTTTGGAGGAGGTTTGAAAACAAGTTCGACGGTTGGGAGGAAGCCCTCCTCAACACCCTCGAGGTGGCCGAAAAGGTAGACGACCGCCTGGAGTACTTCGAAAACAAAGAGTACAAGATGCCCGTTTACGAGGTTCCCGAGGGCGAAACGCTCGAGAGCTACTTCAGAAAACTGGCCGTGGAGGGCCTAAAAAGGCGGCTAAAAGAGAGGGGCGCGGCCAAGGACGAAAGGGTCTACTGGGAACGCCTCGAGTACGAGATGGAAGTCATCTCCAAAATGGGTTTTCCGGGCTACTTTCTCATCGTTCAGGACTTTATCAACTGGGCCAAGAAAAACGGCATTCCGGTGGGTCCGGGGCGTGGGTCGGCCGGCGGTTCGCTGGTGGCCTACGCGCTGGGCATTACCGACATAGACCCGATAAAGCACGACCTGCTCTTTGAGAGGTTTCTAAACCCCGACAGGGTTTCGATGCCCGACATCGACGTCGACTTTTGCATGGAGCGCCGCGACGACGTTATCGAGTACGTCGCCAACAAGTACGGCCGCGACAGCGTTTCCCAAATCATTACCTACAACGTTCTAAAGTCCAAGTCGGTTATAAGGGACGTTTGCCGCGCGCTGGGCGTTCCGCTGGAAAAGGCCGACCGCCTGGCCAAGTTAATCCCGCAGGGCGAAACGCAGGGCTCTCAGCTCTCCTTGGAGGAGATGACCGAGTGGTCTATGGAGCAGCTCAGGGAAAAGTACGGCGAGAGACCCGACATTGAGGATGCCGTTCAAAAGTTCCGCCGGATGATAGCCGAGGACCCAGCCCTGCGCCAGGCGGTAGAAATCGGAAAGAAGCTCGACGGGCTGACGCGCCACACCGGCTTCCACGCCGCCGGCGTAGTCATAGCGCCAAAGCCCCTCATTGAGCTCGTTCCCCTCTACGCGAGGAAGGAAAAGGACAAGGAAACCAAAAAGGAAAAGTTCGTCGTCGCCACCCAATACGACATGGGAGTTTTGGAGGAAATCGGCCTCCTCAAAATGGACTTTCTCGGACTGAAGACCCT
>JAADCT010000049.1 GCA_013154305.1 Aquificota bacterium
GGGCCTTGGCGACCGCCGACGTCGAAATCCAGCCCAAAATTTGCCGGTTGGCAAAGGCGTAGTTGGCGGCGGCGTTCATCGCCCCCCAATATCTCTGCCCTTCGGGCGAGTTCAGCGGCACGCAGGCCAGCTCCGGGTCGGGCAATTCGATGCGGTACTTGCCCGAGGCCCGCAGGGCCACCTTAATGTAGTCGGTGGCAACCTGGTGTCCCAGCCCCCGCGAACCGCTGTGGACCATTATCATCACCTGCCCTTTGTGAAAGCCCAAAGCCTTGGCCACCTCCGGCTCGTAAACTTCCTCCACCTCCTGAACTTCCACGAAGTGGTTTCCGCTTCCGACGGTGCCGAGCTCGTCGCTGCCGCGCTCGTAGGCCTCGTTTGAGACCGCCTCCGGGTCGGCAAAGGGCAGTTGGCCGTAACCCTCCGCGTGCTCCAGGTCCTCCTTTTTACCGAAGCCGCGGGAGACGGCCCACTTGGCCCCCAGACGGAGGACCTCCTTCATCTTCGACTTGGAGAGTTTTATCTTGGAGGTCGAACCCACGCCGGCCGGAACGCCGTGGAGGAGGGCCCTCATTATGCTGTCGAGGCGTTTTTTCACGTCCTTGCCCTCGAGGTTGGTGGCTATTAGCCTGACGCCGCAATTTATGTCGTAGCCGATGGCTCCGGGTGAAATAATGCCGCCTTCGGCGGGGTCGGTCGCCATCACGCCCCCTATGGGGAAACCGTAGCCCACGTGAACGTCGGGCATCACCACGACCGGCTCGACCACCCCCGGCAAGGTTGCGGCGTTGGCCGCCTGCAAAACGGCGTCCTCTTCGAGAAGTTCGTAGAGCGTTTCGCTGAGAAAGAACTTAACCGCCCTTTGCCTTTTATTCAAAACCCCCGCGGGGAGCAGGTACTCGTAGCGTCCGACCCTTTGAAGTTTCTCCTTCAGACCCATCAATAGTGGGAAGTTTAAAAATTGCCCCTTTCGGTCCGAAGAACGGGGAACCCGGCGGGGGAAAGGGGCGAAACCCTTTCCCTCGGAAGGTACTCAAGGCCCTTTTTTCAACCCTTTCGGGGAAGGAAGGGAAAACTCCCGAGGCGGGAGGTCTAAATCTCGAAGACCTCCTCGAGGGCCTTGAGGTCGGGGGGAACCACGATGGGTTCCTCCGACATCTTTATGGCCGTGTCGGGGTCCTTGAGACCGTTTCCCGTCAGGGTGCAAACCACCGTTTCGCCGCCCTTAAAGAGGCCCTCGCGGACGCACTTTATAAAGCCGGCCACCGACGCCGCCGAGGCCGGTTCGCAGAAGATGCCCTCCATCGAGGCCACCAGCTTGTAGGCGTAGAGAATTTCGTCGTCGCTGACGGCGTCGATGCGACCGCCGCTTTCGTCGCGGGCCTTTAGGGCCCCCTGCCAGCTGTAGGGATTTCCTATCCTTATCGCCGTCGCTATCGTTTGGGGGTTTTTAATGGGATAGCCCTTTACTATGGGGGCCGAACCCTCCGCCTGCCAACCCATCATCTTTGGCAGCTTCTTTATGTAACCGGCCTCGTAGTACTCCTTGTAGCCCTTCCAGTAGGCCGTTATGTTTCCGGCGTTTCCGACGGGGATGAACTGGTAGTCGGGCGCGTCGCCGAGGGCGTCGCAAATTTCGAAAGCCGCCGTCTTTTGACCCTCGAGCCGGTAGGGATTTACCGAATTTACTATCTCTATCGGGTGTTTTTCAACGATTTTCCGGACCAAAAAGAGGGCGTCGTCGAAGTTTCCCTTAATGGCCACTATTTTGGCCCCGTAAATCATAGCCTGCGACAGTTTTCCCAGCGCCACCGCCCCGTAGGGCAAAACGACGAAGGCCTTCAGGCCGGCCCGGGCCGCGTAGGCCGCCGCCGAGGCCGAGGTGTTTCCCGTCGAGGCGCAAATGACCGCCTTTTTACCGGCCTCGACCGCCTTTGAAATGGCAACGGTCATCCCGCGGTCCTTGAAGGAACCCGTCGGATTGAGGCCCTCGTACTTGAAGTAGAGGTTGACATCGACGCCCAAAAACTTGGGCAGGTTCCTCGCCTTTATGAGGGGGGTGTTTCCCTCGTAAAGGGTGATAACGGGCGTTTTGTCCGTAACGGGAAGAAAGTCCCTGTAGTGGTTTATAATTCCCGTCCAGGAGCCGGCCTTAAAGGTTTGCTGGGGCGTTTGCATCGCAAAGTCGCCGTCCTGTCGCATGATACGCAGTCATCACCTCCTGAAACCGAGGGAAGGGAAAAACCCTCCCTCCGGCAAGGTTTCAAAAGTTATTTTAAACCCGGCTGGGAGCCTCAGCGCTGACCCCCAAAAAGGGCATTCGGCCCTTACACTTCCCTAAAGACCTTCTTGAGGGCCTCGGCCACCTTTTCCGGCGAGTGTTTTATAAATCCCTCCTCCTCCTCGATGAGGTCCTCGGCAAACACCTGAACGCCGTGTCTGGCGAATTCGGAAACGTCGGGAACCACCGGCTCCTGTCCCTGTTCCAGATACCTCTTTAAAAGTTTGTAGACGGGCATTCGGGTGTTTATTAAAGCCGCGTCGGGATAGTCGAGACCGGTCACTTCGACGAAGCGCCTCACGTGGTCGAAGGCGCTAAAACCGTCGGTTTCCCCCGGTTGGGTCATGGCGTTTACGACGAAAATCTTTTTGGCCTTCGACTTCCGGTAGGCCTCCTTAACGTCCTCTATCAGAAAGTTGGGAATTATGCTGGTGTAAAAGCTGCCCGGTCCCACCAAAATAAAGTCGGCGTTTTCCAGGGCCTCAACGGTGTCAATCGGAGCCTTTACGCTTTTAGGTTCGAGCCAGATTTCCACGATTTTTTTTCCGTTTTTCCGGGCGTATTCGGGAATTTTGTCCTCGCCCTTTATTACCGTCCCGTCTTCGAAACGGGCAACCAGGTGAACGCTTTCGGTGGTCGAGGGAAGGATTTCTCCCGCCGTTTTGAGGATTTGGCACGAATAGCGGACCGCGTCGAGGAAGTTTCCGGTCACCATCGTAAGGCCCGTCAGAAAAATGTTTCCGAAGGAGTGACCCTTCAGTTCCCCGTTTTCGAACCGATGTTGAAACAATTTCTTAAGAAGGTCCTCCCTCTCGGCCAGGGCCACTATGCAGTTTCTTATGTCGCCGGGGGCCGGAATGTTGTAGTCGCGCCTCAGCCTCCCCGTCGAGCCCCCGCTGTCGGCAACCGTAACGACCGCCGTCAGTTCCGATACGGTTCCGTCCTTTACCAACCTCTTTAGGGCCCTCAAAAGGGACGAAAGCCCCGTTCCTCCTCCCACCGCCACGACTTTCATCACCGACCAAAAACAGGTTAGCAGAGTTTTTTAAACTTCTTCGGTATACGATGGGCGTTCGCGAAACTCTAAAGGTACTAAAGGAGAAGTATCCGGTTCCGACGAGGGAAACCCACTGCGTTAAGGTCCACCTGAAGGTGGAAAACGTCGGCCTCTTCGACGCCATAGTCGAGTATTCGGGACGGTGCTGCCTTCCCTCGACCGAGGGGGCCAAACGCGGCGAGGTTACGCTAATAGTCAGTCCCTTTATGCTGGACTACACCCTGAAACTCCTGGAAAGGATAAAGAGGAGCGCCGTTCCCGAGCTGGAGGTGAAGGAGGTTAAAAAGGGCTGTCTTTCCTTTTACAAAAGCAAAACCTGAACGCGGGAAAGGGGACTTCCCTCGTACCTGCCGTCGGGCCGCACCGCCCCCGAAAGTCCGTCCGAGTTTACGAACAGTACCGGTTTTTTCCAAAGGAGGGCCAAAGCCTTTACCGCCTTGAGGTGGTATACCGAAAAGGGCGGGTAAAACCAGGCGTCGTTGGCAAAAACCGCCACCGCCTCCGCCCTCCTTTCGACCAGGAAGGGATAAAAGGCCTCGTTGCAAATCAGCGGCTGGAGTTTTATCCCCTTCAGCTCAAAAACGGCAGACGAGCGGCCCGGCCGATAGTCGGCGCCGCCAAGGTAGGGCACCGCCGCGCTTAAAAAAGATAGGTCCTTCGGAAGGAATTCCCCGAAGGGCACCAGTTTCCTCTTTAGGTAAACGCCCGCGAGGCGGCCCCCCTCGGCGAAGAAGACGGCGTTGCGGGCAAAAAACTCCCCCCGTTCAAAGTCGTAAACGAGACGGTTGGCGCCGACCAAGAGGGTCCCCTCCGCGAAGGCCTTAAAGAATTCCCCCGGTCGGTCGGAAGGCTCCAAAAAACCCTCCGGAAGGAAAACGACCTTTGCCCTCTTTAGGGCCAGCTCCGTCAGGTAAACCTTGTAGGGAAGGAGCGAGTTCGGATTTTCCAACTTGTCCCTTTGGTCCCAAAAGGGCTGAACCAGCGCCACCCTCACGCCCGCCGGAGGTCCGGAGGCCTGGCGGAGGAAGCCGACCGCCGACACCGCCGCCAAAAAGGCTAGACCGGCCAGGGGTGGCCTAAAGCTTTTTTCCTTTATTCCGACCGCCAGAAGGTAGTTGAAGGTCAAAACGAGCAAGGTGGCGCCGTAAGGCGTGAGGAGGCCGACCGAGTGCCTCAAAAAGGGGGCGTCGACCGGCGCGTATCCCACAACCCCTATCGGAAAACCGCCGAAGGGAAAAAAGAGTCTCAGGAGCTCCACCAACGCGTACGCCAGCGGAAAAAAGAGACCCAACCGCGAAAGCAGGTGTGAAAGTCCGAATTGGTACACCGTCAGAAAAACGACGGTCGCCGAAAAGAGCAAAACCGCCCAAAGGAACGAAGGGGAAACCAGCAAGAAAGCCTTAAACAGCGGAAAGGCGACCGCCGCCGAAAAAAACAAACCGAAAAGCAACCGCTCCCTTAAGGAGGTTTTTAAAAAAAGGGGTAAAAAACCGAAGAAGGCCAAAAACCACAGCGGTTCAAAGTAAAGACTGGAGGCCGCCAGCAGGGCCGAAGACGCGACCGGAAACATTTAAGGGAATAATTTTTCGGCGAAGGTTTTTAAAAAGTGGTTGCGGGGGCGGGATTTGAACCCGCGACCTCCGGGTTATGAGCCCGGCGAGCTACCAGGCTGCTCCACCCCGCTTCTCACCCTCCGGAAGGAGCCGCCTCGGTAGCCCGTCCCGCAACCGCGTAAGAGAAAAATGTAGTTAGGACCCCTTTAAGGTTTCCCTGACGAAAATCATCACTTTATCAGTTCGACGAACTCCTCCAATTCCCTCAGGACCTTGGAGTAAACGCCGTTTATGCGTTCGCGCACGAGCCAGTAGAGCAGGTAGCCGTAGACCGCCACCAGCAGGCCCGCCGCCGTGGAGTTGAGGGAGGTCGCTATACCCTCGGCAAGGAGGCGAATACCCTCGGCCCCCATGGAGGAGTAGGCCGCAAAGACCTTAATAAGGCCCCAAACCGTTCCGATGAGACCGACGAGGGTGGCCAAAGTAACCGACGCCGAAAGGAACGAAGTCTTTTTCGTAAGCTCGTAGTAGAGCAGGTTGCCCTCCGCCTCCACCAACTGAACCAGCTCCAGTTTGGAAATCTCCCCCCGGTGGTAGAGCTCAAGAAGGTTTGCCAGCGCCCGCGCCAGCGGCCGGCCGTCGCGCTTTAGGGCGGCGATGGCCGCCTCGTAGTTTCCCGCCGCCAGGTAGAGCTTTATCTGCCTCCACCCCCGGGGCAGGACCTTCGACTTTTTAACCGAAACCAGCTTTTCCAAAAAAATGGCGGTGGATACGGTGGCGATTAGAAGGAGCAAAACGAAAACGACCGGCGCGTTCTTCCAAACGACCGCAAGGGCTTCCATTAAACGCACTTATTCTAAGTTTTCGATTGTCAAAAGCCCGCGCTCCGCGCGGGAATTTGGAAAAAGAGGCTTGCCCCCTTTCCGCCTGAGCGCAATAATTTTTGTAGCTTTGCGATGGGATTTTCGCTCGGAATCGTGGGATTGCCCAACGTGGGAAAGTCGACGCTCTTTAACGCCCTGACCGAAAGCACCAAAGCCGAGGCCGCCAACTATCCCTTTTGCACCATCGAACCCAACGTCGGAAAGGTTCCCGTTCCCGACCCCCGGTTGGAAAAAATCGCCAGCATCGAAAAGTCGCAAAGGGTCGTTCCCACATACCTCGAGTTTCGCGACATCGCCGGCCTCGTAAAGGGGGCCTCCAAAGGCGAAGGCCTCGGAAACCAATTTTTGGCCCACATCAGGGAAGTCGACGCCATAGGAATGGTCGTCCGTTGCTTTGACGACGAAAACGTCGTCCACGTCGAAGGTTCGGTCGACCCCGTCAGGGACATCGAAATCATCGACCTCGAACTCATAGCCAAGGACCTCGAAAGCGTCGAAAGAAGGCTGGAAAAGGTCGCCAAGCTCGCAAAAATCGGCAAAAAGGAGGCCAAAGAGGAGTTGCAAAAGTTGGAGCTCCTCAAAAAGGTCCTCGAAAACATGGAACCCCTGAGGAGGCACAAAGACCGACTCCCCGAGGAGGTTTGGAACTACGCCACCAAGGAGCTCTTTCTCCTCACGACCAAACCGGTAATGTACATAGCCAACGTGGCCGAGGAGGACCTCCTCGAGGGCGGCGAAAACGAGCACGTTAAGAGGGTCAAAGAATACGCCGCCAAAGAGGGGGCGCCGGTGGTGGTCGTTTCGGCCAAGTTGGAGGCCGAACTGGCCCAACTTCCAAAGGAGGAGAGGAAGGAACTCCTCAAAGAGTACGGTCTCGACGAACCCGGCCTCAACAAGGTCATCAGGGAAGGTTACAAACTTCTGGACCTCATAACCTTCTTCACCGCCGGGGAGAAGGAGGCCCGCGCCTGGACCGTTAAAAGGGGCACAAAGGCGCCGCAGGCGGCGGGAAAAATACACTCCGACTTTGAGAGGGGCTTTATCGCCGCCGAGGTGGTCTCCTACGAGGACTTCGTAAAGTACGGCGGTTGGACCGGCGCCCGGGAGGCCGGCGCGGCCCGTCTCGAGGGCAAGGACTACGAAATTCGCGACGGCGACGTCGTAATATTCAGATTTAACGTCTGATGGTTTTGACCTCCTACGTTTTTTCCCACTTTGCGAGGACGGTGGCCCTTTTGTCCCTCTTTTTGGGGCTCTTCGTTTTGGCCGGCCAGTTCTTTTCGACCCTCTACCTCCTCTTTGCCCTGCCGCCCCTGCTGGCCGCCGGCTACCTCTTTATGCTCTTTAGCTACACCTTTTTAGTCGCCATGGGCCTTTCGCTCCCGCTGGCGGTCGCCAACCTCGTATACACCTTTAAGGAAAAGAGGGCCTTTCACGTCCTTTACACCTTCGGCGTTTCCGAAAAAAAGGTTTTAAAGGTCCTGTGGGCGGCCGTTTTGCTGCTTTCGTTGGCCGGGGCGGCCGCCTCTTACGCCGTAAACTACCAAAAAATCTCCCACCTGACCAAGTACCTGAAGTTTAAGTTCGGCGAAAAGGTCCTGCTGACGGTTCCCGAAAGGAGCTTTGCCACCTTCGACGGACTTACCGTCTACTTCGAAGACCGAAGGGGAAACCGCTTTCAAAACATCCTTTTGCAAGTCGGCGGCGACCTCGCCGTCGCCCGCGGCGCCCGCCTCCTCCCCTACGGGCTACTGGAGCTTCAAAACGGCCACCTCTTTGCCCGCCAGGGCGACTATTGGCTCCTTTCCGAGGGCCGCGTCTACACGCTGAACCTGGTCGGCCGCTACAGCTACGAACCGCCGCAAAAGAAGTTTCTGAAAGAGACCGCGTTTTCAGCCGCGCTCTTTCTGTCGTCGGCGGCGTCCCTCCCCCTGCTCTTTTACGCCGTATTAAGGCGGGCCGAAAGCCGCTTCAAAGCCCTCCTTTGGGGGGCCTTTTTTACGCTCCTTCAGTTCGTCCTCGCCGTTTTTCTCAAAGCCCTAGTCTAGACAGCTCGGCCAAAACCTCCTCGGGTCTGACCTGCGCCGTTCCCAGCTTCGAAACGGCCACCCCCGCGCAGAGGTTGGCAAAGCGGCAGGCCAAGTGCCAGTCGCCGGCGGCGGCGTAGGCCGCCGAAAGGGCCGCCGCCACCGTGTCACCCGCCCCGGTAACGTCGTAGACCTCCCTCGCCGTTGCGGGAAACCGCGCGCTCTCCCCGTCGGTAAAAAGGGCAATCCCCCTTTCGCTCAGCGTAATCACCAGCGCCTCCAGCCCCATCCTTTCCCTAAAGAGGGGCGCAACCTCCTCCGCCGGCCCCTCCAGACCCAACCGGCGGGCCATCGCCTCAAACTCCTTCAGGTTGGGCGTTACGCAAAAGAGACCGCGGTAGGCCCGAAGGTTTTGCGGCCGCGGGTCGACGAAGACCTTAAAGCCCGAATCCCTCAAAAGGCGACCCAAAGTTTCGGTGACCACCCCTTTGGCGTAGTCGGACACGACCACCGCGTCGGGATTAAACCTTTTCAGCTCCTCGAAAAGTTTCAAGGTTTCTTCCTCCCCGAGGGGGGTCCTCCTTTCCTCGTCAATCCTTATGAGCTGCTGCGAGCGGGCCACCAGCCGCGTTTTTCGCGTGGTCGGAACGCCAGCACTTTCGAGCAGCTTCGTCTCGACTCCCCCTTCCTCCAAAAGTTTTTTCAAAAGGCGGCCGCCCTCGTCCCGGCCCACCCGCCCCAGCAACAGAACCCTTCCCACGCCCAAGCTTTTCAGGTTTAACGCAACGTTGGCCGCGCCTCCGGCGCGGAATTCGTTCCTTTCGACCTCAAAGACCGGAACCGGCGCCTCCGGCGAAATGCGCTCGACCCTGCCGAAAATGTATTCGTCCAAAATCGGGTCGCCGATTACCGCAATTTTCAACCTTCCGAAGGCGGAAAAAAGCTCCTCGACCGCGCGCCGCATTACCTCCAAAACACTTTAACCTAAGGTTAATAAGAAGATGCCTTCCCGCAAAAGGCTTTCGCCGAAAGAGCTTCCAAAGGACCTCCGACCCCGCGAAAAGATGCTCTCCTACGGTCCCGAGGCCCTCGACGAGGCCGAGCTTTGGGCCCTGGTTTTGGGCAGCGGAACGAAGGGCTTCAGCGTTCTCGAAATCGGACAAAAACTCTCCTCCCTCGGTTTCGGGAAACTTAAGGACCTGACCTTGGAGGACCTCTTTCGCATACCCGGTTTGGGAAAGGCGAAGGCCGCAACCGTAATGGCGGTTTTGGAACTCTGCAAACGCCACGCCGCCGGGGAGGAAAAACCCAAGATAACCTCCCCCTCGCAGGTCGAAAAGGTCGTAAGACCCCTTTTGAAGGGTCAAAAGGAGCACCTGTTTGTCCTTTCGCTGTCGCTTTCGCAGAGACTCCTTTCGGTGGACCTGGTTGCCCTCGGAGAGGCCAACGTCGTCAGGGCCTCACCGAGGGAGGTCCTCGGTCCCGTATTGAAAAGCGGCGGCTACTTCTTCGTTTTGGCCCACAACCATCCCGACGGCGACCCCCTTCCCTCGCCCGAGGACCGCGCCTTTACCCGCCGGATTGAGGAGGCCGCCCGGCTTTTGGGACTGGAGCTTCTCGACCACGTCGTCCTCGGCGAAAAGGGCTTTTTCTCCTTCAGGGAAAATAAGCTTCTGGGCGACCGATGGTAGGGGGCCGGGCCGTTTGGCGCGTATCGCTTTCGGCCGTAACCTCCAACCTGCGGAGGGTGGCCCGCTTTGCCCGAAAAAAAGTCGTGGCCGTCGTAAAGGCCGACGCCTACGGCCACGGCGCCGAAGCGGTCGCCCGCGCCCTCGAACCCCTCGAAGAGGTTTTGGCCTTCGCCGTGGCCCACCCCTTCGAGGGGGCCGCCCTGCGCCGCGCCGGAATAAGAAAGCCGATATTGGTCCTCTTCGGCTTTTTGCCCGAAGAGGTTAAGCTCGTAAAAAGCTACCGCCTTACGCCCGTCGTCGGAACCCACCGGCAACTTCAAACGGTTTTAAACCTGCGCCTGCCCTATCACCTCAACGTCGACACCGGAATGGGTCGGTGCGGCTTTTTGGTCCCGCCCTACGACCTGCTTCGCCGCTTTCCCCCCGAAGGGGTGATGACCCACTTTCCTTCCGCCGAAGGGGACCCCGCCTTTACCCTCCGCCAAATAAGGCGCTTTTACCAACTGGCCAAACCCTTCAGGGGAAGGTCCCTCTTTCACCTCCAGAACTCGGCCGGTTTGACCTATTCGGTCCCCTTTGCCGGGGCCGTAAGGGTCGGAATTACCCTCTACGGGGAACTTCCCTCCCCCTCCCTTAAAGGGAAACTGCCCGAGTTGGAATTTCCATCCGAAGTTTGGGCGCCGATTTTGTCGGTCCGCCTTTTGCCGGCCGGCAGCTGCATCTCCTACGGCTGCCGCTACCGCTTAAAGAGGGACTCCTTCGTGGGGGTGATACCCTTCGGATACGCCGACGGTCTTAGGCGCCCGCTCTCAAACCGGCTGAAGGTCTTTTACGGTGAACGCGAGTTTCCGATAGTGGGAAGCGTTACGATGGACCTGGCGGCGGTCGACTTCGGTTCCTTCAGACCCCGGGAGGGTGAAAGGGTCGTCCTCGTGGACCGCCGGAGGACCTTTTCCGATTGGGCCCGCCTTTTGGGGACGATACCCTACGAGGTTATGACCTCCTTCGGAAAGAGGGTCGTTCGGACCTACGAAAGGTAAGGGTTTCCTTGAAACCAAAGGCAAAAAAGAGAAAGCGGAAGGAACTTAGGAGGGGGAGGAATTACTTGGTTTCCTTATCCTGTTTTTGCTTTTTCTCCTCGCCCTTTTCGGAGCGCTTTTTCTCGTATTCCTCTTTGGTCATAAAGACGAACTCTTTCTTTTCCTTGTCGTAGTCGACGACGATGGTGTCGCCCTCCTTGAACTTGCCCTCGAGGATGTAGTCGGCCAGCGGGGTTTCGATGTACTTTTGGATGGTCCTTCTGAGGGGTCTTGCTCCGAAGGCCGGGTCGTAGCCGCGGCGGGCCAGCTCTTTTTTGGCCTCCTCGGTCAGCTCTATCCTCATGTTCTTCTCGGCCAGGCGTTCGTTTACGCGCTTGATGAGCAGGTCGACGATTTGCAGGAGCTCCTTCATCGTCAGCGGTTTGAAGGTGATAATTTCGTCAATCCGGTTGAGGAATTCGGGCCTGAACCTCATCTTGAGTTCTTCGAGGACCTTTTCCTTGGCCTTTTCGAATTCGGTGTTGAGCGTTTCCTCGTCGGCGTCGAGCGGAATGTTCAGAAGGTATTGGCTACCCACGTTGGAGGTCATGATGATGACGGTGTTCCTGAAGTCGACGGTCCTACCCTTGCTGTCGGTCAGCCTACCGTCGTCAAGCACCTGCAGGAAGAGGTCGAACACCCTCGGGTGGGCCTTTTCAATCTCGTCGAGCAGAATGACCGAGTAGGGCTTCCTCCTTACGGCCTCGGTAAGTTTTCCGCCCTCCTCGTAGCCCACGTAGCCCGGAGGCGCACCTATCAGCTTGGCGACCGAGTGCTCCTCCTTGAACTCGGACATGTCGAGGCGAATCATCGCCTCCTCGTCGCCAAAGAGCAACTCGGCCAAAGCCTTGGCGAGCTCGGTCTTACCGACTCCGGTGGGTCCGAGGAACATAAAGCTCGCAATCGGGCGTTTGGGGTCCTTGAGGCCGGCCCTCGCCCTCCTGATTGCCTCGGCCACGGCCTTAACGGCGTGCTCTTGCCCGATAACGCGTTTGTGGAGTTCCTGCTCCAGTTTGAGGAGTTTTTGTTTCTCTTCCTCTTTAAGCTTGCTTACGGGTATACCGGTCCACTCGCTGACGACGGCGGCAACGTCGTCCCAGGTAACCACGAGCTCCTGAGCCTGTTCCTGTTCGAGTTTTTTGAGCTCTTTTTCGAGCTCGACCATGCGCTTTTTAATCTCGTACTCCTTGTCGATGTCGTTTTGTTCTACCGCCTTTTTGAGCTCCTCTTCGAGTTTCTTGAGCTCCTCCTTTATGGCCTTGATGCGGGCCTCTTTGGAGCCGTACTTTTGCAGGAGTTCGTTGCGCTTTTTCTCCAGCTCGATTTTCTTAATCTTGAGCTCGGCCTCGCGCTCGTAGTCGCCCTTGAGGTTGGCCTCGACGATTTCCTCCTCGATTTTGCGGATTTGCCGTTCGATTTCCTGCAGTTCCGGCGGCGGCATTACGGCCGATATGCGCTTTCTGGCCGCGGCTTGGTCCAGGGCGTCGATGGCCTTGTCGGGCAGTTTGCGGTTGGTAACGTAGCGGTGGGTTAGCTTGGCGGCGGCCTCTATGGCCTCGTCGGAGATTTTGACCTTGTGGTGCTGTTCGAACTTGGGCCTGAGGGCCTTGAGGATTTCTATGGTGGTCTCAACGGAGGGCTCCTCAACGTAGATGGGTTGGAACCTCCTTTCGAGGGCGGGGTCCTTTTCGATGTACTTCCTGTACTCGTCGACGGTGGTGGCGCCGATTACCCTTATTTCACCCCTGGCGAGGGCGGGCTTCATAATGTTGGCCATGTCCATGGCGCCCTCGGCCTTACCGGCGCCCACGACGGTGTGAATTTCGTCGATGAAGAGTATCGCGTTGCCCTCCTGCTTGAGCTCGTCGAGGAGTTTTTTGAGCCTTTCTTCGAACTCACCCCTGTACTTGGTTCCGGCCATCAGGCCCGCCATGTCGAGGGCCA
>JAADCT010000012.1 GCA_013154305.1 Aquificota bacterium
CGCATCACCCACCTTCCCACCGGAATAGTGGTCCAGTGCCAGGACGAGCGCTCCCAGTTTCAAAACAAGCAAAAGGCCCTCAAAATCCTGAAGGCGAAGCTCTACCAGCTGGAGCTCCAAAAGCTTGAGGAAAAGCGGAAACAATACGAGGGCGAAAAAACCGAAATCGGCTGGGGCCACCAAATAAGGTCCTACGTCTTTACCCCCTACCAACTCGTCAAGGACCTCAGGACCGGCTACGAGGAAACGCAGGTCGACCGCGTTATGGACGGCGAAATCGACGGCTTTATCGAGGCCTACCTGAAGTGGTGGGCCTCCAAAAACAAAAACAAGGAAGGTCAAAAGAGCGGGGTTTAAAGCTCCTTAAGGAGGTCGGGTTTTTCGACCTCCTTGAGGAATTCCTCCTTCGGTTTTGCCTCCTCGAGGCCCCTAAGGACGCGAACGAAGTTCTGCCAGCCTTTGGCCCCGTAAAGGTAGCGTTCCCTTTGAACTATGAAGGTGTCGGGAAGGACTTCCAGTTTCACCTTCGGTTCGCGCAGGTTTTCGGCCCTCTCGACGCGGCCGGCCAAAAGGGCGGAAAAAACCTTTTCCCCGGCCGAGTTCCACAGTTTGATAGCTCCCCCTTCGGTCAGCACCAGAACGCCCCCTTCGAAGGAAACGACGCCGACGGCCCCCTCGGCCGGGCAGAGCGAAAGCTCCTCCACCTCTTGGGCTCCCTCCTCGGCCGTCGAAATCCCGACGACTTCGATGGTTCCGTTTCTCCGACCGATAGCCAGGTAGTCCGGTCCGAAGGCCACCGCCGTGGCCTCCGAGTCTCCGACGAACTCGGCCACCTTTTCCCACGCCGAGGAGTCGTAAACGGTCGCCGCACCGTCCCAACCGGCGACGGCCAAAAATCCGCCGTCCTCCGAAAGGGCCAACCTCCAAATTCGGTCGCCCGATTCGTGGATTACCCTTTCCACCTCACCCGTTTCGGCGTCCCAAAGGACGACCTTACCGTCCCAGGAGGCCGAAATCAGACGACGCCCGTCGGGGGTAAAGAGCAGGTCCGAAACCGCGTCGCGGTGAAACGAGAGCGTTCCGCTCAGGCTCCAGTCGGAGGTCCGAACGAAGAATATCCTCCCGTCGCTGGCGCCGACCACCAAAAAGGACCCGTCGGGGGAGAAGGCGAGGGCCGTAAGACCTTCGGCGGGAAGGTCGAGGTCCTTTACCATTTCCCAGCTTTCGGCGTTCCAAACGTTGACGTCCCGTCCCTCGCCGGAGGCGGCCAAAAGTTTCCCGTCGGGAGAAAAGGCCAGCCCCAAAACGTCGATAAAGTAGCTCTCCAAGATGCGGACCGGTTGGAGGGTGGCGGCGTCCCAAACCGAAACGAGGTTTTGGTCGTGGGACACGGCCACCCAGTCGCGCAGCGGGTGCTTTCTGATGCGGTAGGAGTGGTTCAGGGGAACCTCCAACTTGGCCTCGACGCGGCCGGTTCGGGCGTCGAGCAAGGCCGGCGGATGGCCCGAGGGGGCCACCAAAAGACCCCCCTTCAGGGCCAGAAGGTCGTTTATCGGGCGGCCGAAGTCGAACGAGGTCACCGGTTCGAACTTCGGTCGTCCGCCCTTTTTAGCCCCTTTAAAGAGTAAAACCTTTCCGTCCTTTACCTTCACCAGCTTTCCGCCGACGGCGACCATGTCGGTCTCGCCGCCTCCGACCTCGGCGGGCGGAACCGGCTCGGCCGGTCCGAAGGTCAGTTTCCCCTCCTCGAGGGAAACCTCCTGACGGACGGCGACCGGACCGAGTTTCCTGTAGAGAAACACGCTACCGTTTTCCAGGTCGAGGGCCTCCGGCTTTTGGCCCAGTCGAACGGAGGCCACCTCCTTACCCGAAGGCAGGTAAAAGACGCGCAGAAACTCTTCGTCGGCGTAAAAGAGGTGGTCGTCCTTTAGCTCGTAAACGGGCCTGCCGTCGCCCTTTCGGCCCACCTCCTTCACGAATTCAAAGTTTTCGCCGGTAAAGCGCCAAATGCGGACGAGCCCGTCGTCGCCGGCGGCCAGCAGGTAGGGTTCGCGCCACTTTATCCCGCCGTAGGAGGCCGCGGAGGGGTAGGTCCTAACCACCTCGTAGGGAACGAAGTAGGGATACCTTTGAAGGACCTCGGGAAGGTCCTCGTCGACGGGCAGGACCTTTTTCAACTCCTCCCTCTTGGAGACGAAAAAGAGGTATCGCCGCAGAAATTCGTCGAACTTTTCTAGCGTCCTTTCGAGGTCCTCAATTCCCGCCTCGAGGGCCTTCAGCTCGAGAAAAAAACGGAGTTTTTGGGGTCGGTCGTGGTATTTTTTAAGTAGTTCTTGATATGTCTTGAAAAATTCCCGCTCCTTGTCGGAAAAGGAAAGGTCCGCGAGCATCTCGTCCTCCCGAAGGGCTTTGACTTTGAAAGAATATATTAACCAACGGCCGGCGCCCCGAAAGTTCGGTTGAGCACGATGTCAAAGGAAAATTGCATTCTCAGGGTGGCCCTTACGGGCAACATCGGAAGCGGGAAGTCGACCGTCGCCCGCCTTTTGGAAAAGTACGGCGTTTCGGTCCTCGACGCGGACCGGGTGGTCCACCGTCTCCTCGAAAGGGACGAGGTAAAGGAGGCGCTCGTAAGGAAACTCGGTCGGGAGGTTTTAAACCCCGACGGGTCGGTAAACCGGAGGGCGGTCGCCGAAAGGGTTTTCGGCAATCCCGAACTTTTGCGGTGGCTCGAAAGTCTCCTCCACCCGAAGGTCTACGAGGAATTCGACCGCTTTTGCGGGGAAAGGGGCGGAGTTTGCGCCCTCGAGGCGGCGCTGGTTTTCGAAAAGGGAAACCAAAACCGGTTCCACTACACCGTCCTGGTCTACGCCCCCAAGGAGGTGGCCAAAAAGAGGGCCCTCCAAAGGGGCCTTTCGGAGGAGGAGTTCGAAAGGCGTTGGAGCCGCCAAATGGACCCCGAAAAGAAGAAAAAGCTCGCCGACTTCGTCGTCGACAACTCCGGCCCCCTCGAGGAGACCGAAAGGCAGGTCCGCGAGCTGGCGCGCTTTTTAAAAGAGCAGCTGGGCCGCTTCTGCTAAAGGAGGTCCTTGGCCTCGGGGTCCTCTTTGGCGTATTCCCTCAAGGTGGGGTCCAGGGAAAGGGCCTCCTCCAGGAGTTTTTTGGCCTTTTCCTTTTCCCCCTGTAGGTTGTAAAGGCAGGCGAGGTTGTAAAGGGCCAGGGGCCGATATTCGGGCGAGAGCTCGAGGGCCCGCTCGTAGTGTTCCCGGGCCTCCTTAAAGCGGCCGAGCTCTTTGAGGCACACGCCCCGGTCGATGAGGTAGGCCGGTTCGTCGGGTCTCAGCTCCAGCAGGCGGTCGTAGTAGCGGAGGGCCTCCTCGCATCGGCCCGTTTCCCTCAAAACGAGGGCCAGGTTTTCGAGGGCCTCGGCGTAGTCGGGCTTTATCTGCAGCGCCTTCTTGTAGAGTTCCACCGCCTCCCCCGCCCTTCCGAGGGCGTAGTAGACGTTTGCCAGGTTGTTGTAGGCCCGGTAGAAGCGGGGATTTAATTCCAGCGCCCTTTTAAAGTCCTCGGCCGCACCCTCCAGGTCCCCGAGCTTTTTCCTCACTATTCCGCGGTTGTAGTAAAAGTCGGGGTCCTCGGGATTGAGCTCTATCGCCTTGGTGTACCACTCGAGCGCCTCCCCGAGGCGGCCCAACCGCCGCAGTGCCAAGGCCTTGTTGTAGTAAGCCTCGGCGAGCTTGGGATTTTTCCTTATCGCCTTCTCAAACTGCTCGAGGGCCTTTTCGTACTCGCCCTTTTGTTGGTAGAGAAAGCCGAGGTTGTTGTAAACCTCCGCCGAGGGGTGAATTTTGGCAATCCTCTCGTAGAGCTCTATGGCCTCGTCGTAGAGACCTTCGTCGGTGTAAAGGTCGGCCAAAAGCCGCAGGGCCTCGTAGAGGTCGGGTTTGAGCTTTACCGCCTCCTCGAGGTAGGCCCTGGCCAGCTGTTTGTTTCCCAGCTCGTAGTGGATTTTTCCCACGTTGAAGACGGCGTAAGGGTCCTTCGGGTGGCGCGAGAGGTATTCCTCCAAAAGGGAGAGGGCCCTAAAGAGGTCCCCCGAAAGGTAGAGGTCCAAAGCCTCCTCGTAGAGTCTGCGGTCGGAATTTTTCTCCATTAGGGTTATAGAAAGGTAGGCGGATTGGCTTTAGTGGCGAGGGCGGCGGGAGTCGAACCCGCAACCTCGGGATCCGTAGTCCCGCGCTCTATCCAGTTGAGCTACGCCCCCGGCCGAGTATTTAAATTATAGAAAAACTCCCTCAAAGCGGCAAGTCCTCAGGTCCGGTTTTAATTCTTTTCCGATGGAGCTCCTCGTTTTGCCCGAGGGGGCCGACCTGGAGGCGCTCGCCGCCGCCTACGCCCTTATCAAACTCAATCCCGAGGCCCGCCTCCTGAAACCCTCCTCGCTCTCCCCCCGGGCCCGGAAGGCCCTGGAAAGGTTTAAAGACCTCTTCAATTTTCTAGAAGGTCCGGCGCCCGACGCGAGGATAATCGTGTTGGGCGCCGGGGAGCCCCCGCCCGCGGTCGGCGGGGCCGCCGTCTTCCGCCGATTGGGTCGCCTTTGCACCGCCTCCCTCATCGGGGAGGTCCGGAGGAAAAACCTTCCCCTTACGGATAAAGAGGCGACCCTGCTCCTGGCGGGGGTCCTGGCCGAGGCCGGCCCCCTTTGGAGCGCGGAGCCGCAGGCCCTGCGGGCGGTCGCCTTTTTGCTCGAAAGGGGCGCAAACCTTACCGAGGCGAGGAGTTTGGCAAAGGACCGACCCTCGGAGGTTTCCGTCGTTCGGACTCCGCGGGGTCTCAAGGTCGCCGTCGTCCTTTCGCGGGAGCGGACCGAACCCGCCGACCTCCTTTCGGAGGAAGTCGACGCCGTCGTCCTTTTGCGGGAAAAGGGTCCGAAGGTCCTTTTGGAGGTCGTGCCCCGGGAGCGGGCGAGGGAGCTTTGGGGCGACTCCGACCCGGGGGAGGAATTTGAGGGCATTTCGGCCGGGCGCCTGCGCCTTTATTTGACCGAATTTTTGGCCGGCCGCCTGAGGGGGCTTTCGGTTTCGGCGGTCGCCGCCGGGCCGCCCCCCCGAGTGCGGGCCGACGAGCCCGTTGCGGCCGCCCTGGACAGGCTGGCGGGCTTCGGACTTCCGGCGGCGGTGGTCGTCGACGGGGAGGGAAGGGCCCTCGGCGTCGTAAAAACGGCCGAGCTTTTGCGGGCGGTCCGCTACCTCGGGCAAAAGGCGGCCGAGGTCTTTGACTTTACCGACGACGAGGTCGAATTCCTGAAACCCTCCGACCCCCTTTGGAGGGTCGAGGCGGCTTTGGGCCGGAGCGGCAAGGAATTCGTTCCCGTCGTCGAAGGGGGGCGGCCGACGGCCCTCCTTTCCGAAAGGGACGCTCCCCTCGGCCTTTCGGAACCGACGGGACCGACCGTCGAACTGCCGCCGGAGGTGGGGGAGGTGGCGGCCCGCATCGCCTCCCTCGCGCGGCAACTCGGCTTTAGGGTTTACCTGGTAGGGGGCGTGGTTAGGGACCTGTTTTTGGGAAAGCGGGTTTGGGACCTCGACCTGGTGGTCGAGGGCGACGCCCTGAGGCTGGCGCGGGCCGTCGGGGAGAGCTTCGGCGTTCGCGTTCACCCCTTCGAGGAGTTCGGAACGGCCCACCTGACGGTGGGAAGGCTTAAGCTCGAACTGGCCACCGCCCGCCGCGAGCGCTACGCCCGGAGCGGCGCCTATCCCGAGGTGGAACCGGCGCCCCTGAAGGAGGACCTGCTGCGGCGCGACTTTACCATAAACGCCATGGCCCTCGAGCCGACGCCGGAGGGAAAGGGCCGTCTGGTCGACCCCCTCGGCGGCCTTAGCGACCTTAAGGAGGGCGTCGTTCGCGTCCTCAGGCCCACCTCCTTCGTCGAGGACCCGGTTCGGATTTTGAGGGCGCTGCGCTTTGCCGGCCGCTTCGGCTTTAAGCTTTCGCCGGCCACCGAAAGGTACCTGCGGCGGGCCGTAGAGCTGGGCGTTTTAAAAAACGCCCCCAGGGGACGCCTGACGGCCGAGCTGAGGCTCGCCCTTCGGGAGGAAAACCTGCCCCGGATTTGGGAGCTTTACGCCCGCTACGGTTTGGACCGCGGGCTCTTTCCCGAAGGGGTTAGGCTTTCGAACGAAAACCTCCGAAAGGTCGCCCGACTCTTCAAACTCTGGAAGGAGGTCGGGGCGGACCCCTCGCTCTGCGGATGGATTGCCCTCGCCCTCCTCCTTTCGGAGGCGAAGGAGGAAGAAGCTCTGCAATTTTTGGAGGAGCTTTCGGCCCCCTCGGAGGTCCGCGAGGTTTTGTTCCGGCTGAAGGAGGGGCGTCTCTCGGACCTTCCGCGGGAGGTCGAAAGGCCATCCGACCTTAAAAGGAGGCTGAAGGGTTTTTCGGATTGGGCGCTTTTGGCCGCGGCGGCGGCCGCCGGACCGCCTTTGGAGAAACTCATTCTCTTTTACCTGAAGGAGGTAAAACCGCTCAAGGTCAAGGTCGACCCCGGACCGCTGAAAAAGAGGGGGCTCAAAGGTAGGGAGCTCGGGCGCGAGATAGAAAAACTGAAGGACGCCGAGCTGGACCGCGCCCTCAGCGGGAAGTGGGAGGCTCTGAAACGAGAACTTTGACGACCGCCTGCTCTTTTAGTTTTTTTACGAAGCGCTCCACCCTTTCTCTTTTGAGCTCTTCGAGGGCGCGCTCTTTGGCGTCGGGCGGCGTTTCGTAACTTACGGCCTTCAGCTTTACCAGGTATATGAAGTTTTGGTCCTCGGCAAAGTCGGTTTGGCCCGGCTTCAGGCGGCGGACGACGCGGGCGATTTCGGGTTTTAGGTCCTCGGGGCGAACCCTCAGTTCGACCGGCTCCAGACCGAGCTCTTCGGAAACTTTTTCAAAGTCCATTCCCACCAGCACGTCGCTCCTTTTAACGGCCACCTCCTTGGGAACCTTGAGAATTTCTAGCTCGTAGACGGGAACGCTTTCGGGCGTTTTGGCCGCCAGGAGGAGCTCCAGCTCTTGCTCGTTTTCGGTCAAAGGTTTAATTACGAAAAGCTGCAACGCCCCCAGGTAGAGGTTGTACTTTACGAGGAAGTTTTGAAAGACCGCTCCGCCCAGGCCGAGGCGCTGAAGGTCGGCGTAAAGCCTTTCGACGGTGGTCCCTTGGGCGGCGGCGAAGTTTTCCACCATTTCCCAAACCTTTTGGGGGGGAATTTCCAATCCCCTCTCGGCCGCGTATTGGGCAACCAGGTAAACCTCCACCAGGCGCTCGACGGCTTTCCTGAAGTCCTTTTCCCCGAAAAGGAGTTGATAAAGCCTTACGTCCGAAAGAAGTATCGGTTCGCCGTTTACCACCGCAACGGTTTCCTCGACCAGTTCAAACCCCGGCGGGGTTTCCGCCCCCGCCGGAAGACCCGCGGCGGTCAAAAGGCAAAACGCTCCCAAAGCCGAAAGCAAAAGACGACCCATAGTAGGAAACCTAATTCTAGACCCTTTCGGCGACGCGCAGTTTCGCACTCCTGGAGGGCGGATTCTTGGAAACCTCCTCCTCCGAGGGGAGTATCGGTTTTTTGGTAATCACCTTGAGGAGTCCCTCCTTTTCGAAGTTTTTAAAGGCGTGCTTTACCAAGCGGTCCTCCAAGGAGTGGAAGCTGATTACGGCTATTCTCCCGCCGCGGTTTAAAAGGGAGGGAACCTTCAAAAGGGCGTTTTTGAGGTGCTCCAGCTCCCTGTTTACCTCTATCCTTATCGCCTGAAAGGTCTTGGTTGCCGGATGCAGTTTTTTGTAAAAGCCCTTCGGGACGGCCTCCTCCACCACGGCCGCCAGCTCGGCGGTCGTCTCAATCGGCTTTTGGCGGCGCCGCCTTACTATCGCCGCCGCAATCCTGCGCGCAAAGCGCTCCTCCCCGTACTCCTTGATAATTCGATAAAGTTCCCTTTCGGAATAGCGGTTTACGACGTCGTAGGCCGTAAGCCTTTGGCGCGGGTCCATCCGCATGTCGAGGGGGGCCTCCTCCCTGAAGGAAAAACCCCTTTCGGGGGTCTTGAGTTGGAGCATCGACACGCCCAGGTCCATCAGAATTCCGTCGACCCTTTCGAGGCCCTCCTGCCTCAGGACCTCGTCGAGGTCCTCGTAGTCGGCCTGATAGAGGGCAAAACGACCCTCGAATTCCTTTAGCCTCTCGGCCGCCCTCTCCAGCGCGAAGGGGTCCTTGTCCACCCCTATCAGGTAAGCTTCGGGGTCGCGCTTTAGAAGCTCGTAGGCGTGGCCGCCTAGGCCGACGGTGGCGTCGACGAAGACCCTCCTTCCCCCGCCCAGGAGGTGGGAGAGGGTCTCCTCCAAAAGGACGGGAAAGTGCTCCATGACCGTCTTCGAAAAACTATACTTGTTTCTCGGCGATGCAACCGGTCTACCTCTACGTCAAGCGCTCGCCCGAGGCCTTCGAGTTCGCCAAAAAGGTAAAGCAGTTGATAGAAAGGGAGGGTTTCAGAGTAGTTACCGACCAGGAGGAGGTGGACTTCGCCGAGAGGATACCGCCGGAGGAGATTAAAAACTGCAAACTCTGCGTGGTGGTCGGGGGCGACGGGACCTTCTTGGCGGCCGCCAGGAAGGTGGCCCCCCTGGGGGTTCCGATAGTGGGCGTCAACCTGGGACGGTTCGGATTTTTAACCGAGATAGAAAAAAACGAGGTTGAAAAAATCCTGCCGATGGTCCTCAGGGACGAGGCCCCCCTGCAGGAGAGGCTGGTTTTGGAGGTTTTTAAGGAAAACGGTAGGGGGCGGCGCTTCGTCGGCTACGCCATCAACGACGTCGTAATAAGCAAGTCGGCGCTGGCGCGGATGATAGACGTTTCGATAGACACGTCGCTGGGGCACCTGGGAACCATTTCCGGGGACGGAATAATAGTTGCAACCCCCACCGGCTCGACCGCCTACGCCCTGGCCGCCGGCGGACCCATAGTCTATCCAACCCTCAACGCCAAGGTGCTCGTTCCCATTTGTCCCCACACGCTGACGCAGCGGCCCCTCGTCTTGGCCGGGCCCGTTTCGCTCACTTTCACCTTAAGGACCGACTACAGCGAGGTTTTCGTCACCCTCGACGGTCAAATAGGCGAGGAGCTTACGGTCGAAGACCGCCTGGTGGTCCAAAAGGCCCCCTTTTACCTCAAGGTCTACACCCATCCCTATCGGAGCTACTTCGACCTCGTTCGGATAAAACTGAAGTGGGGCCGCCGTTAAAAGCCCTTCAGCTCAAAGAGCAAAACCTCCAGCGCCAGCTTGAACTTTATTCCCCTCTGGAGGCCCCTTTTTACCTCCTCCGTTTTGCGCACGAGACCCTCGACCCTCGAAAGGGGAAACTTTCCCTCCGCCGCCTGCGCCGTCAGCCACCTTTCGAAAACCTCCAAAAGGAGCTCCTTTTTCTCCGCCTCCAGGCGGTCGGCCTCCTCGGCCAGCTTTATTACTTCCTCTACTTCCAGTTCTCCGGCCCGCGTCAGCTTTTCCAGAAGTTCGAGCTCCCCTTCCGACGCCGAAAGGTAGCGCAGGCTCCCCTCCTCCTTAAGGAGTTTTTCCAGTCCCGGACCGACCTCCGCCTTCAGGTCTTTAAGGACCTTCTCCACCTCTTCGGGCGAAAGCCTTTTAAACTCGAGGACCTGACACCTGGAGAGGACGGTGGGCAGCAGTTCCCCCCTTTTGGAGGCCACCAGAACGAAGTGGGTGTCCTCGGGCGGTTCCTCCAAGGTCTTCAGGAGGGCGTTTTGGGCCTGGGGGTTCATCTTCCCCGCGTCGTCGATTATTACGACCTTCCTCCGCCCGGTGGGCCTTAAACTTACGAACTCCTGAAGGGCCCTAATTTGGTCTATCTTTATTTGCGCTCCGTCGGGGACGACCAACGCCAGGTCGGGATGCTCCCCGATTAGGTAGGCGAAGCGCTCCTTTCCGCTTTCGTCCCTGCGGCGGTAGGCGAGCTCCTCGGTTTCGCCCCTCCTTACGGCCTCCACGAAGCGGCCGACCCGGCGACAGGACGGACATTCGCCGCAGCCGAAGGCTTCTCCCCTTTCGCAGAGGAGCCCCCGCGCAAACTCCAGGGCCAAAAGCTTCTTGCCCACGCCCTCCTTTCCGACAAAGGCGAAGGCCGAGGGCACCCGCCCCAGCTCAAAGGCCCGCTTCAGGAAGGTCTTTTGCCTTTCGTGCCCGACCGTCAGCATCGCGCCGCAAACCTTAGAAAAAATTAGTCGGGCGGAATAATTTTTTACCGTCGGCCATGGGTAAAAGCGACAAAATCGTCATAAGGGGCGCCCGTCAGCACAACCTCAAAAACGTTACGGTGGAGATACCCAAAAACAAGCTGGTGGTAATAACCGGCGTCAGCGGAAGCGGAAAGTCATCCCTGGCCTTTGACACGCTCTATGCCGAGGGCTACCGCCGTTTTGTGGAGAGCCTTTCGGCCTACGCCCGCCAGTTTCTCGGCGTAATGGAAAAGCCCGAAGTGGACGAGATAGAAGGCCTGTCGCCGGCAATAGCGATAGACCAAAAGACGACCTCCAAAAACCCCCGCTCCACGGTGGGAACGATTACCGAAATCTACGACTACCTGAGGGTCCTCTTTGCCAACATCGGTAAGCCCCACTGTCCCGAGTGCGGGAGGCCGCTGGAGGGTCTCTCCCCTCAGGAGGTCCTCGACAAGGTTTTCCAAAAACACCGCGGAAAAAAGGTCGTCGTTTTGGCCCCCGTCGTTCGGGGCAAAAAGGGGGAATTCAAGGACTTCCTCAAAGGGGTCAAGAAGCTGGGCTATTCCCGCGTGAGGGTCGACGGGGAAATCTACCGCGTCGACGAGGTCCCGCCGCTGGAAAAGAACAAAAAACACGACATAGACGTGGTGATAGACCGCCTGACGGTCAGCGACGAAAACCGCGCCCGCCTGCTCGCCGACATCGAAAAGGCCTTTGAGGTCGCCTCCGGCCTGGTGAAGATTTTGGTCGAGGTTTGAAGCCCCTTCGGGGTCCTTTCCTTTTTCCTCAAAAGGTGCTAATATTTATTTATTCGGATAGTCAGCCGGCGTAGCTCAGCGGCAGAGCGCGGGCTTCGTAAGCCTGAGGTCGTGGGTTCGAATCCCACCGCCGGCTCTTTTTTTCCTCCCAACCTGCAGCGGGCGTAGCTCAGTTGGTAGAGCGGCGGCTTCCCATGCCGCAGGTCGCGGGTTCGAGTCCCGTCGCCCGCTCCAGCCCCTCGGCGTCCTTAAACTATTGTTCCTATGCCGTCCCGCGAGTGGGAGGCCGTTATCGGCCTTGAAATACACGTTCAAATGAAAACCAGGACCAAAATGTTTTGCTCGTGTCCGGTCGAATTCGGGGCCGAGCCCAACACCAACGTCTGTCCCGTTTGCCTCGGCCTGCCGGGAGCCCTGCCCGTTATAAACCGCCGCGCCGTCGAGTTCGGGATTAGGGCCGGTTTGGCCCTTAACGGTAAGGTCCACAACTATTCGGTCTTTGCGAGGAAGCACTACTTCTATCCCGACCTTCCCAAGGGCTATCAAATTTCCCAATACGAACTTCCCCTGGTGACCGACGGATACCTCGAGGTGGAGCTCGAGGACGGAAGGACCAAAAAGGTGAGAATTCGCAGACTCCACCTGGAGGAGGACGCCGGTAAAAACGTCCACGAGGGGAAAAAGACGCTGGTCGACCTCAACCGGGCGGGAACCCCCCTGATGGAAATCGTTACAGAACCCGACCTTTCGACGCCGGAGGAGGCGCGCCTCTTTTTGGAAACCCTGCGCAACGTTATGCGCTACATCGGCGTTTCCGACGCCGACATGGAAAAGGGTCAACTCCGCGTCGACATAAACGTTTCGGTCCGGCCCAAAGGTTCGGACAAACTCGGAACCCGCGTGGAGATAAAAAACGTAAACTCCTTCAGGTTCGTTCAAAAGGCCCTCGAATACGAAATAGAGCGCCAGATTAAGGTTTTGGAAAAAGGCGGGGAGGTGGTTCAGGAGACCAGAACTTTTGACCCCTCAACCGGAAAAACCTACAGCATGAGGACCAAGGAGGAGGCCGAGGACTATCGCTACTTCCCCGACCCCGACCTGCTCCCACTGAAGGTTTCCGACGAATGGATTAACCGCGTTAGGGAAACGATGCCCGAACTGCCCCACCAAAGGCTCGAGAGGTACCTCAAACTCGGATTGGACAAAAAGGTTGCCAAACCCTTGGTGGACCACAAGGAGTGGGGAGACTACTTTGAGGAGGTTTTAAAACTATACGACGACCCCAAAACGGTGGCAAATTGGCTTTTAAACGACCTCATGGGTAATTTGAGGGACTTTGAGATACCTTGGGAGGAAAATCCCATTACCCCCGAGAAACTGGCGGAGTTGCTAAAACTGATAAAAGACGGCACCATTTCGGTCAAAATTGCCAAGGGGCTCCTCAAGGAGATGATACAAACCGGAAAAACCGCCGC
>JAADCT010000018.1 GCA_013154305.1 Aquificota bacterium
TGTACATGGCGGGGCGCAGGCGAACGTGCTCCAGTCCGGAAACGACCTTTATCGCCTCGGCGCCGTAGTCGGTTCGGGAGTTATTCTTTTTCTCCTTTTCGGACATAAAGGTTTTATTCTATCACGGGTTGTTAGATGCAAATTTCGTTTGCACGAGCCTTAACGGTGATTGAACGTACCTTTTAAGGCTCAAAAAGTTTTTAAGTTTTTATCGGCATGAGGAAGTTTACGCTCGAGGAGCTGAAAAAGTACGACGGAAAGGAGGGCAGGCCCGCCTACGTGGCCTACAAAGGAAAGGTTTACGACGTCAGCTCGAGCCCGTCGTGGGCGGGCGGGGAGCACTACGGCGAGCACTTTGCCGGCCGGGACCTGACGGAGGCGATGGCCGAGGCGCCCCACGGCGAGGAGGTTTTGGAGGGCTTTCCGGTGGTCGGGGAGTTGGTCGACCATAATGGGAATAGTTAATGGCCACCATCCTGGACGGCAGAGCCGTTTCCCGAATTTACCGCGAGAGGATTAAGGAGGAGGTCGAGCGCTTTAAAAGGTTGGGCTACAGGGAGCCTTCGCTGGCGGTGGTGCTGGTGGGCAACGACCCGGCCAGTCAGGTCTACGTCAACAACAAACAAAAGGCCTGCAAAAAGGTAGGCATCCGTTCCCTCTTTTACCACCTTCCGGAGGACACGCCGGAGGAAAGGCTCCTGTCGTTGGTCGGGGAACTCAACGAAAACCCGGAGGTGGACGGAATTTTGGTCCAACTGCCGCTTCCCAAACAGATAAATCCCCAAAAGGTTATAGAAACCATAGACCCCAACAAGGACGTCGACGGCTTCCATCCCGAAAACATGGGAAAACTCTTTTCCAACCTCGAGGGGGGGTTCGTTCCCTGCACCCCGTTGGGTATAAAGCTCCTCTTGGACCACTACGGGATAGACCTAAAGGGTAAGGACGTTACCGTCGTCGGGGCCGGCTACATCGTCGGAAAACCCCTTTCGGTCCTGATGCTGAACCTCAACGCCACCGTCACCGTCTGCCACATCTACACCAAGGACCTGAAGGAGCACACCCGGAGGGCCGACGTTTTGGTTTCGGCAACCGGCGTTCCCCACCTTATAAAGGAGGACATGGTCAAGGAGGGGGCCGTCGTCGTCGACGTCGGCATATCCAAAAAGGACGGGAAAATCGTCGGAGACGTCGACTTTGAGAGGGTTAAGGAAAAGGCCTCCTACATTACCCCCGTTCCCGGCGGAGTTGGTCCGATGACGATTACGGCCCTTCTTCTAAACACTTTGAAAGCCTACAAGAAACACCTCGGGCTGGAAGGGGCGGCTTCAGCGGTTTAGCTTTTTCTGGGCCTCGGCAACCAAAACCTCGTTCACCTTACGGTAGGCCTCCTTCAGCAGTTCGGGGTCTTGGGCGTTTTCCACCACCTCCTTTAGGAGCCTTTTGGCCTCCTGAAACTTGCCCTGGGCGATGAGAACGTCGGCAAACTCCAGCTTTACCCTCCAGTCGTTCGGAAAGTAGGTCAGGTACAGTCGGTAGTAGTTTTCCGCCAGGAGGGGATAGCCCCCGGAAGCGTAGTAGCGGGCCAGCTCCAATACGGCCGCCCCGTATCCGGGATAAAGGTAGACGGCCCTCTTTAGGTTCTTCTCGTAGGCCTTCAGGTCGCCCAGCTTTTTGTAGACCTGCGCCAGGCGGTAGTAGGCGGCGTAGCGCTCGTCGAAGGTGTCTAGGGCGGCCGCCTTTTGATACCACTTTAGGGCTTCGTCGAGCTTTCCCCACTCCTCGTACAGGAGCCCGAGGGAAAAGAGGGCCTCCCCGTAGTCGGGTTTGAGCTCGACGGCCTTAAGAAGGGCTTCCTCGGCCTTTTGGTAAAACTTGGCCGAGCGGTAGGCGTCGCCGAGGCTTTTCCAAAGGACGGGGTCGGAGGGGTTTACCTCGGTGGCCCTTTTGAAGTTGGCTATCGCCTTGGCGTAGTTGCCCTCGGCCATCGCGGCGAGGCCCAGTTTGTAGAAAAACTCGGCCGCCTTTTCGCGGGCCCGGGCCTCGTTCGTAGGTTGATTTTCCGCCGGCGGAACGCCGGGGGCCGGCGGCCTTTCCTTTACCAAAGAGCAAGAAAAGAGGAAGAGGGAGGCGGAAAAAAGGAGGCTCAGTTTTTTTGACATCGCTTTCGTATATATATTCTCCCCTAGGGCCGCTATGGGTATTAAGACCGTTTGCGAGGACACCTTCGGGCTCCTGTATCGGCACGCCCTCGGAACCGAAAATCCCTACGCCGACCTCAATCGCTCGCTGGAAAATCTGGAAAACATCGTCCACACGATGAGGCTCTTTTACTACCTAACCTTGGTGGCCCGGGAGCTGGGCGTTGAGCTTCCCCCCGAGGGGGAATTCGAGCAGAACTTTCGCCTCCTGCTGCGGGAGGTTCTGAAGAGGTTTCACCGCCTCTACGCCGAGGAGTTTCCCAACCTCAGCGAGGACGACCTCGTTTTGGCCTTCACCGAGGGGAGGAACCTCTCGATAGGAAGGGTCGACCCGCAGGTGGAAGACCTCATAATCCTCCTTTTGGGATTTTTGGTCGACAAGACCCTTTCGGAGGTCTACACCACGACCAAGATAAAAAACCTCGTTCGGGAACTCCTGGGGCCCGATTCCCTCTGAAGGTCCCCCCTAAAATAGTCTCCTTTTTAGGATGCCCAAGCGCACCGACATCAAAAAAATCCTGATTATCGGTTCGGGGCCCATAGTCATCGGTCAGGCGGCCGAATTCGACTACTCGGGAACCCAAGCCTGCAAGGCCCTGCGCCAGGAGGGCTACGAGGTCGTTTTGGTAAACTCCAACCCGGCGACCATAATGACCGACCCCGAGGTGGCCGACCGCACCTACGTCGAACCCCTGACGGCGGAGGTTTTGGAGAAGATAATCCGCAAAGAGAGACCCGACGCCCTTTTGCCCACCCTCGGCGGGCAGACGGCCCTCAACCTCGCCGTGGAACTCTACGAAAGGGGGGTTCTCCAAACCTACGGCGTTGAAATGATAGGGGCCAACTACGAGGCCATAAAGCGCGGCGAGGACCGCGAACTCTTCGCCAAGACCATGGAAAAAATAGGTCTGAAGGTGCCGCCGAGGGCGGTGGTAAACTCGCTCGAGGAGGGTCTCAAGGCGGTCGAAAAAATCGGATTTCCGGTCATCCTCCGGCCGGCCTTTACCCTCGGCGGAACGGGGGGGTCGATAGCCTACAACCGCGAGGAGTTTGAGCAAAAGCTCAAAGTCGCCCTCGAGACCTCGCCCATCCACCAGGTCCAGCTCGACAAGTCCCTTCTCGGCTGGAAGGAGTACGAGCTCGAGGTCATTCGCGACAAGGCCGACAACGTGATAATCGTCTGCTCGATAGAAAACCTCGACCCGATGGGCGTCCACACCGGCGACAGCATCACCGTCGCGCCCGCCCAAACCCTGACCGACAAGGAATATCAGATGCTCCGCGACGCCGCCATCGCCATTATCAGGGCCATCGGCGTGGACACGGGCGGCTCCAACATCCAGTTTGCGGTAAATCCCGAAAACGGCGACTTTTACGTCATCGAGATGAACCCGAGGGTTTCGCGCTCCTCGGCGCTGGCGTCAAAGGCCACCGGCTTTCCCATAGCCAAGGTGGCGGCAAAGCTGGCCGTGGGCTACACCCTCGACGAGCTAAAAAACGACATCACGCGCGACACGCCGGCCTCCTTTGAACCCTCCATAGACTACGTCGTGGTCAAAATTCCCCGTTTTAACTTCGACAAGTTTCCCGCCGCCGACCCGACGCTGACGACGATGATGAAGTCGGTCGGCGAGGTGATGGCCATCGGAAGGACCTTTAAAGAGGCCCTCCTTAAGGCGATAAGGAGCCTCGAAAAGGACCTCTACGGGTTTACCGACGTTGACCTGTCGAAGGTCGACGACGCCGAACTCGTCAAAGGGTTGATAACCCCCACCGAAAACCGCCTCTTTTTCGTGGCCGAAGCCTTCCGCCGCGGCTTTTCGATAGACGAGGTCTACGAGCATTCGAAAATCGACCGCTGGTTTTTGGCCAACATAAAACAGCTGGTCGAGGTCGAGGAGCTGATAAAGTCGAAAAACCTCGAGACGATAACGGCCGACGAGCTCCGGCTTTTGAAGGAGTGGGGATTTTCCGACCGCGAACTGGCCAAACTCTGGGGCACCACCGAGGACGAGGTCCGAAAGAAACGCAAGGAGCTTGGCATAAACCCCGCCGTGAAGGTCGTCGACACGTGCGCCGGCGAGTTTAAGGCCTACACGCCCTACTATTACACCTCCTACGAAAGGCCCCACTTCGTCTTAACCGAAGACGGGAAACTGAGGGAGGTCCTCGACGAGGGTTAAGACCCGCTTTCTCCTTTCCTGCCGAAGGTTCTTAAAGCCGCCCTCCCCTCCTGTGGTAGCATTTAGCAAAACTAAAAACGGAGGTTCGCAATGCTTCGGGAACTTCACGTTACGAGGGGAATAATCGAAACCTACTTCAGGGAACTGCTCGAACACACGACCGTCGACGTGGCCATAGTCGGGGCCGGACCCTCGGGGTTGGTGGCCGGATACCTACTGGCAAAAGCCGGCAAAAAGGTCGCCATTTTCGAGAGGAAGCTGGCGCCGGGCGGCGGCATCTGGGGCGGCGGAATGCTCTTTAACAAAGTCGTCGTCCAAAGGGCCGCCGAGCACGTTTTAAAAGAATTCGAAGTAGATTACGAGCCCTACGGGGAAGAATACTTGGTGGCCGACGCGGTGGAGCTCGCCTCCGCCCTGACGGTTAAGGCGGTAAAGGCCGGCGCCAAAATCTTCAACGCCGTTCACGTCGAGGACGTGGTCATCAAAGACGGTCGGGTGGGCGGCGTCGTTGTAAACTGGACGCCGGTCGACATGGTCCACCTCCACGTGGACCCGCTGGTGGTTGAGGCGAGCTTCGTTTTGGACGGAACCGGCCACGACGCGGCCGTCGTCAAGCTGGTGGCCCGCCGAACGGGCTGCTGCGAGGTAAAGGGAATGGGTGCCATGTGGGTCGACGAGGCCGAAAAACTGGTGGTGGAAAAGTCGGGCGAGGTCTATCCGGGACTGTTCGTCATGGGAATGGCGACGGCCGAGCTCTACGGCCTTCCGCGCATGGGTCCAATCTTTGGCGGAATGTTCCTCAGCGGGGAAAAGGTTGCCCGCGAAATCCTTTCGAGGTCCTAAATTTTTCCGAGTCCCTCCTTTCCGGTTTTCGTCCCTTCGAACCGAAACTCCGAAGGGTTTGAAACCTTCCTTGCCAAGGAATGTTAACATTTAATAAAAACCTTTTCCGGAGGTCGGACGAATGAAACTTCACGAGCACCAGGCGAAGGAAATCTTCGCCAAATACGGAATACCCGTTCCCGAAGGAAAGGCCGCCTTCACCCTCGAACAGGCCAAGGAGATAGCCGAGGAGCTGGGGGAATTTCCGCTGGTCGTCAAGGCGCAGGTTCACTGCGGCGGCCGCGGTAAAGCGGGCGGCGTGAAGATAGTCAAAAACATGGACGAACTCGAGGACGCCGTGGCCTCCCTGCTCGGGAAAACCCTGAAAACCTTTCAGTGTCCCGAAGGAAAACCCGTTACCAGGGTTTTGATAGAAAAGGCCACCGACATCGACAAGGAGTATTACGCCGCCATAACCCTCGACAGGAGCAAGTCCAAACCCGTTTTGATGGTTTCGGCCGCCGGGGGAATGGAAATCGAGGAAATCGTTAAGGAAAACCCCGACGCGATAATCATCGAAACGATAGACCCCGAACTGGGGCTGATGCCCTACCAGGCCCGGAAGCTCGCCTTTAAACTGGGGCTCCCCGTTAAGGAGGCCGCCAAGATTTTCCTCAAAATGTGGGAAATTTACCGCGACCTTGACGCCTCCCTGGTCGAGATAAACCCGCTGGTGGTGACCAAGCAGGGTAAAGTCGTGGCCCTCGACGCCAAGATGGACATCGACGACAACGCCCTCTTCAGACACCCCGACCTGGCCGAGCTCGAGGACGAGGAGCAACTTCCGCCCCAGGAGAGGGAGGCCAAAAAGTACAACCTCAACTACGTTAAACTGAACGGAAACATCGGTTGTATGGTTAACGGCGCCGGTCTCGCCATGACCACCATGGACATCGTCAAGCTCGCCGGGGGAGAGCCCGCCAACTTCCTCGACGTGGGCGGAGGCGCCAATGTCGAACAAATTGCCAACGCCTTCAGGATATTGATGGGTGACCCCGACGTGAAGGTGGTTTTCATAAACATCTTCGGCGGAATACTCAGGGTCGACCGCCTGGCGAGGGGTATCATCGAGGCCTCCAAGATGGTGGAAATCCGCGTTCCCATCGTCGCAAGGCTTGAGGGAACCAACGCCGAGGAGGGAAGGAGGCTTCTGCTCGAAAGCGGCCTCAACATCATCCCCGTTAAGGACATGTGGGAAGGGGCCAAGAAGGCGGTCGAACTGGCCAAGGCCCAAAGCTGCTGATGGTCGACTTTTTCAGGGAACCGGGAAAGTGGTTTTTGAACTTAGCCCTTTTGGTTTCCGCCCTGATTTATCCCTTTTTCGGTAAAGCCTCTTTTGAGGCAAAAAGCGCACCGCCGGGCGTTCTTACGGTCGTATTTTTAATCCTTACGGCGGCCTTTTTCTTTGGGTAGCCCCGAAGGCGGAGGAAAGAGCCGATGAATGACCTCCTTCAGGTGTTTACCTGTTTGCCGTCCTTTCGGCGGTGGCGGTTTTTGCCGTTTTCGGTTCCCACGCATTGTGGTACCTTGGCAAAAGTAGACGCAAAGAGGGATTGAAATGAAGTTCTACCTCGGTTGGGGGAAGTTTCTCGAACTTTGCGAGCACATGGTTCCCGACCTCGAACTGGCGATTGAAAAGGAAACGGGAGAGCGCCTCGAGGTGGTCTTCGACTACAAGGACAAAACCCTTTTGGGGGAGTTTCCCGACGAATACCTCTACGCGCTGAAGAGACTGGCGGCCCACCTCGAGATGAAGGGAAAACTTCCCGACCTCTCGTTCGTCGAGGACCTCCGCACCCCCGAGGAGGACGACGTTTTAATCGAATACATCGACACCTACCGGCGCGAATACAAGTATTCCCACCTGGTGTTTTTCTCCGAGCAGCTGGGCGTTTACCTCCCGGTAAAGGGTCTGAAGGAGCCCCTCCACTTCGAGTACGAGGGAAAGGAGGCTGAAATCTGTTCGGTGGGAAGCCTTTACGAACTGAGGCAGGAGCTTCTCGACCTCAAAGAAAAGCTGAACAAAGAACCGCCCGAGGAATTCGACGAGAGCGTCCCGTGGCACATAGAGGCCGAGGTCCTTTCGAAGCTCCTCGGCTGGTGCGAGAGGGCCATAGAGGAGAAAAAGCCGCTGGTCGTGGTGGGCGAGGATTAGAAAAAAAACCCGCGCTTCGCGCGGGCATTTACTTTTGCTTTAGCCGATTGTAAAGTATCTACTCAATTTCGGGCTAAAAAGCGAGGAGGTTAAGGTCGATGGCTATTTTGGTGGATAAAAACACGAAGGTCGTCGTTCAGGGTATTACCGGAAAGGAGGGGTCCTTTCACGCCAAGCAGTGCCTCGACTACGGAACCAAAATCGTAGCGGGAGTTACCCCCGGCAAAGGGGGAATGACTTGGACCGACGACGAAGGGAAGTACAAGGTTCCCGTTTTTAACACCGTCGAGGAGGCGGTCAAGGAGACCGGCGCCAACACTTCGCTCATTTTCGTTCCGCCGCCGTTTGCCGCCGACGCCATCGTCGAGGCCGCCGACGCCGGCGTAAAGCTCATCGTCTGCATAACCGAGGGTATTCCCGTAAAGGACATGATGTACGTAAAGGACTACCTCAAAAAGGAACACCCCGACACGATTTTGGTCGGTCCCAACTGCCCCGGGGTTATTACCCCCGGTCAGGCCAAGGTGGGAATTATGCCCGGTCACATCTTTAAGCCCGGAAACATCGGTATCGTCTCGAGGTCGGGAACGCTGACCTACGAGGCGGCCTATCAAATCACCCAACAGGGTTTGGGACAGTCGACGGCCGTCGGTATCGGCGGAGACCCCGTTCCGGGTCTGACGCACAAGGACGTCGTAAAAATGTTTCAGGAGGACCCCGAAACGGACGCCATACTGCTGATAGGCGAAATAGGCGGAACGATGGAGGAGGAGGCGGCCGAATACATTAAGGAGCACGTGAGCAAGCCGGTGTTTGCCTACATTGCCGGAATTACGGCGCCGCCGGGCAAGCGCATGGGCCACGCCGGTGCAATCATTACCGGCGGTAAGGGCGACGCCCGCTCCAAGATGGAGGCCCTCCGCGAGGCGGGCGTTATCGTTATAGAAAACCCCGCCCTCATAGGAAAGACGATTGCCGAATACCTGGCCGACCCCGAAAAGTTCCAAATGGCCGAGTGGGATTAATTCCCTCCCTTTATCGTTTTTTCCTTGTCGATGGGAAGACCCAAACTCTGCGTGGCGCTCGACGCCGACCTTTCGGAGGTCCAAAGGCTTTTGGACCTTTTGAGGGATTATCCCCTGATTTACAAGGTGGGATACAAGCTTTTCGTTCCCTTCGGTCCCGCAGTCCTGGAGAAAATCAGAGGCAGGGCCCCATCCTCGGAACTTTTTTTGGACCTCAAACTCCACGACATTCCCAACACCGTAAAAAACGGCGTGGAGGGGGCCGCCGCCTTAGGGGTAAACTACCTGACGGTCCACGCCCTGGGCGGGCGGGAGATGCTGGAGGCGGCCGCCGCGGCAAAGGGTCCGCTTAAGCTCCTCGGCGTTACGCTCCTTACCTCCCACGGGCCCGACTATCCGAACTTTTTAAAAAGCCGACTGACGAAGGAGGGGCTCGTTCTGAGGCTGGCCGAGGAGGCGCTGAGGGCGGGCTGCGACGGTCTCGTTTGCTCGGCCGAGGAGGTTTCCCTGTTAAAGAGGGAGCTGGGCGACTTTTTGGCCGTCGTTCCCGGAATAAGGCCGGCGGGGGCCGAGGCGGGAGACCAAAAGAGGGTCGCCACCCCCGAGGAGGCCCTCGAGAGGGGGGCCGACGTTCTCGTCGTCGGCCGGCCGATACTGCGGGCCGAGGACCCCCGGAGGGTGGTCGAAGGCATTTTGAAACTGATGGGGTATTGAGGAAGATGGAGGAAAACCTCAATCTGGAGGAGCTGAAAAAAGTCCAAACCGAGTGCGGAAAAAGGGTCGTCGAAAGGGACTTTCTGCCCCTCGACGAGGTTCGGTTTATCGGCGGAATGGACCTGACCTTCAAGGACCTCAAGAAAAATCCCACCGAGGCCCTGGTTTCGCTGGTGGTGGTCGACCGAAAGACGCTAAAGCCGGTCGACTTCGTCGTCCGCCGAACGAAGGTCGAATTTCCCTACGTTCCCACCTTTTTGGCCTTCAGGGAACTGCCGGCCCTTTTGGAGGTCTACGACGAGGCCAAGGTAAAGCCGCAGGTTTACTTCGTCGACGGGCAGGGAAAAATGCACCCGCGGCGGTGCGGAATTGCCTCCCACTTCGGGGTCGAAACGGGGGAGATTACCGTCGGCGTGGCAAAGAGCCACCTCTACGGGAGGTTCAACCCTCCCTGCCAAAGGAGGGGTTGCTTTTCCTTCGTAAAGGACCCCAAAACGGGTTCGACGCTGGGGGCGGTGGTGCGGACCAAGGACGGGGTTCAGCCGGTCTTCGTCTCGGTGGGAAACAAAATTTCGCTTCCTTCGGCGATAAGGCTCGTTTTGGAAACCTCCAAGTACCGCATTCCGGAACCGACGAGGCTCGCCCACAACCTCCTTCAAAAGGAGCGGAGAAAACTCGGTTGGTAGACCTCCCGCCGGAAAGCCCGAAAGAAAATCCCCTAAAAGGGAGGAAAGGGTTTTTGACCCCTTAGGGGTCAAAAACCGCGACCGTATACCATTAATTTCCGCTATGGGTGAAAAGTTGCTGATAGCCGGCAACTGGAAGATGCACAAAACGCCGCAGGAAACGCGGGAGTACTTCGAAAGGTTCCTGCCGCTGGTCGAGGGTTTGGAGGGTGTGGAGATTTTGGTGTGCCCGCCCTTTGTCGACCTGCCGGCGGCGGCCGAGGCGGTTGCGGGTTCCGGGGTCAAAGTAGGCGGGCAAAACTGCCACTACGAAAAGGAAGGCCCATACACCGGCGAGGTTTCCCCGCGGATGCTCAGGGCCGTCGGTTGCGAGTTCGTAATTTTGGGCCACTCGGAGAGGAGGCGTCTTTTCGGCGAAACCGACGAGGTCGTAAACAAAAAGGTCGTCTCGGCCCTCGAGGAGGGTCTGAGGGTTATCCTCTGCGTCGGGGAAACCCTCGAGGAGCGGGAAAGCGGTTTGACCTTTACTGTGGTGGAAACCCAACTGAAGCTCGGCCTCAGCGGCGTGGAGGACCGACTGGAGATGGTCGAGGTGGCCTACGAGCCGGTTTGGGCCATAGGAACGGGCGTTGCCGCCAGGCCGGAGGACGCGGAGGAGGTCCACCGCTTCATTTATTCGGTTTTGGAAAAGATGAACCCCGAAGGGGCAAAAAGGGTTCGGGTTCTCTACGGCGGCAGCGTCAAGCCCGAAAACGCCGAGGCCCTGCTGTCGCAGCCGTCGGTAAAGGGCGTTTTGGTGGGGGGCGCATCGCTAAAGCCCGAAAGCTTTGCCGCGATAGCGGCGGCGGGCGCCCGCCTGGCGCGGTTAAAATAACACTCGACTACCTTCCTCGGGAGGAAAAAGGCGATGTTCGGACCTTTTCAGGGTTGGGAAATTCTGGTCATCCTCGTTATAGTGCTTTTGATTTTCGGACCCGGTCGGTTGGGCGAACTCGGTAAGTCCCTCGGCGAGGGAATCAGAAACTTCAAAAGGGCCCTGAGCGGAGAGGACGAAAACCAAAAAACGGTTTCCAAAGCGGAGGACGCCTCCGAGAAGAAAACCGAAGGCGCCGCCGCCCCCGAAAAGAAGGCTTAAATGGAGCCCTTTAAGCTCGCCTTTTCCTTCGTCCTCGGTTTGGGTTTCGTCTACCTTTACTACAAGAACCTTTGGTGTTACGCCAAGGTCGAGGGCCGCCGCCTCAAACTGGAGGCCAAGTTCGGAAGGGACAACCCCAAACTCGAGAGGTTTAAAAGGAGGTTCTCCACCCGCCGGTGTTCGAGATTGGTCCGCATTCTCCTCCTGTTGGTCTTTCTAACGCCGGCCTACCTCGCGGGCGGAAAGGAGGGTTTGGGAACCTTCCTGGCGGCGGTGATAGTCGGAAACCTCCTCCTTTTGGTCTGGTTTTCCCTCTTGCGGCGACCGGAATAGCCCGGCCAAAGACCCCGAAGGGGAAAAGAAAACCTCCCGACCCTTTCGGAGGACGGGAAGGGGTAAAAACCGAGAGAGGACCTTCAGTCCTTTTTCTCCTCTTGGGGTTTGAAGCTTTCGCCGCGGCGAGTTTGCTTTTGGAAAATGTAGTCGATTAGGCGGTTTAAGACGCCGCCCACGTAGTCGACCTTCTTGCGGTATTCGAAGTTTTTGAAGTTGAGGCTTAGCATCGCCAAGTAGATTTCCTCCAAAATTTCCCTGACTTTGAGGGCGAAGTCGAGGTTGTCCTTTATCATCTCCTCGACGGCCTTGCGCAGAAGTTCGCCTGCGGCGTCCATCAAACCCGTTACGAAGGCCTCCTCGGGTATGCCGAGCTCCTCGTGGGTGGGTATTCTTCCCTCCTTCAGGTAGTGGTAAACGACCTCCGCCTCGACGAATTCCTGAAGGGGTATAAAGGCGCTGTTGTAGTATTGGGGATACTTTTTGGTAACCTCCTCGTAAAGTTGCTTTACGAGCTGGCGGTTTTCCTGAACGAACTTTTCCGCCTCCTCCCAATCGTCGCGAATGAGCGAGTAAATTATCGTTTTCGAATTTTTGTTTATCGTCCGACCGATTTGCATCAGTTCGTCCCTTTTGTCCTCAAGGTGGCGAAAGGTCTCCTTAAGCCTTTCGACGTAAGACGGTTCGAGATACTTCCACTTCTTCATAAGTTTATTAAATTGTCGTCGCGGTCCTTCGGGCGGTCCTTCGCTTTTATACCCGACGGAAACGGGACCACGAAACCGCGTACGGCGGTTAAAAAAACTTTGCATTCAACCTTTTGAAGGAAGGGTCATTGTTTTTTACACAATCGGCGTTTATATTCGATAGATATCAAAAAACTTTAAAGGAGGTTAAGGTCATGCGGCACTGGAGGCACCTTTTGGAGGACTTCCGGAGGGCCCTCGAGCTCAACCGGAAGGAA
>JAADCT010000046.1 GCA_013154305.1 Aquificota bacterium
CTCCGCCTCCCTGTCGGGAAAGGCGCCCCCTATAAAGGCGGGCGTGATGAATTCGAGTTCGTATTCCAGTTTTTCGTAAAGCGCCATCGCTACTTAATAAACGATAGCAAGTTTGGGTTTTGGACTTCCAGACCCGACGAAAGGAAAAAGTAAAGACTACCGAAAAAGGGTTTCGAAAAGTTTAAACGACCTTTCGGATTTCCTCCAAAAGTTTCTCTTTAACCTCTTTTAGGGAAAGATTAAGGGGTATTTTGCAACCGGCGGCGTACTTGTGGCCGCCGCCGCCGAAGCGTTCGCAGACGACCGAAACGTCGGCTTTTCCTTTACTCCTTAAGGAGACCTTCCAAACGCCCTCTTCCGGCCTTTCGGTGATAAAAACTGCAACTTCGACCCCGTCGAGGGAACGGGCGTAGTTGACGAACCCTTCGGTGTCCTCGTAGGAGGCCCCCAGTTCGTCGAGCCACTCCTTCAGGACGAACATGGAGGAAACCTTCCCGCCGAGGTGAAGTTCCAAGGTGTCCAGCGCGCGGGATAGAAGTTTAAACCTCCTCAAGGGGTTCCTTTCTTTGACGTTTACGGCCACCTCGTGGGGGTCAACGCCGTAGCGCTCCACCAAAAGGTGGGCCAGTTTTAGGGCTTCCGCGTCGGTGTTGGAGTTGGTGAAAAATCCCGTGTCGGTGGCCAAGCCGGTATAAAGACAGGTGGCCACCTCCCTGTCGATGAGGTCCTCGTCGATGTTTTTAATGAGGTAGTAGACGACCGCGGCCGTTGCGGGCGCAAAGGCGTCAACCAGGTCCTCCTCGCGGTAAAAGTCGCCGCCTTTGTGGTGGTCTATTCTCATAAAGGACTTTGCCCTGACGGGAACGCCGAGCCTTTTGTGGGAGGAGGCGTCGACGACCACACAAAGGTCAAACTCCTCCTCCACCGGAAGTTTTAAAAATTCCCGCGAAGCGGGCAAAAACTGAAGAAAGTAGGGAACGGGGTCGCGGCAGCCCACTTTTACGCTCTTTCCCAACTTTTTGAGGGCCAGGTAGAGCGCCAGGGCGCTGCCAACCGTGTCCCCGTCGGGATTTTCGTGCGACGCCAAAAGTATTTTTCCCTCAAAGTTTTTTAAAAACCTCGCGGCGGGAACGAACTCGTCCTTTATCGGCATCAGAGGATAGAAGTATTAAAGACCTTTTTGCGAAAAAGAAGTTTCGGCTCCGCCGGGCGGAAGGGAAAAAAGGCCCCGGCCGCGGACCGACTTTTTTAACTCCCGCAAAGAGGTAAAAGGAAGAAAACCGAACCGGGGACGGTTATTCGGCGCTCTTTCCGAAAACGGTGATGAAGGCGAGGACCCAAACGAGGGAGAAAAAGAGGGCGGCGCGGCCCCACTTTCGGTTTTTGTAGGCCACCAGGAGCGCTATCAGGGTCTGCAGCAGGTAGTAGAAGGCAAAGGCCTTGGAGGCGTAGGCGATGATTTCGAAAATGTTGAGACTCCAAACCAAAACCACGTCTATGAGGGCCACCAAAAGGTAGCCGGTTCGGGCCGATATGCGACCGTGGGTTTCGGCGTTGACGAGGCCGCCGGCGGCTATGGTGTCGGCCACCGAGGCGCTGAACTGGCTGGCCAGCGGACCGGTTCGGATGAGGTAGCTGAGGACCAAGGAAACGGCGGCCGTCAGCGCAATAATGGCCGTCTCGTCGAGGACGGGGTTTTCGTCGAGCAAGTAAAAAAGCGGAGTTACTAAAAGGATAAAGCTAACGTAGACGAAGCCGGAAATCCATTGGGCGAGCTTCATGCCCTTTATGCGTTCGGTGGGCGTGTACTTGTCGCCCAAGTACTTGGCGGTTTCAAAGCCTTGGACTATGAGCAAGATGCCGGCCAAAATTTGGAGCGTTTCGAAGGTTATCGGCTTGACCTCGCCGCGGAGGACGAAACCGGTCTGAAGGTCGTAGACGAAGAGGGTGGTCAGGGTTGCGAATATCACCGACAGGTTTATCGCCACCGCGTAGCGCTCCAAAAATTCGAGAAAGTCGAGGCCCTTTAAAAAACCGGCGATTCCTATAAAGAGCAAAAGGGCGGTCGTCAGAAGCGTTTCCAAAAGGGGGTTTCGTTCGAAAAAGCCCGAAAAGACGAAGGCGGAAAAAAGACGCAGGTAAAAGGCGACCGAAATGACGTAGGCGAAGGCCAGAACGAGGTTGGAAAACCTCTCCAAGTCGGTCAAAAAGACCTCAAGTCGGTCCTTGTGGGGGACCTTGTAAATTATCGGTTCCGCGTAGAGGATGTTAAAGCGAATGGCCTCCCCCACGAGGTAGGCCAAAATTACTATGGCGGCCATTGCGAGAACCGCCAGGTCCCCGACGGCGTAGTAAAGGAGCGGGGCGGCGACCAAAAATCCGCTTCCTATAATTGAGGCAAGGGGCGTAACGGCGGCGCCCCAAAGGCGGTTTTTTCGAAGAAAGGGGCTAAGGAGCAAACCCAAAAAGAGCAAAAACGAACCGAGGGCCACCCAGTCCAAGAGCGAAAGGTTCATAAAAGATAAAGATTTTCGCAGGGCCGCGCCCGAAGGGCGCGGCGGGGACCGCGGTTGTCAACCTTTAAAATGGAAACCTAATGAGAAATCAGAGGCGCAAGGTCATTTCGGTAATAGGCGCGGGCAACGTGGGCGAGCACGTTGCCAGTTTGGCCCTTTTGAAGGGTTTGGGCGACGTTCGCCTCTTTGACATACCCCGTAAGGAGGGGGATAAAGTTTTCGAACCGGTAAAGGGTAAGGCTCTCGACCTTCAACAGATGCTTTCGGCGCTAGAGGTGGACGCCAAGGTTGAGGGTTACACCGTCGCGCCCGACGGCTCCTCGGGCTACGAGGCCCTCGAGGGTTCGGACATAGTCGTCATTACGGCCGGCTTTCCGCGAAGGCCGGGAATGAGCCGTGAGGACCTCCTCGACAAAAACATTCAAATTCTTAAGGCGATAGTTCCCAACGTTAAAAAGTACGCGCCGAACTCGATAGTAATAGTGGTCACCAATCCGGTGGACACGATGACCTACGTGGCCTACAAGCTTCTGGGTTTTCCCAAAGAAAGGGTTATGGGAATGGCGGGCATTCTCGACAGCGCCCGCTTCAGGACCTTTATAGCCTACAAGCTGGGGGTTTCGCCCAAGGACATCCACGCCTACGTCATCGGCGGCCACGGTGACGAGATGGTTCCGCTGATTTCGATTTCCAACGTTAAGGGCGTTCCCCTCAAACAGCTCCTTTCGGAGGAGGAAATAAAGGAAATCGTCGAGAGGACCAAGTTCGGGGGAGGCGAAATCGTCGCCCTGATGGGAACGAGCGCCTACTACGCCCCCGCCATGGCGGTGGTCGAGATGATAGAGGCCGTTTTGCTGGACGCCAAACGCATTCACCCCTGTTCGGTCTACATCGACAAAAACGACTTTTACGAGGTTGAGGACGTTTGCGTCGGCGTTCCGGTAATTCTCGGAAAGGAGGGTTGGGAGCGCGTCTTTGAGGTTCCCCTCAGCGAAGAGGAGAGGGAGGCGTGGCGGCGCTCGGTCGAAAGCGTCAAAAACACCATCGAGGTGGCCAAAAGGTTCCTCTGAAAAGGGTTTGTCTGGTTTTGTCGGGGGGCGCGGCGCGCGGCCTGGCCCACGCCGGCGTTTATCGCTACTTGCTCGAAAAGGGGTTGGAGGTCGCCGCCGTCGCCGGTTCTTCGGCCGGGGCGGTGGTTGGCGCCTTTGCGGCCGCCGGATACTCGCCCGAGGAGATGGTCTCCTTGGCCCTTTCGGTGAAACCCCTTTCGGTTTTCCGGCCCCAAATTCCCCCCAAAAGGTCCCTCTTTAAGAACGAACCGGTTTTGGAATTTTTCCGTCGGCACCTCCCCGAAAGGTTTGAGGAGCTCGAAGTTCCCTTTTTCGTTTCGGCGACCGACCTCCTTTCGGGCGAGGCGGTGGTCCTTTCGGAGGGACCGCTGCCGGAGGCGGTGATGGCGTCGGCCGCCCTTCCGCCCTTTTTCGAACCGGTGGAGCTGGGCGGGCGGCTTCTCAACGACGGCGGTTTTTCCAACGACCTTCCGGTCGAACCGCTTTTGAAAAGGGACTGCTTTAGGGTTTGCGTCGACGTTACGCCGCTGGAGCCGACGGACGCGCCCGGAAACTGGGCCGAAATTACCCTGAGGACCTTCTTAATTGCCGTAAGGGCCCACAAGGCGGCCAAGTATCCGCTGTGCGACCTTTTGATAGTTCCGGAGCTGAAGGGGCTGGGCTTTTTAAACTACAAAAGGGTTAAAGAGTATGTTGAGGTCGGCTATCGGGCGGCTGAAAAAGCTTTCGGCCAGCTTCTTTCAAACTCCTAAAGAGCGCGTTCGGATAAACTTCGGGGGAAAGCTCTTTATCGCCTTTACCCTGGCGGTGGGTTTCGGCGCCGTCAACACGGGAAACAACGTCCTTTACCTTTTGCTGTCGTTTTTGCTGGCGCTGATGGCCGTTTCGGGTCTCCTTTCCCGCTACAACCTGAAGGGGTTAAAGGTGCAACTTTTCCCGCCGGAGGAGGTTTGGTGTTGTAAGGAGGCCCCCTTTGAGGTCCTCGTCGAAAACCGAAAGAGGTTTCCCTCCTTTCTCGTCGAGGTCCTCCAGAGGGAGGCGGGCGTGAGGGTCCTCTTCAAGTTGGTCGAGAGGGTTTCCCGAAAGAGGACCCTGCTGCGCTTCGACCGGCGGGGCGTTTACCCTTTAAGAACCCTCGAGGTGAGGAGCTCGTTTCCCTTCGGTCTCTTTGAGCGGTCCTTTACCCTGGACCTGGGACTGGAGGTGGTCGTCTACCCCCTTCCGAAGGAGCCTCCCTTTGCCCTTCCCCCCGTCGGAAAGAGGGAGGAGGGCCTTTCCGAGGAGGGTAAAGCCGGAACGGAGGCGGTCGTCGGCCTCAGGGACTACGCCGGCGAGGGTTTTTCCCAGGTAAGTTGGAAGGCCTTCGCCCGGTTGGGCCAGCTTTACGCCAAGGAGTTTTCGGGAGAGGACGCCGCCCCGCGGGTTTGGGTCGACGTGTCCGCCCTGCCCGGTTCGAAGGAGGAAAAGCTCTCTTACGCCGCCTACCTGATTTTAAAGTTCGTAAAGAGGGGCTACGCAGTCGGCCTCCGGTGCCTCGACGGTAAGGTTTTCCCGCCGAAGGCGGGCACGGAACACCTCAGGGAAATGCTCCGCTGTTTGGCCGTAGCTTAAGTTTATTCCGATGAAGGTTTTTCTGCTGCGCCACGGTCGGTCGGAGGGAAACGAACTGGGCCTCTTTCAGGGAAAACTCGACTATCCGCTTTCGCAGGAGGGAAGGCGCCAGGCCGAAAGGGCGGCCGACTTTTTGAAAAACTTAAACCTGTCGAAGGTCTACTCCTCGCCTCAAAAAAGGGCCCTCGAAACGGCCAAAGTGGTGGCCGAAAGGCTCGGCCTTCCCCTCGAGGTGGACGGGAGGCTTCGGGAAATCTCCTACGGGATTTTGGAGGGTCGCAGACACGAAGAGGTCCTCGCCTGGGAGGCCTACCGCCGTTGGCTCGAGGACCCCGTCCGAAACCCCCTCGAGGGGGTCGAGGACCTCTTTGAGGCCCAAAGGAGGGTCGCCGACTTTTTGAAGGACCTTTCGGAGGACCGGGCGCTGGTCGTCACCCACGGCGGGATAATCCGCGTCGCCCTCTGCACGGTCGGGGGAATTCCCCTCTCCTCCCTCTGGAGGTTTTCGGTGGGAAACTGCTCCCTCTCGGGTCTCGAACTCGAGAGCCTCGACCCGCCGAGGGGAAAAATCAGGTTCGTAAACCTGCCGACGGAGGGTCTCCCCTAGTCCCCTTCGGGGGGTTTAATCGCGCCCCTTTCCATTAACTTGGTCAAAGCGTCGACCTCGAACCGCAGTCGGGGAACCGTTTTGGTCCTCAACTTTTTGGCCAGGTGGCGCCTAAAGAGACCGGACCGCCGGGTAAGCGCCTCGAGGGCCTTCCTTTCGGCCTCCTCGGGAAAGACGGAAACGAAGACGACGGCCTCCGACAGGTCGGGCGCCGTCTTTACGCCCGTGACGCTTATCCAACCCACCTCCTCCGGCGGAAACTCCTCCCGCAGGAGCTCGGCCACCTCCTGCGCTATCAAACTGTTAATCCTCTCCAGTCGGACCCCCATCGCCTCAACTCCACTCCAGCATAAGCTCTATCGGCCTTCTGGCGCGCTCGACGAGCCCCTCGGGCAGGGTCAGCTCGTTTTTTTCCTCCCTCAGGGTTTCGTAGACCTTTTCCAAGGTTATCGACTTCATTTGGGGACAAAAGAGGTAGCCGGTTCCCTCCTCCGGCGTGGGGAAGACGTAGCGCCTCGAGGGATTTCTCCTTTCCATCTGATACTTCAGACCTATCTCGGTGATTATTACGACCTCGTCGGCGCCGAGGGCGGGGTCGGTTGCCCACCTCAAAAGCTGGGAGGTCGAACCGACGAAGTCGGCCGCGTCCTGAACCTCCGGCGGCGTTTCCGGATGAACGCCCACCGGTGCGCCGGGATGGCGCTCCTTAAGCCTTTCGAGCATCCTTCCCGTAAAGAGGTAGTGGTCGGGACAGAAACCCTCGAAGGGAACAATCCTTTTGTCCTTCACCTTTTTGGAAATGAAGTAGGCCAGACCCTTGTCGGGAACGAAGATGACCTCCTTCGAGGGGACCTTTTCGATAATCCCGGCGGCGTTGGCCGACGTGCAACAAACGTCGCTGACGGCCTTTACCTCGGCGGTGGTGTTGACGTAGGAGACGACCCATGCGTCGGGATGCTTTTCCTTAAGCCTTAGGACCGCCTCGGCGGTTGCCGTGTCGGCCATGGCACAGCCGGCCTTCGGCTCCGGCATCAAAACCTTCTTTTCCGGATTGAGGAGTTTCGCCGTTTCGCCCATAAAGTGGACGCCGCAAAAGACGATGATTTCGGCGTCGACCTCCTTGGCCTTGCGCGCCAGGTCTAGACTGTCGCCGACGAAGTCGGCAACGTCCTGAACCTCCGGCCGCTGATAGTAGTGGGCCAGGATGACGGCATTTTTCTCCCGCTTCAGCCTCTCTATCTCCTCGCGGAGTTTGCGGTAGTCGACCGGCCGCAGGAGCTCCATGGTAAATATCCAATTTAAGGAATCGGGGAGGCCTTAAAGCTTGAGCTTGCCCTTGAATTCCCTCTCCAGCTCGCGGCGCATGGCCTTTTCCTTAAGCTCGCGCCGGACGTCGGCCTTCTTCTTACCCTTGGCCACCGCAATCTCCACCTTTACCTTTCCGTTTTTAAAGTAAAGCGACAGCGGGATAATCGTCAGACCCTTTTGCTCGACCTTACCGGCGAGGCGCTTTATCTCCCTCTTGTGGAGGAGGAGCTTTCTCGTCCTCAAGGGGTCCACCTTCATCAGGGTGTTGTGCCGGTAGGGGGGAATGTAGAGGTTGAGGAGCCACGCCTCACCGTCCTTTATCTTTACGAAACTGTCGCGGAAGGAGACGTTGGGGTGTTCGCGAAGCGCCTTCACCTCCGGTCCCAGCAGCACTATGCCCGCCTCGTAGCGCTCTAAAATTTCGTAGTCCCGCGGCGCCGTCTTGTTTTTGGCGATAATCTTAATCCCGCCCTGCTTTGCCATCTCCTTTTTAAAAGATTAAAAGCCCGGCCTTCGGCCGGGGAGGCGAAAGACCCGAAACGGTAAAATTTTGAGTTTCTGAAATGGGCGTAGGCAAGCAAATACGCTTAAACAGCGTAATAAATCCGGAAACGGGGAAGGTAATAATCGTTCCGATGGACCACGGCGTCAGCTCCGGACCCATCGAAGGTCTCGTCAACATTAAGGAGGCCGTTCGCAAGGTGGCCGAAGGCGGCGCCGACGCCGTAGTCCTTCACAAGGGAAACGTCCGCCTCGTTTTCGAAGACGGGCGCAAGACCGTCGGTCTCATCGTTCACCTTTCGGCCTCGACCGATTGGTCGCCCCGTAAGAACGACAAGGTTTTGGTGGGAACCGTCGAGGAGGCCCTTAGGCTCGGCGCCGACATGGTGTCCGTCCACGTCAACGTCGGGGCCGAGGGCGAAAAGGAGATGCTCCGCGACTTTGGGTTGGTGGCCCGCGCCTGCGAGGAGTGGCAGGTTCCCCTGCTGGCGATGGTCTACGGTCGGGGACCCAAAATCGAAAACCAATACGACCCGAAGGTGGTGGCCCACTGCGCCCGCTTGGGGGCCGAGCTGGGCGCCGACATCGTAAAGGTTCCCTACACCGGCGACCCCGAAACCTTTGCCAAGGTCGTCGAGGCGGCCGGCATTCCCGTGGTAATAGCCGGCGGACCCAAGGCCAAGAGCGTTGAGGAAGTTCTGAAGATGGTCGAAGGGGCGATAAAAGCCGGCGGAGCCGGCCTTTCGATAGGCAGAAACGTCTTTCAGGCCGACGACCCGGCAAAGATGGTCCGCGCCATGAGGGCCGTAGTCCACGAGGGAAAGAGCGCCGAGGAGGCCCTTCAAATTCTGCGCTCCTAACATAGGTCTTAAATGGCGATTTCCAAACTCTTTTTGGACCTGCTTTCCTCCTTTCCCCTCAAGGTCGAGGACAAAAACTGCGTAAACCAGCCCAACCTCAAAGCGTGCGACCGCTGCGCCGCCGTTTGTCCCCACGGGGCGATAACCCTCGAGGGAAACCGACCGAAGGTCGACTTTGAAAAGTGCACCCTTTGCGGTCTGTGTTTTGCCGAGTGTCCCGTAAGGGTCTTCGAGGTCGAATACGACCTTACGGGTCTCTTTACCGAGGGAAAACACCTTTCGGTGGGCTGTTTCCTTTCGGACGACCGCGTCGCCGTTAAGGTTCCCTGCCTGGCGCTCCTAAACGGGGAACTGCTGGCGGCCCTGGCCATCCACCACGGGGGTAAGGTCGTTTTGGACGCCTCGGCCTGCGGGCGGTGTCCCCAAGGGGAAAAACTTTTGCCCTTTATCCGCTCCCACGCCGAGGAGGCCTCGCTCCTTCTCCACTACCACCGGGCCGAGGGGGAGGTGGTCCTTTCGGAGGGTGAGGTCGACCTTTCGGAACTGGAGGCGGAAAACGAGGTCTCCCTCCTGCTGGGGGAGGAGAAACCGAAACCCTCCGTCAGCGAAAGGCTCAACCTCCCCCTTTGGAGGCAACTGTTTTTCGAACGGGTGAAGTTGATAGAGCCCTCGCGCCTGTGCGAGAGGGAGGTCGAGGAGCCGAGGTTGCGGTTTGCCACGCCGAAAGTCGACCGGGGCCGCTGTCAGGGAAGCGGCGTTTGCGCCTTTTGGTGTCCCACCAGGGCCCTTTCGGCCGACGCCGAGGGCGTCCTCTACTTTACGCAGGTCCTCTGCACCGACTGCGGGCTTTGCGAAAAGGTTTGCCCCAACTCCGCCCTGCGGCTGGAAAAGAAGTTCGTGCCCCGCTACAACTCGATGGGGGCACGCCGCGCGGTCGCCCGCGGAAGGGCGGCCGTTTGTCCCTCCTGCGGTCGCCGATTTACGGCCCCCGAGGGGGAGGAACTTTGTCTCTACTGCCGCAAGGAGCGGAAGGTCGAGGACCTGATAAAACGGTTTTTGGAAGGGGAAGATGGTCCGACCTAAGAAGTTTCTGGGACAACACTTTCTGAGGTCCAAGGGGGTGGTTGAGAAGATAGCCGACGCCCTCGCCGTCAAGCCGGACGACCTCTTGGTCGAGGTCGGACCCGGAACGGGCGTTTTAACCGAGGAGCTCCTAAAAAGGGGACCCAAAAAGCTGGTGGCCCTCGAGGTGGACCGCGAGCTCGTTCCCCTCCTTCGGGAGAGGTTTTCCTCCTTTCCCGCCTTTGAGGTCAGGGAGGCCGACGCCACCGAGGTCGACTTTTGCTCGTTCGGAAAACCGATTAAACTGGTGGGAAACCTCCCCTACAACGTCGGTTCCCTCATCGTTTTAAACGCAATAAGGGCAAAGGATTGCCTCGAGCGGGCCGTCTTCATGCTGCAAAAGGAGGTCGCCGAGCGCCTGACGCTGCGCCACAAAAAGCCCTCCTGGCTGGGCGTTCTTTTGAATACCTTCTTCGACGCCGAGTATCTGATGAGCGTTCCTCCCCGCTTCTTTTATCCGCCGCCGAAGGTCGTCTCGGCCGTAATAAGGATGAAACCAAAAGAAAGTCAACCGCCCTACGACCTCGAGGACTACAAAAGCTTTTTGGAAAGGCTCTTTGCCCAGCGGAGGAAGATGCTCAAGCAGAAGCTCCCCGAGGAGGTCCTGAAGAAGGCGGGGGTCGACCCCGCCAAAAGGGTCGAGGAGCTTTCGGTCGAGGACTTTAAAAGGCTCTACGAGGTTTCCAAAACCGAAGGGGGAAAACCGAACTGAGGCGTCCTCCTTCGGTCCCTTCGAAAACGCTCCCCCGGGAGGGAGCGTCCGAAGTTTTCCCCAAAAGGGAACTCGAGGCGGCGGGGACCCCGTGGGAGGGAAAGAGGGGCGTTTCCTTTCAGTGGAGGGCGGGCTTTTCGTCCTCTCCGTCGAAGGGGCCTTCGTCCAAAAGTCCCTCCGTCAGGGCGGCGTGAAGCTCCTCCAACCGGCTTGCCTTTTCCGCCAGGCGGAGAATTCGGTCCTCCAGGCGGTCGGGAAGCTTTTCGAGGGTCCTAAAGAGGGGAACGACCTCCGAAAGCCTTCTTCTCTCCTCGCTGAGAAACTCCTCCAAAACCGGTTTAAGTTCGTCGTCCGCGTCCTCTAAGTCCCTGGACTCTTCGACAAACCTACTCAGGTCCGACAAAATCAAAAACAGGTTCACCGCCAGAAGGTGGTTAGCAAACTTTTCCCTCTTGGAGAGGTAAGGAGAGAGCCTGAGGTCCTCTTCCAGCTCCCTAAGATGGTTCTCAACCTCCTCCAAAAACCTCTCAAACTCCTCCAAGGTGGTTATCTTTCGAAGGTATTCCCTCTCTATGTCGGAAAGTGTTTTCTCCCTCATTTCAAACCTCCTCCAAAAGGGTTAGAAACCTTTTAATTGGAGTTATCCTCTAACCAACCAAAAAATACAATTAAAAAAGCAACAAGCGAACAAGTTCCAAGGTTTCCTCCAAAACTTCCTTTGGAGCTTTTTCGATAAATTCGGCATTTCGCGCTTTCCAATCAAGACTTCGGATTTGGTCCGCCAAAATCACTCCCGAAACCTTTAAACCTTCGGGCAGTTTAACCTCAAAGGGATAACCCTTTGCCTTTGAGGTTACGGGGCAAAAGATGCCCAAACCGGTTTTGGCGTTGTATTCTTTGGGAGAGAGACAAAGGACGGGTCTTCTTCCCGCCTGTTCGTGCCCGCTTTGAGGGGAAAAATTCAACCAAACCAAGTCGCCTCTTTCCGGAATAAACCTACCAGACTTCATTACCTTCTCTCTTTCCCCAATCCACTTCTCCGTGGACGCTTTCGGGGGTAATACGACCTAAAAGCTCCTTCAAATCCCTTTTGGGGATTATCACTATCCTGTTTCCCTCCACTTTTACCTCCACCTTTGAGCCCTCCTTTAACTCCAACGCATCGGCTATAGCCTTGGGAATTCTCACCGCCAAACTGTTTCCCCACTTTTTCAAACTTTGTTTATACATCGTATAAACTATGATAACTATCTAACCCTCAATCCCGTCAAAGTCCCCTTTAAGCCCGAAGCGCTTTCTTAGTTCCTCAAACTCTTCGGGGGATAGTTCGCCAAGGAGCTTAAAGAGTCTCTCATTCGAAAGGGGAGGGTTAAACCTTTTGGGGTCAA
>JAADCT010000014.1 GCA_013154305.1 Aquificota bacterium
AAAAAACAAAAAAACTTCTCGGGCTCGACTAGGCCCTCGGGGGTGCCGGGTTTCTTTTAAAGACGAGGTCGCCGGGCTTTCGGGCGCCCACCTCCTCGGCCACGGGTTTGCACTTGGCCGTCAGCAGAAAGTAAATAGGCTTTTCGTCGTATTCGCTGAGGCTTTCGAAGTTCGCCTGGCCCTTGCTCAAAATCAGGTCGGCCGCCCTCCACTCTTTCAGAAACTCCTCGGAGGCGTACTTTAAAACCGTCCCGACGCGGTCGTTTCCGTTGTCTATTACCTTACAGAGGGAGGTCATCGAAACCTCCTTTGCGTCCTCCAAGGTGGCGTCGTTCAAAATCGGACCCCCCTTGACGGCGTAAACGACCTCCTTGCCCAGGGCCTTCAGTTCCCTCACGAGGACCTTGTCGAAGACGATTTCCCCCGCGTTGTCGCCCAAAATCAAAATCCTCCCCGAGGAGGCCAGTTCCCTTTTAAAGGTCCCGTAGTCGTCGACCGCAAAGTCCTTTTTCAGAAACTCAAAGAGTTTTTTAAAGGCCTCCTCCACCGGGAGGATGGCAAAGTCGAGGAGGTTTCCCACCGCCGAGAGTTTCAGGGCGTTTCGGAGCCTTTCGCCGGAATTCAAAATCTCATCCAGGTTGAGGGAGCTCAAAATTTCCTCCGCCTTTCGGTTGGCCAACTTTTTCAGTTCCCTGAAGGGGTCCCTTTCGCCCGTTATCCTCTTGACGATTTGTTGAACGTGGTAGGCGTAGTAGGCCGGCGAACGGTCGTAGGTCTCAAAGCGGGCCATAAAACGAACGCCCTCTCTTACGACCTCAAAGAGCTTTTCCTTCGGAAGGTTGAGGCGCTCGGCGGCGTTCAGCCCCTGCCTTACGACGCAGGGCACGCACTCGGGATAGGCTTTCATAAAGGAAAGAAAGGTTAAAGCCCTTCGGGAAAGTTTTCTCAAAGAACCCTCATCGAAAAGTCGAGCCAGCGCGCCGAGTGGATTATCGACCCGCTCGAGACGAAGTCCACCCCCGTAAGGGCGTAATCCCTTACATTCTCCTCGTTTATTCCGCCCGAGACCTCCAGCTTTACCTGCGGCCTCCTTGCCCGCGCCAGCTTTACGGCCTCCCGCGCCTCCTCGACCGAAAAGTTGTCCAGCATGACGAAGTCGACCTCCAGCCCCAGCGCCTCCTCCAACTCCTCAAAGTTCGAAACCTCCACCTCCACTTTGTAAACCGGCGGTATCAGCTCCCTGACGCGCCTTACAGCCTCCGTTATCGAACCGGCCACCTTTACGTGATTGTCCTTTATGAGGACCATGTCGTAGAGCGCGTAGCGGTGGTTTTCGCCCCCGCCCACCTTTACCGCGTACTTTTCAAAGAGCCTAAAACCGGGCGTCGTCTTCCTCGTGTCCAAAAGCTTTACCGGAAGGTCGCGGACCTTCAAAACCATCCTCCGCGTCTTCGTAGCAATTCCCGAAAGCCGCTGAAGAACGTTTAGGGCAACCCTCTCGCCCGAAAGGAGGGTTTTGGCGCTTCCGCGGAGCCTCAAAACGGCGTCGCCCTTTTTAAACTCCGAACCCTCCCGCAGGGCCCCCTTTACCTCCAACTCCCCGCCCAAAAGCCTGAAGACCCTAACGGCGAAGGGAAGGCCCGCCAAAACCCCGTCCTCCTTGGCCACTATCTCGGCCTCGACCACCTCGCCCCGAAAAATACCCTCGGTGGTGAGGTCGACGCGACCCAAGTCCTCCAAAAGGTAGCCCTTCAAAAGCTCGTCGACCAAAAGGGGATTCATAAGAAGCTAATTTTTAAAGACCTCCGAAAGGTCGAAGGTCCGAAAGGAACTCCAAAAGACGCCGCTCCTTTCCGAAAACCCTTTCGAGGTAGCGAACCGCGTACTTCCCGAAAAGGTCAAACTCCAGGTTTACCAAATCCCCCGCCCGGCGGCGGCGCAGGTTGGTCGACCTGAAGGTGTGGGGAACCACGTTAATCTCCACCCAGTTGGGACCGACGCGGTTTACGGTCAAACTGATGCCGTCGACGGCTATCGAACCCTTTTCCACCACGAAGGGGGAAAACCTCTCGTCGAAGGAAACCCTGAGGAGGTGGTGCTCGCCGACCGGACGGAGAACCTCAATCCTTCCCACCGTATCGACGTGGCCCAAAACCAAGTGACCCCCCAAGGGTTTGTTCAGGGTCAGCGCCCTTTCGAGGTTTACCTCGTCCCCCGGTTTTAAAAACCTCAGGTTGGTCCGCTCCAGCGTTTCCCTCGAAAGGTCGAAAGTCAGGCCGTCGCCCGAGACCTCAACCGCCGTCAGGCAGGCGCCGTTTACGGCAACGCTGTCGCCGACGCGGACGCCCTCCAGCGGCGCCCGAACCCGCAATCGCGAGTTTGAAGGAGACAAAGAGAGGGAAACGACCTCGCCCAGCGCCTCGACCAAACCGGTAAACATCTAAAAAGAAGAAAGGTTAAGAAAGCCCCTTCGGGGTTTGGGCGTTGTTTTTGTAGGGAACGGGAATGTACTGGACCGAGGGAACGGCGTTTTGCTTGGGCTGGGGATAGAGGGCCATCAGCTCGTAAACTTCCTCCGGAACGTCGGTCGAAACCCTGAGACCGTACTCTTTGAGAAGCTCGTAGGTTAGGGGATAGTCGTGGGTCCACTTACCCTGGGTAAAGTCCTCGGCCACCCTTTTGGCAACCTCCTCGGGATACTTCTTCTTAAGAAGAAGGTTGTAAACGTAGTCGTACATCTGCCGGAGGGCCTTTACGGCGACGTCGCCCAAAATCAGCGTTTGGTCCTCGAGCTTTTCGACCGGCTTTTGTTCCATCGCCTTCTTAATCGAGGCGGCCGGTAGGCTTCCGAGCTGAGGGTCGACCGGACCGAGGACCGCGTGGGGGTCCATAATAATCTTGTCCGCCGCAAGGGCTATCAAAGTTCCCCCGCTCATCGCGTAGTGGGGAACTATGACGCGGACCTCCCCTTTGTGGTCGGCCAGCGCGTTGGCTATTTGGGTCGCCGCCAGGGCCAGTCCTCCCGGCGTGTGGATGATGAAGTCTATCGGCATGTCGTCGGGCGTCATCCTTATGGCCCTCAGAACCTCCTCCGAGTCCTCAATGGTTATAAACCGGAAAATCGGAATTCCCAAAAAGCCCATCGTCTCCTGGCGGTGAATCATCGTAATGACCCGGCTCTTTCGCTTCTGCTCCAGCCGCCGTATCAGGCTCTCGCGCGCCTTTTGGAGCTGAATTCTCGAAAGCCACGGCTGGAGGATGATGAAGATGATGAGAAACCACCAAAGGAGGTTGAGCATCGCCCCCACCGGGTCAAAGTAGTACATCCTTCCTCCCTCCTCGCGTTTATTTCCAATTGAAATTAGGATACCTTTGCGGGTTCGGCCCGCCCTTTCGAGTCCCTTTTCGGACTGCAAAAAACCCTCCCCGGCAAGGGGAGGCCTTCAAAGAGGTTGCCCTTTTATAGCAAGTTTTTCAAATTAAAAAGCCATGGGAAGGCTTTACGGAAAGGTCGAAGGGCCCGAGGACATTCGGCGGATTAACTGCATCATCCGCGACGAGATGCTTTCGGTCGAAACCCCGGAGGAGCTGACCGACCTCAAAAAGCGCTCCGACTACCTTTGCACGCTGACCTACTCGCCCTTTTGGAAGAAAAAGTTCGGACCGCTCATAGAAAAAATGCGCGAGGTAGCCTGCGAGGAAAACCGCGCCACCGTGCGCCTGGCCAACTACATAGCCAAAGTGAAAGGTTGGGACCGCGAGTATCACCCGTGGGGCGAGGACAAAATCTCGATTGAGGAACGGCTCAAACAAATTCCCGAGGAGGTTTTGAGGGAGGTTCAGGAGTCGATACTGGAGCTGAAGCTCACGCCCGAAATTTTGGAGGAGCTCCGCCGCGACTTTTGCAACATCCGAAAGGCGATGGTCCTGGCCGAAACGCCCGAACAGTTGGAGAAACTAAAAAGGGAGAGCGACCTCATAGTGGCCCTGGTCCACACGCCCGACTTCAGGGAACGCTTTGCCGAGGTCATCGACAAGATTGAGGAGCTCGTCGAAAAGGAAGAGGAGAGGACGATAAAGACGGCCAACATAGTAGCCGAGGCCAACGGCTGGAAGCTCGAATTCGAACGCTGGAGCGAAAACGAAATCCGCGAAGACGAAACCATCGAGCAATACGTCCAAAGGCTGCTGGAGGAGGAGGAAAAGGCCGAGCGCTACATTCCCACCGAAGCCAAGTACAAACAGGGAACCGTCAAGTGGCTCGTTTACTACAATCCCAAGAGAAAACGCTACTACGCCAAGCGCGTCTACTTCCCCGGCATCATCCGAAACCTCAAAATGGAAGGGCCCGGCGTGTTTAAAAACCGCTTCGGCCGAGAGGTTTACGGCGTTCGCATCACCTACGAAACGCTGGTGGGTCCCGCCGTCATCAGGAAGGGCAATACCGTCATCCGCCTGCCCGAAAGGTGGGTAAAGAGAACCAAGGTCGTTCCCTTGCCCGAGGGGGCTACCGACGTCAAACTCGTCGACGAGCGGCCCGAATTCGCCTACTCCATCGCCTGAACCTCTCCTTCTTTTTTCCCCTTCGGCGCGTCGAAAATCAATTCCTTATGTCGGTCGACCTTTCGATAAACCTTTGGGGTATCGAATTTAAAAATCCCGTTTGGGTGGCCTCCGGAACCTTCGGCTACGGCCTCGAGGCCGCCCGAATTTACGACGTTTCAAAACTGGGGGCGGTGGTCCTAAAGGGCCTTTCGCTGAAGCCGAGGGAGGGAAACGAGCCGCCCCGCATAGTGGAAACCTACTGCGGAATGCTCAACGCCATAGGCCTCCAAAATCCGGGCGTCGAAAGGTTTCTGAAGGAGATTTATCCCGAACTGGAGAAGATAGACACCCGCTTCGTGGCCAACGTTTTTGAGGAAACCGAGGAAGGTTACGCCGAGGTGATAAAGGCCCTCGAGGGGGCCGAAAAAATCGTCGCCTACGAGCTCAACGTTTCTTGCCCAAACGTCAAAAAGGGGGGAATGGTCTTCGGCCACGACGAAAGGATTTTGGCCTCCCTCGTCGAGAGGGTAAAAAAGGTGGCCACCAAACCGGTGATAGTGAAGCTTTCGCCCAACGTCGGCGACGTAAAGAGGTTCGCCCGCGTTTGCGTCGAGGCGGGAGCCGACGGCCTTTCGCTGATAAACACCGTCCTCGGTATGAAAATAAACGTCGAAAAAATGAGGCCCGAACTGTCGATAAAGACGGGCGGACTGTCGGGACCGGCGATTTTGCCCATAGCCGTTCGAATGGTCTATCAGGCCTTTGAGGAGGTGGGCTTCGAGGTTCCAATAATAGGCGTCGGCGGCATCTCCAAGGCCGAGGACGCCCTCGAGCACGTGTTGGCCGGCGCGTCGGCCGTTCAGGTGGGAACCGCCAACTTCTACGACCCGCTGGCGCCGCTGAAGGTCCTCGAGGGCATCGAGTCCTACCTTTCCCGAAAAGGCATTTCTAACTTTAAAAAGTTGGTGGGCCGCGCCCACGGGGTGATTTAATGGAGCTGAAGGTAGGACGCACTTACGCCGCCTTTTTGCCGGAAAATCCGATAAGGAGCTTTAAGTTCCGCGTCGAAAGGGTCGACGACCTCTTTGCGGTCGGTAAAGTCGTCGACGCCCCCGAAGGGGTCGAACTCCTTCGCCCTTACTTGGTCCGAACCGCCTCCCCCGCGGGGGAATTTTTAAAGGTGGCACCCTACGAGTTTGACCCCCAAAAGGAAACCCTGAAACTGGTCCTTTTGGGTCGCCTTTCGGAGAGGCGGCGCTTCGTCCGCTATCCCCTCCTCCACCTGGGCATTGAGGCCGAAAGCGAGTACTTTACCGGTTTCGTCGAAAACGCCTCCCTGGGCGGCCTTAAGGTCCGCGTAAAGGAGTGGAAGAAGACCGGTTTACCGCTGAAAGAGGGCGAAAGTTTTTACGCCCGCCTGAAGGTGAAAGGAAAGGACGCCGAGAGGGTGTTTCACCTCGTTCTCAAGACCTTGGCCGCCGGGCCCGACTTTGTCTCCGCCGCCTTCGAAAGGCCGGCCGCCGAGGCCTCGGAATTTTTCTACTCCGCCCTCCGACTTTTGGGCAACGAAGGGGCGCCCGAGGTCGAAAGGAGGCGCTTCAGGCGCTTTTTCACCCTCCCGCTGGGCGTTCTCGTCGACACGCCCCTCGGGTCGGGAGTAATGGTCGACCTATCTTTAGGCGGGGCGAAGGTCGAACTCAAGACCCCCAAAGAGGGTCCGCCTCCCCCACCGCCTTTTACGGTCGAATTCCGCCTCCCCGAAGGGGAAAGGTTCTTCGTCGACGCCCGCGTCGTCGGACAAACCCCTCCCGCCTTTTTGTCGCTCGCCTTCGAGGGGCCCGAAAGGGAGGTCCTGAGGTTGGTCTCCCGCGTTCTCGACCGCCTGTCGGAGCTCTGACCCTTGCAAATTTACAATCGCCGTCGTAAATTAGAATTCGCAAATTCTTTGCAGGAGGTGAAGGTCATGAGAAATCCCAAAAGCGTCGAACTTCTAAACAGGGCCATAGCGGAGGAGGAGCTGGCCCTCCACCAGTACATGTACTTTCACTTCGTTTTAAACGACATGGGTTACGACGTTCTGGCAAACATCTTTAAGAGGATAGCGATAGAGGAGATGCGCCACGTCGAGGCCTTCGCCGAGCGGGTCCTCTTTTTGGGCGGGGACGTGGAGCTGGGCAAACTTCCCAAACCGGTCGAAAAAATCCACGACCCCAAGGAGATGCTCGAGTGGGCCATGAAGAGCGAGGCCGAGGCCATCGAAAACTACTCCAAGTGGGCCATAGAGGTGGTGGCAACCGACCGCGACCTCGGAACCGAACAACTCTTTAAGAAGGTCGTCCTCGACGAGGAGCGCCACTTCGAAATTTTCGAAACCGAGTTTTTGAACCTTCAAAAGTTCGGAAACCAATACCTGGCCCAGCAGGCGATGGAAAGGAGCCGCCGCATCGGGGGAGGAGGCTCCCAAACCTCCGCCTGAAGGAAGCGAAAATGGAAACCGTAAAAGGGGCCTTCGAAAGGTGCAAAAAGACCTTAAAAAGGTGCGGGATAGAGACCTACGAAAGGGATTGTCTCTTTTTGGTCGCCCACCTTCAGGGGGTCGACCCCTCCCTTTTACCCCTCGAGGAGGAAAAAACCTTCCGCAACCCCGAAAGGCTCGAAAAACTCCTAAAAAAGCGGTGCAAAGAGCGCGTTCCGGTGGCCCACCTCATAGGCGAGTGGGACTGTTTGGGCCGAACTTTTAAACTGCGGCCCCGCGTTTTGGCGCCGCGGGCGGCCACCGAACTGCTCGTCGAAACCGTCTTAAACCTGATTCAGGAGCGTTTCGGAAAAAGGCCGCTTCGCGGACTGGAGGTGGGAACCGGCAGCGGCTGCATAGCGGTAAACCTGTTGGCCGAACTGCCCCGCCTCGAGATGGTGGGAATAGAACTCGACCCCGTCGCCTACGAAAACACGCTCGAAAACGCCCGCCTCCACGGCGTTGCCGACCGCCTCGAGCTCCTAAAGGGCGACGCCTTTGAGCTTCTTCCCCACCTCGAAAGGGAGGGTTTTGACTTCGTCGTTTCAAACCCGCCCTACGTGGCCGAGGAGGACCGGAAGAACCTGCCGCCCGAAGTCCTCTACGAAAATCCGCTGGCCCTTTTTGGGGGACCCGGCGGAACCAAGTTTCACGAATTTTTTGCCCGCGCGTGCAAACCCCTACTAAAGCGCGGCGGCTTTTTGGCCGTCGAATTTGAGCCCTTTCAAAAAAAACGCCTCCTCGAGGTCTTCGAAAGGGAGGGTTGGAACGCCGAGGTGGTCGAAGACTTTTTGGGCCACCCGCGGGTGCTGATTGCCTTCCCGAAACGGGAAAAATTAAAATAACCAACCGACCGCGATGCCCCTTTTAATCCACTACTCGGGTCTGGACAAGCAAAGTTTTCTCGACTACCTCAAGGAAAAGGGCTTTACCGTAAAACCCTTTGCGGCGGGCCTCCACCTGGTCGATTACCCCGGCGAAAGGAAGGAAAGCCTACTGGACCGGTTTGCCGAGCTCGACAAGCACTTTTTGAGGCATCTGCGTTTGGCCTTCGTTCCCGACGAGGGATTTTTAAACCACCGCGACAACCTCATAAGGACCCTCCTGAACCTAAAGACCTTCGATAAGTTGGTGGAGGAGTTTACCGTCTACCAGCGGGACGAAATTCTAAAAAGCCTCTATCCGGTTTTTCAGCCCATAGTGGACCTAAAGGGGTTTGAAATTTACGCCTTCGAGGCCCTCTGCAGGGGAAAGCTCCCCATTTACTACCTTATGAAGTTCGCCAAACCGATTCTGGAGACCATCGACTGGACTTGTCGCGAAAAGGCCCTCCAAAAGAAGAAGGAGGAAATCCCGCCGCCGATAAAGATATTTTTGAACTTTTTTCCCGAATCGCTTCAAAACGTTCGCCTCGCCTCGGAAAAGCTCTTTTCCCTCCTCAACAAGTACAAGATTTCGCCGAAGGAGGTGGTGGTGGAAATTACCGAATACTCCGGTTTCGACGTTCAAAAGCTCAAAGAACTCGTTCAGGAGTGGCGGAAGCTGGGGATAATGATAGCGCTCGACGACGTCGGGCGGGGCGAGGACTCGCTCTTTCGCTTCCTCGAAATCATGCCCGACATTATCAAAATCGACATGGTCTTTATAAGGGGCATCCACAAAAACAAGGTAAAGCGCGACATTACGCGATACCTGATAAACCTGGCCCACGCCAACGACATGCTGGTGGTGGCCGAGGGAATAGAGGAGCCCGACGAGCTTCGCGTCGTTTACGAACTGGGGGCCGACCTGGCCCAGGGGTGGCTTTTGGGAAAGCCCACCGAACACCCGCGCGTTTACCTCCACACGCCGATAGCCTCCCGCCTGCGCTACTGGATTTAAATTTGTCCTCTTATGGGAAAGGAGGAAAAAAGACCCCCGGAAGGGGAAAGGGAGGAAACCGCCTTCTACGACTGGCGTAAGAAAATAGACGAGCAGGTCAAGCGGGACCTAAAGGACTACTTTCAGGACCGCGATTACGTAGTAATGGCGGTTCCGAAGGAGGAGCCGCTCCGCGTTTGGGCCGTAAAGGCGACCAACACCGCCCGCACCGCCCAGCGCGTCCACCGTCTGTCGCCGATGGCCGCCGCCGTTATGGGCCGCGCCATCGTCGGCGCCATACTGCTCAGCTCCCTCATTAAGCACGGCACCGACCAGAAGGTGGGCCTGAAGATAGAGGGCGACGGTCCCATAGGCTACGTTTACGTCGAGGTCGACGGAAAGGGCCGCGTCCGCGGACTGGTCAAAAATCCGGACGTTCCCCTCTTTACGAAGGAGGTAAACGGTAAGACCAAACTCGACATAGCTCGCGCGATAGGAAACGGAACGCTGACGGTTATAAAGGACCTGGGAATGGGCAAGCCCTACGTGGGCGTGGTTCCGCTGGTCAGCGGGGAAATAGCGGAGGACATCGCCTACTACCTGGCCCAGTCGGAACAAATTCCGTCGGCCGTCGGAATAGGCGTCAAACTCGACGAGAAGGGCGAGGTTAAGGTGGCCGGCGGTTGGATGGTCCAGGAGATGGGCGGAACGAGCGAAAAGGCCCTGCAGGTGATAGAGGACGCGGTTAAGAAGCTTCCGCCCGTCAGCGACCTGCTCGAGCAGGGTAAGCGGCCCGAGGACATCGCGCTGATGATTATTCCCGAGGAGCTGAATCCCCACCTGCTGGGCCTTAAGGAAATCGAGTACTACTGTCCCTGCGACGAAAAGATTGTCGAGGGGGTGGTTGCCGGCCTGCCGCAGGAGGAGGTGGACAAGATTTTTGAGGAAAACCAATTTTTGGAGGTTACCTGCCACTTTTGCGGCAAGGTTTACCGCTACACCAGGGAGCAGGTGGAGGAAATTCGCTCCCGCGCGAGGGAGGAGGAAAAACCCTCCGACCGAAAGGAGGAAGGCGACAAGGAAAACTCCTAAGGTTTTCTTCTCTTCTCCATTAGACCCTTTAAGGTTGCCAGCACCCTTTTTTCCCCTATTCGTTTCAGGCACTCTTTGGGAACGGGTCCGGTGCAGTCTTTCGGAAAGCAGGGCGAGCAGTCGAGCTTTTCGTAAAGGACCGCCGTCAGCGGGCCGAAGGGCGCCCAAACGAGCGGGTCGGTGGGTCCAAAGAGGGCCACCGTCGGAACTCCCAAATAGGAAGCCAGGTGGGTAAATCCTGAATCGTTTCCGACGAAACCGGCCGCTCCCTTCAAAAGGCGGGCAAAGTCGAGCAGGTTTTTGACCTCGTAGAGGTCAAAGTCCTTCAGCTCCTCCTTTAGGCGTCTTTCGGCCTCGCCCAAAACGAAAAGCGGTCTCAATTCCTCCCCTTCCAGTCTGCGGTAAAGGTTTTTAAAGAGTTCGAGGGGTGCGTTTTTCTTCTCCGAGCCGCTTCCGGGATGGAGGACCACCCTGCCCTCCCAATCGGGGAGGGAGGGAAGCGGTAAAACCTTCGAGGGTTCAAATCCTTCAAATCCGGCTTCCCTGAGGTAGTAACGCCAAACGGGTTCCCTCGCGGGGGGAAAGGGGTTGATTAGAACCGCGTCGGGTCGGTCGGTAAAGTTTTGAAACGAGAGGAGAAAGACGCGGTCGTAGTCCTCCGTTCGGGGCGGAAGGTCGGAAAAGACGCGGTCGACGAGCCCGGCCTCCTTTCCCAGTAGGAGGTAGTCGTAGTTTCCCGCGAAGTGGACCTCAAAACCGCTTTTTTTGAGGGCCTCGGCCAGCGGGAAGGTCAAGAGCGTGTCGCCGAGGCCGCCGCGGCGGTAAATCAATGCCCTCATCTCCTCCCCGCGAAGCGGGCTTTATTCCAAAGAAACTACTTCGAAGTTTCGGACCTCGCCTTCGAGCTTTACGGAGGCCAAAAAGCGGTCGAGAAAGGCGGTTCGGTCGGTAAAAAAGAGGTGCACGCCGTTTTTTCCTCCGCCCTTTAGGAGGGGTTTCAGCTTTCGGGCCAGGGGGCGGGCGCTGTTTACGACCTTCCATTCGGGGAAGAGTTTTTTTACGGTTTTCTCCAAAAGGGGATAGTGGGTGCAGCCCAAAAGGAGGAGGTCGATTTTTCCCCTCCAGGGGGAAAGGTAGTGGTTTAAAACCGTTTCGGCGACGGGTCCCTCGACGAGCCCCTCCTCGGCGAGGGGAACGAGGAGGGGGGTGGCCTTTTGGAGGACTTTCAGGTCGTTTCGGACCGCTTTGAGTTTTCTTTCGTAAACGCCGCTGGTGACGGTTGCCGGCGTCCCTATCACGCCGACGGTTTTTTTTGCAGTGCGGGCCGCCTCGGCAACGGCGGGCGAAACGACTTCAAAGACGGGCGTTTTCGGTAGCTTCTCTTTTAGAAAGTCGAAGGCGCGGGCGGAAACGGTGTTGCAGGCCACGACCAGCGCGTCGACGCCGAATTCCATTAAAAATCGGGCGCTTTCGAGGGCGTAGCGTCTGACGGTTTCGGTCGAGCGGATGCCGTAGGGAACCCTCGCCGTGTCGCCCAGGTAGTAAAACTCGACCCCTTGGGCCGCCTTCAGCAATTCGGCCAGCACGGTCAGCCCGCCCAGCCCGCTGTCAAAAACGCCGACCTTCACCGCCAAAGGTGTTTATTTTCCCGGCGATTCCCTCCGTCGGTCCT
>JAADCT010000017.1 GCA_013154305.1 Aquificota bacterium
ACCGACGTCAAGATTATCGTCAGCGGCGGCGTGGACGAATACTCCATAGAGGAGTGGAGGAACCTTCCGATAGACGGTTTTGGGGTGGGAACGAAGTTCGTAACGTCCGCCGACAAACCCTACCTCGACGTGGCCTACAAACTGGTCGAGTACGAGGGAAAGCCCAAGTTCAAGTTGAGCGCCGGCAAAAAGACCTATCCATTTAAGAAACAGGTCTTTCGCTTCTACTCCGGCGGGAAGATGGACTACGACTTCGTAACCCTTTACGGTGAAAGGGCGGAAGGGGAGGCCCTCGTCGAGGAGGTCGTAAGGGAGGGGAAACTTTTAAAGGAAAGGGAAAGTTGGGAGGTTGCCCGCGAAAGGTTTTTGGAAGACTTTGCCCGCTTGCCCGAACGCCTAAAAAGTCTTAAAAAGGAGCGCTACGAGGTTCAGGTCGACGCCCGGCTCGAGCCGGAAAACTTCCTCGGCGGGTGATATACTAAAGACTTTTGCGAACTTTAAAGGGAGGAAGGAGCTATGGCCGTTCCGAAGACGAGGAAGTCGAAGGCGAAAACCGCCATGAGGAAGGCCCACTGGTACAACAAGGTAAAGGCCCAAAACCTGGTTCCCTGCCCCCACTGCGGCGAGCCCATTAAGCCCCACCGCGTTTGTCCGTTTTGCGGCTACTACAAGGACAGGCAGGAGCTTCCCGTAGAGGAAGAGGGGCTCGAGTAAGCCCCTATTCTTGCTTTTCCTCGGGCTTTACCGCCACCACCACCTTGGCGGGTCTCAAAACCCGGTCGTGGAGTTTGTAACCCTTTTGAACCACCTGGAGGATAGAGTTTTCTTCCGCCTCGGCGGTGGGAACGGCCGAAACCGCCTCGCACAGGGAGTGGTCAAACCTTTCAACCACTATTTCGGTAATGCCGTGCTTTTCGAAAATCCTCTTCATCTGTAGGTATATCATTTCGACCCCTTTGTAGACCTCGGCGCACTCCTTTACCTCCCTCATGTGGTCGAGAGCCCTTTCGAAGTTGTCCAGAACCTCCAGAAGGTCCCTCGCAAACTTTTCTATCCCGTAGCGGTTTTTTTCCTCCAACTCCATCCGATGGCGGCTGCGAACCAGCTCCAATTCCCTCTGAAGGTTCACGAGCCTCTCGTTGGACGCCTTTGCAAGGTTTTCGAGTTTCCTAACCTTTTCCTCCAAAGTTTTGGCGTAAGCCTTAAGTTTTTCCAGCTCGGAGGGCTCGGTCTCTTTGGTGGCGCCCCCTTCGGGCGTAAGTTCCCCCTCTTTTGACAGCTCCTTTTCGCGCTCTTCCATTTCAAGATTTAATAAGTAGCCGTCCCGGCGGCGGAGGCCAACCGCTTAATTGGCAATTATTAACAGCTAATGAAGGTGTTGCTGTTTTGAGAAAAAAAATTAGAATTTTCTTTTTGGCCGGTAGCGGGCGTGGCGGAACTGGCAGACGCGGCGGATTTAAAATCCGCTGGCCGTAAGGCCGTCCGGGTTCGACTCCCGGCGCCCGCACCACCTTAATTGGACAAAGAATTTCCACTTAGGTTGTCAAAGATTTTTTGCAAAAAACGAAAGCCGTAGATAATTTTTATCCCATGATGAAAGGGAAAGTGCTATTGACCGCCGCGTTGTTTGCAGGAGCGGCCGTTACCGCCAACGCGGTCGAAGTTTTGCCGTCCTGCGAAACCGGCGCCTACGGCGTTTTTGACGAAGCTCAGTGTGCACCTCCTCAGGAAACCGCCGCACCCGAACCCGCTCCCGTGGTTGAGGAACCCCAAGTAACCGAACCCCAAGTTGCGGAACCCACCTATCAAACCGAACCCGTACAGGTAACCACCCCCTCGCAAACCATCGTCGAGAAGAAGGAAAGGATTTACACCGACTGGGGTCCCTACAAACAAAAGTCGCCCGAAGAGCTCCTCGCCATCATCAGGAAGCTCTTGGCCGAACAGGCACCCGCTATGAGCTATCCCAAGGACGCACCGGTCGGATGCTGTTACGGTAAACTCGTAAAACCGCCCACCTACAAAGAAATCATCATCAAGTACATCAAAGAGGACGGCGGATACGAAGTTCAAGTTCAAGAGGCCCAATTCAGGGAAGTTGAAAAGAAAATCCTCGTAAGGCCCGCTTATCACAAAATCGAGGTAATTCCCGCCAAGTACGAAATCAAAGAAGAGAAGATTATGATTGCCCCGCCCAGGGCCATCTGGACCTACAAGGACGGTATTTACTGTAAGGTAGAGGTTCCGCCCGAATACATTACCATTCAAAGGAAGGTTCTCGTTAAACCGCCCGAGTGTAAGAAAATCCCCGTTCCGCCCGAGTACAAGATTATCAAGGTTAAGGAGCTCGTAAGGGACGCCTCCTGCACCAAGAAGCCGCTGCCGCCCAAGTACGACACCATCAGGAAGACCATCATGATTAAGGGTCCCGAGGTAATCTGGGACGCCGTTCTCTGCGACATCAACCTCAAACCCGAAGAAATCAAAATCATTCAGCAAAGGCTCAGGGAACTCGGCTACTACAACGGACCCATCACCGGTCAGCTTGACGACGCAACCATGGCGGCAGTCGTTAAGTTCCAAGTCGACCACAACCTGCCCGCCGGAAACATCTCGATTGAAACCCTCGAAGCTATGGGTCTCCACGAGCTGGCCAAAGAATACCTCAAGTGCGAAATCAAAAACCTCATGAAGTAATCCCCCTCTTTCCTTTCTTCCTTTCAAAGTTTTCCTTTCAAAGGTCTTAAACCCTTTCGAATTTGGCCAAAGTTTGACTCCGAAACGGGGTTTTTCGTCGTAGTAACCCCGCCGGGGAAGAACCTAAGCTAATTCCCTTATGAGGGAGGTCGACTTTGCGATAGTGGGAGGGGGACCGGCCGGACTGGCGGCCGCGGCAACGCTGGCCAGCGCCAGGGTCCACCTTCCTTTTATGGAAAACGCCAAAATTCTCGTCGTCGACGAGGGAAACAGCGACCTAAAGAGGGCGGTCCTAAAAAACTTTCCAGCCGCCGAGGTCGGAATTGAGGGTCCCAAACTTTTGGAGGAAATGAAAAGAAGGGTAAAAGACCTCGGCGTGGAACTTTTGAACGACAAGGTCGTCCGCATCGAGGGAACGGACGGAAACTTCGTTCTCACCACCGGGGGCGGGGAAAAGATTAGGGCCAAAAAGCTGATACTGGCTACCGGTTTTCACAAGTTTGAAATTGAGGGCTTACCGGTCGAGGTAATTCCCCATCAAAAGGCGCCGAGGCCGGGAAAGGTTCAGCTAAAAGTCGACGAAAAGCAGAAAGCGGCACCGGGCGTTTACGCCGCCGGACTGGTCGCGGGCGCCCAGACGATGGTGGCGACCGCCATGGGTTCGGGCACCGAAGCGGCTTTAAACCTGCTTTCGGAACTGGCCGGAAAGCCTTTGGTTGTCCACGACGTTCTTAGGGGAAGGTAGGGCGGCCTTGCCGTTTGTTTCGATTGAATGTTATAATGGTAGGTTGGCGTTTTTTACAGGTATTAATTAAATTGGGAGGAGGCTTTACCGAATGCCGACTATAAGCCAGCTTATAAAAAAGGGCAGGGAGAAGAAACCCAAAAAGTCCAAGGCGCCGGCACTGCAGGGTTGCCCCCAAAAGAGGGGCGTTTGCGTGAGGGTTTACACCGTAACGCCCAAAAAGCCCAACTCGGCCCTGCGTAAGGTTACCAGGGTCAGGCTCTCCAACGGAATAGAGGTTACGGCCTACATACCCGGAGAAGGACACAACCTGCAGGAGCACTCGATTGTTCTCGTCAGGGGCGGAAGGGTTAAGGACCTGCCCGGCGTCAGGTACAAGGTTATCAGGGGTGCCCTCGACGCGGCGGGCGTTCCCCACAGGCGTCAGTCCCGCTCCAAGTACGGAACCAAGAGACCCAAAGAGGAAAAATAATTGACGGAGGTTGACCATGCCCAGGAAAGGACCCGTTCCCCCGAGGGAAATACCGCCCGACAACAAGTACGGTAGCGTTTTGGTTCACAAGCTCATAAACCGCGTTATGAAGGACGGTAAAAAGTCGGTGGCCGAATACATCGTCTACACCGCCCTCGAGGAGGCGGCCAAAGAGCTCGGCATGACGCCGGTCGAGGTTCTCGAAAAGGCGGTGGAAAACGTAAAGCCCGAATACGAGGTTCGAACCCGCCGGGTGGGCGGTGCAACCTATCAGGTTCCCGTAGAGGTTCCCGAAAGGAGGCAAATCTCTTTGGCCCTGCGGTGGATAGTGGAGGCCGCCCGCGAGAGGAACATCGGCGACGGCAAAAAGAACAAAATGGAATACAAGCTTAAGCAGGAGCTCATCGACGCCGTGGCCGGTAAGGGCGGTGCCGTCAGGAAGAAAGAAGAAGTCCACCGCATGGCGGAGGCCAACAAGGTTTTCTCCCACTTCAGGTGGTAAAGCCGTTATGGACCCTTTGGGAGGAGTTTTTCCCTCTCCTTCGGGCGTTCGGCCCCTTAAGACCGCTTCGGCGGTTTCTTTGAGCCTTTGTTTAACCTTTAGACCCCTCAAAGACTTTTAAACAACCTTAGGGAGGTGAAAAAATGGCAAGGCAGGTTCCCATAGAGCACCTTAGGAACATCGGTATCGTGGCCCACATCGACGCCGGTAAGACCACCACCACCGAGCGTATTCTCTACTACACCGGAAAGTCCTACAAAATCGGTGAAGTTCACGACGGTGCGGCCACCATGGACTGGATGCCCCAGGAAAAGGAAAGGGGTATTACCATTACGGCCGCAACCACCGCCACTTACTGGGACAAGGACGGCATTCGCTACCAAATCAACATAATCGACACCCCGGGACACGTAGACTTTGCGGTCGAAGTCGTCCGCTCCATGAAGGTTCTCGACGGTATCGTCTTTATCCTTTCGGCGGTCGAGGGAGTTCAACCCCAGTCGGAGGCCAACTGGCGTTGGGCCGACAAGTTCGAAAAGCCGCGAATCATCTTCATCAACAAAATGGACCGCCTGGGGGCCGACTTTTTCAGGGTCCTCGAGGAGGTTGAGAAAAAGCTGACCATTAAACCGGTGGCCATACAAATTCCCGTCGGTGCCGAGGATGCCTTCGAGGGCGTTATCGACCTGTTTGAAATGAAGGAAATCATTTGGCTCGAGGAAACGCTCGGCGCCAAATACGAATACAGGGAAATAAGGCCCGAACTCAGGGAGCAGGCCGAAGAGTGGCGCGAGAAGATGATAGAGGCAATCGTCGAAACCGACGAAGAGCTGATGGAGAAGTACCTCGAGGGTGAGGAAATTTCCAACGAGGAGCTCAAGAAGGCGCTGAGGAAGGCCACCATAGAGCGTCAACTCGTTCCGGTTCTGTGCGGTTCGGCGTTTAAAAATAAGGGCGTTCAGCCGCTTCTGGACGCGGTGGTCGATTACCTGCCTTCGCCGATAGACCTGCCGCCCATCAAGGGCATTAATCCTAAAACCGGCGAAGAGGTCGTCATTAAACCTCTCGACGACGAACCCTTCGTTGCCTACGTGTTCAAGATAATGGCCGACCCTTACGCCGGACAGCTCACTTACATCAGGGTCTTCTCCGGCCACGCCAAGAGCGGAACCTACGTTTACAACGCCACCAGGAACAAGAAGGAGCGTCTGGCCAGGTTTTACCTCATGCACGCCAACCACCGGACGGAGGTTCCCGAGGTTAACGCCGGCGACATCGTGGCCGTCGTCGGTTTGGACGCCGCCACCGGTGACACCCTAAGCGACGAAAAGCACCCCGTCGTTTTGGAAAAACTGGAATTTCCCGAACCCGTTATATCGATGGCCATCGAGCCCAAGACCAAAAAGGACCAAGAAAAGCTTTCCGAGGTTCTCAACAAACTTATGAAGGAGGACCCCACCTTCAAGGCCACCGTTGACCCCGAAACCGGCCAAACGCTCATTCACGGTATGGGTGAGCTCCACCTCGAAATTATGGTCGACCGTATGAAGCGCGAATACAACATCGACGTTACGATGGGTAAACCCCAAGTGGCCTACAGGGAAACCATTAAGGTTCCCGTTAAAAACGTTGAAGGAAAGTACATCAGACAGTCGGGAGGTAGGGGTCAGTACGGACACGTGGTCATCGACCTCGAACCGCTGCCGAGGGGTAAGGGTTTCGAATTCGAGGACGCCATCGTCGGTGGCGTTATTCCCAAAGAGTTCATACCTTCGGTGGAAAAGGGCATCAGGCAGGTCCTCGAAAGCGGCGTAATAGCCGGATATCCGATAGTGGACGTTAAGGTAAGGCTCCACAACGGTTCCTATCACGAGGTGGACTCTTCGGACATCGCCTTCCAAATAGCCGCCCAAATGGCCTTTAAGGAAGCCTTCAAGAAGGCCCAGCCGGTGCTCCTGGAACCGATTATGGAGGTCGAGGTCGAGGTTCCCGAGGAGTACATGGGTGCGGTTATCGGAGACCTCAACTCCCGCAGGGGTAAAATCCTGGGTACCGAGAAAAAGGGTCAAATCGTGACCATTAAGGCCCACGTGCCGCTGGCGGAAATGTTCGGTTACGCAACCACCTTGAGGTCGCTCACCCAAGGTAGGGGAACCTTCCAAATGACCTTCTCCCACTACGAAGAGGTTCCCAAAAACATTCAGGAGCAAATTATCGGCGAACGGATGAAGGAAAAAGAAGGTTAATTGTCCTCCTCTTCCTCTTCCTCGTAATGTTCCTCTTCCTCGTGAAGTTCTAAGGTTTCTTCGTATTCTTCAACCGTTTGGTGGGCGTAGTAGAGTATTGCGCCGCCCGACAGGGTCAGAAGCAGTTTCAGAACCAATAGGGGAGTTTTAAACCCCCGGACCAAAAAGAGAAGAAGGCCGAGTGAACCGGCCGAGGTAAAAAGCAAAATTCCGACCAAAAAGGGAAGAGACCTTTCGTCGGTCGTAAACAGGTGGATAAAAACGGGGGGCAAAAGGAGGGCAAAGGAAGCTTTGTGAACTTTGTAATAAAAAGGCTTCTTTTGAAGCCAAAGGAGCAGACCGCTGACGGGCAAGAGTAAGGCCGCGACGAGGGCGGCCCAACCGCTCAGCTCGTGGACTTCTTCCAGCATAGAGCCTTTTTTAACAAAATTGCTTTTGGTATGTCCCTAACGAGGATTAAGGAAGGGGCGGCCGTCATAGAGGTTCCGCAGAAGGTGGTCGAACACATAACGGAGAGGAACGAGGTTTTCTACAATCCCGCGATGGCGGTAAACCGCGACCTTACCGTTCTCCTTCTCAGGGTGTTCGTAAGGGAAAAGGACCGACCGATAAAGGTGGCCGAACCGCTTGCGGCATCCGCGATAAGGAGCATAAGGATTTTGAAGGAGGTTCCCTCCGTGGAAAAGGTTTTTATTAACGACCTCTCCTCGGAGGCCCTGAAGTACGCCCGCCGAAACTTGGAGCTGAACGAAATTCCCCCGGAAAAGGTGGAGGTCTGGAACGAGGACGCCTCGGTTTTTCTTTTAAAGACCAAGTATTACGACTACGTTGACCTTGACCCCTTCGGTTCCCCGGTGGACTTTTTGGACGCAACGGCCAAGGCGCTCGCCCACAGGGGCGTGGCAGGCATTACGGCCACCGACACGGCCCCGCTGAGCGGCACCTACCCCAAAACCTGCTTGCGGCGCTACGGCGCCAAACCGATAGACAACGAGTTTTATCACGAGGTCGGAGTGCGGATTTTGATTAAGAAGGTGGCCGAAGTTTTCTTCCAGTACGACCTTCCGATAGAGGTGCTCTTTTCCTACGCTTACCTGCACCACTTTAGGGTTTTCGTAAAGAGGTATCGGGGCGCCCGAAGGGTGGACGAACTCGTAAAAAACAAGTTCGGTTACTTACTCTATTGCCACAGGTGCCTTTATCGCTCGACGGTTCCCCTCGTAAGGTGGAACGGGGCGCCGCGCGAGTGCCCCGTCTGCGGGCATCGACTCGATTGGGCCGGTCCCCTGTGGGTCGGCGAGCTTTGGAATCCCGACTACGCCGAGGAAATGCTGAAAGAGCTTCCCTCGGTGGAACATCAACCGGAGACGAAGAAACTCCTAAAGGCGGTGGTGAAGGAGAGCAAACTCCAAACGGTGGGTTTTTACGAGACTTCGGCCCTCGGAAAGGCCCTAAAACTTCCCTTCCTCCCGCCGAAGAAGGTCCTTTTGAGGGAACTGGAGGGGGTGGAAACCCACTTTTCCCCCGAGGGGTTCCGTACGAACCTTCCCCACGAGGAGGTTTTAAAAAGGGTTCGGAACCTCGTCAGGGAATAACCTCGACCTCGTTGTCGACTATCGTGTAGCGTTTGCCTCCCAGCCTTCCCACCACCCCCTTTGAGGTCTCGAGCAACTTCGGTTCGTAGTGGAAGGCCACGACCCTGGCAATAACCAGGTCCATCGGCGCCTCGCCTATTTCTATGAGTTCGTAGAGTTTGCACTCCAAAGCGGCCTTTACGCCTTTTACGCGGGGAGGGGCCACCGCGACGGAAGGTTCGGCTTCGAGACCGAGGGCCTCCAGCTCGCTCTCCTCGGGCGGAAAGTCCTGTCCGCTTTTGACCATTGCCTCCAAAAACTCCTCGGTTACGAGGTTTACGACGAACTCACCGCTCCGACGAATGTTTCGGGCCGTGTCTTTGGAGGAGCCGTCCTTTCGCCTCCCGATGGACACCATTATCAGGGGCGGTCGCGTAGTAATTCCGTTGTAGAAGCTAAAGGGGGCGAGGTTAACCTTGCCGTTTTCCGACAGCGTCGTTATCCAAGCAATGGGTCTGGGAACTATCAGGTTAAACATCAGGCGGGCTATCGTCCTGCGGTCCGCGCCTTGGTCCACCACCAGCGTTTCCATTAAGAGGTGTTATTTTCACCTTTCCGAGACCCATGGTGGTTTTTCTTCCCACGCCCGCCCAAAGTGCGTAACGCAGCAGGGTCGAAAACCAGCGGAGGGCCCTTTCGTCGCCAACCTTGGTAAGGTTGTAAACGACGCTCCCCTCAAAGGCGGTCAGCTTTCCGCCGGAGGCCAGAACCACTTTTCGGGTTCGAAGCGAGTACCTTTCCACCTCAACGCGGTCGTAAAAGTTTCTAAGGTCGACCTCCGGTCGGACGGGAGAAAAGGCGAGCCACCTTTTGAGGAGGCTCTTAAAAACCAGCTCCGGCAAAGGGAAGGGCAGGTCTACCGAGTTCCTCCTAAAAGTGGACGGCTTTAAGAAGCGGACGCCGACCTTGGGGTAAAGCCTGCCGTCCTCGACCAGTTCTTCGTAGGTCTTTATCCACGAGGGCAAAACCCGCACGAGGGCCTCCACCCTTATCTTCTTACCGCGGAAGGTAAAGAGGTTTTTACCCCGTTTGAGGTAAAGGTCGGAAAGGACGGGTGCCGTAAGCCGGTCGTCGAGCAGGCCGACCTCCAAGTTCAGTTCGTCGGTGGAACCTTCGGTAAAGAGACCCCCGCAGTGGAGGGAATAGGGCTTTGCGCCCCCGTAGGCCTCGTGAAGCTCGGAGGCCAGCTCCTTCCCCAAAAGGGAAAAAAAGAGACCGTGAATTCCGTCGGGGGTGAGGAATTCTTTCCGAATCGGCTCGGAGAGCTTTAACCTTAAAAAGACCTTAAGCGGCATTCGTTAAAACTCTCAAACGGTAATTTTAATCAATCCGCCTCCTCCCTTCCGCGGTCGAAAGAATTTTTCCTTACCTTTGAAGGAAGCTAATTTTTAGTTCCCGTTTTTTGAGAGGTAGCGAAGGGAGTCCCCTCGGAAAGCGGTCTCCTTTGGAAAACTTTTAACAGTCCCTTAGAGAAGTCTACTTACTTCTTTGTTTAAAACGCTTATCGGTTCTTTTTGTAAAAAGAACCGGGCGGGTTAAAACGACCGACTTAAAAACCTCCGAAGGGCGGTTCGAAATCCGACAAACCCGCACGCGGGAACCTCAAGTTCCTGACAAAAGACCCTTTAGGGAAATTACAAACGCTAACAACTAAGACGGTTTTAAAAGCGACTTTTAACACCTTTTTTGGAAAAAGAAACTATCGGGGAACCAGTGTAAGTTTTTTTGAAAACTTTAAAAGCTTTTTGCGTAAACCAGCTTCAACGTACTTTGACTTTTAAAGAAGAAAATCGTAAAGCCCCGCTTGGGCGGGCATTTTTTTTTGGCTCTTTCGGCGGTGTGGGCAACGAACTTTCGAAAAGACCGCCGCAATCCCGCTTTAGCGGGCCTTAGCTTCGAGGAGGGATAAGTTTAACAAGGCTGCCGTTATTCACGAGTCGCAATCCCGCTTTAGCGGGCATTAGTTTCGAGTTCATTGTTTCGACGGGGAACCTGCTCGAGCTTCCCAGTCGCAATCCCGCTTTAGCGGGCTTTAGTTTCGAGCAAGCGGGAGCAAAAACGTTTCCGCCGTGAGTTGGCGGAGTCGCAATCCCGCTTTAGCGGGCTTTAGTTTCGAGGGTGAGAGAAGATGGCGACGAAAACTTTAAAAGTTTACTTAGTCGCAATCCCGCTTTAGCGGGCTTTAGTTTCGAGCCTTAAATGTGAGGCTTAACAGTGAGTTGCGACTAGTAAATTTTGTCGCAATCCCGCTTTAGCGGGCTTTAGTTTCGAGAACGGGAAACCTATTAGATATATTTGCATTATTTAGCGTCGCAATCCCGCTTTAGCGGGCTTTAGTTTCGAGCTAATAATCAATGCAAACGGTTTCCTATTCATGTCCAGAGTCGCAATCCCGCTTTAGCGGGCTTTAGTTTCGAGAAACAGAAGAATTGTGTTGGACCTATTGAGAACGGAATGTCGCAATCCCGCTTTAGCGGGCTTTAGTTTCGAGACTCAAAAAAACTTATCCGGATTATCGTAAAATTATTTAGTCGCAATCCCGCTTTAGCGGGCTTTAGTTTCGAGTCTTTCTCCCAAAAAGTTAAAAGAAATCGTATCAGGCAAATGTCGCAATCCCGCTTTAGCGGGCTTTAGTTTCGAGTTAAAGGTTTTTATCAATCCTGAAGAAAAAGCAATGTCTTTGTCGCAATCCCGCTTTAGCGGGCTTTAGTTTCGAGAAGGAGGTATAAGCGATGGAAAAAATTAAAGCGCTAATCGTCGCAATCCCGCTTTAGCGGGCTTTAGTTTCGAGTTAAACGACGAAAGTCATCGTGAACTTATTAAAAGATTGTCGCAATCCCGCTTTAGCGGGCTTTAGTTTCGAGAGGACCCCTTTAGGGCGTTGAGTTTCAAGGGTTTCATTTTAAGAAACCCCACAAATAATTTATGGTATTCGCGAAATGCGCATGGCTCTAAG
>JAADCT010000064.1 GCA_013154305.1 Aquificota bacterium
CAGGGAATAATAGCCGTCGAGGCCCGCGAGGAGGACAAAGAACTCCTTCAGCTCCTGCGGGAGGCCCTCAACGACCCCGCCTCCGAGGCCGAGGCCAAGGCCGAAAGGAGCTTCTTAAAAACCCTCGAAGGCGGCTGTCAGGTTCCGATGGGGGCGCTCGCGGAGGTCGCCTACGACGGCTCGATGAGAATAAGAGGCTTCGTTTCCGACCTCGAGGGAAGGAGGTTTTTCGAGGCCACCGAAGAGGGCCACGCCCTCGAGGCCGAGGAGGTCGGCCGGCGCCTGGCCGAAAAACTCCTGAAGTCGGGGGCCGCCGAAATCCTCTCCGAGCTGAGGGGTTCCTGAGGGCTTGCGCTTTTACCAGCGTTCCTTTTGGCCGATACAATCGGTTTTCGGCATGGGCGCGAGGCTTTCGGCCCTGCTCCTTTTAGCCTCGGCGGCGGCCGCGTCCCAACTGAGCTATCAGGTTCCCGTCAAAAAGGGCGACAAAGTCGTTTCCGTCTTTTCCGAGGGCCAGCTCCAGGTGATGGAGGAAAAGCCCCTTCCCGGGTGGGCGGTCTACTTTTCCGAATTCAAGGTCAAAAAAGAGGGCGACAAACTCGTTTTGGAGTGGAGGGCCGCCTCCCCCGAGGTAAAAAAAGTTCTCGTGATAACCGACGGGGGACTCGTTTTGGAAACGCCCTCCGAGAGGATTGAAATACCCGCCTCCGACCACTCGGTGATAAGCGTCTATCCCGTAACCGAAAGGGGAGGTTGGGGCCTGCCCGCAACCGTCAAACTCGGCGGTTAAAATGGCAAACTATGTTCGACCTCAAGGGTAAAACCGCCCTCGTAACCGGTTCAACCCGCGGCATCGGCCGCGCCGTTGCCGAGGAGCTGGCAAAGGCCGGCGCCTCCGTCGTCGTCAGCGGCCGCGTCGAGGAGAGGGCCCAAGAAGTAGCCCGCGAAATAGCCCAAAAGTACGGGGTGAAAACCCTCGGGGTGGGAATGGACGTCTCCGACCCCCAAAGCGTGGAGGAAGCCTTCAAAAAAATCCACTCCGAGTTTGAAGGAATAGACATCCTCGTAAACAACGCCGGAATAACCCGCGACACCCTCTTTTTGAGAATGAAACTCGAGGACTGGCGGCAGGTCCTGGAGGTGAACCTGACCGGAACTTTTCTGGTCACCAAACAGGTCGTCCGCTACATGACCAAAAAGCGTTGGGGAAGAATAATCAACATCACCTCGGTGGTGGGATTTACCGGAAACGTCGGACAGGTTAACTACGCCACCACAAAGGCCGGACTGGTGGGCTTTACCAAGTCCCTCGCCAAGGAACTCGCCCCCCGAAACGTGCTCGTAAACGCCGTCGCCCCCGGCTTCATCGAAACCGAAATGACCGAAGTCCTCAAGGAGGAAGTAAAAGAGCAATACAAAAAACAAATACCCCTCGGCCGCTTCGGAAAACCCGAGGAAGTCGCCCGCGTCGTCCTCTTTTTGGCCTCGCCGATGGCCGACTACGTAACCGGCGAGGTCATCCACGTAAACGGCGGAATGTATTAAACCCTTTCGGAAAAAAGCCCGCGCCTTCGGCGCGGGTACGGAAAAAGTCTTCAAAAGTCTTGGTCTTCCTTTTGACCTTCCATTTTCCCAAGCGGGCGGTTAAAAAGTTCAAACCTTTACCTTTTGAAACTTTTAAGGGAATTTTTCGTTGACCGTTTGTAGGTTTTTCCTCTAATTTCCCTTTAAAGTTAAGTTTTAATCTTCAAAAACTTAGGCGGGGAAAAACCGTTTTATTCACTTCGAAGGTAAAAGTAAACGATTATCGTATCGAAAGCGATTAGAAAGAAAAAGTTAGTATGTGAAGCGTGTGTCTTAAAATTTTGGGTTAATTTTGCTCTAGCGTCTTTCTCACCTCTTATTTGTTTTCTAATTCGTTTTCGCGTTTTCGGGAATGATTAAAGTAGCACCTAACCAAGCGCTACTTTTTGAGGTCCGAATAGGACCTTTTCCCAACGAAGGTCGAAAAAGCCCGTCCGACCTCCTTCGGACGAAAACCGCAAATCCTCCTCCGGTTTTTAAGAGATGTTTTTTCTACCTCATTTGGGGTGAAGGGATTTTGATTTTGCGTTCATTTGGCCTTTGCCCTGCAAGGGCCGGATTTGCGCATTTTGATGTCGTGAAGTATGGATGTACGGATTTTCGCACATCCGTACTCCGTAATCGGAAATCGTTGATAGAACTGCTTTAGGTGTATCGAATTTATTCGGTATTGAACACAACTAAAGGATTAGTGAAAATAAACCTCTTGACGGAAATTAAAAGTTGCTGTAAATTGGATACCGAGTAAAGGAACGGTGGGTTCCTTGGTAACTGAAAGTGGTTTGCAAACGGCATGGTTTTATCGTCACTTAGTGGAATTGAAACAAAGCAGTTGGCATATATCCACAAATTGGTAAAGGAGTTTTATCGTCACTTAGTGGAATTGAAACTAGAAGGGTGTAGCGATTCGGTTCCCTCTTTTTGTTTTCATCGTAATTTAGTGGAATTGAAACTTTTTAGGAAAGCTTCAAACTGTTGAATGAGTTCCTTACAGCTATACCACAACTTAGTAAAGACTTTAAAGAAAAAGAAAAATCGATTTTATCGTCCCTTAATGAAACTAAAACCTCTGCGTCGACGGTTTCCTCACTCCGTACCAAGTGTTTTATTGTCGCTTAGTGGAATTGAAAACAGGTGTGTAATTTCATCTTTATGTCCGTTTTGATGGGAACGGCCAAGGCGGGGTTAAAACCCTCCGGTAGGACCGACCTGCTGGTGGTCTATTCGGAAAAACCCTTTTTGGTTTCGGCCGTTTACACGAAGAACCACTTTAAGGCCGCTCCGGTGATTTACTCCAAGAGGTTGACCGACCGGCGGACCCACTTTAGGGCTTTCGTGGTAAACAGCGGAAACGCAAACTGCGGCACCGGCAAGGAGGGCCTTCGTCACGCCGAGATGATGGCCGAGAGGGTTGCCCAAAACTTCGGCCTTGAACCGGAGGAGGTTCTCGTCTTTTCGACGGGAATAATCGGCGTTCCGCTTCCGATTGAAAGGGTTTTAAGGGCCATAGACGAGGCTTGCTCCTCGCTGGGACCGCTGGACCTGAGAAGGGCCTCGGAGGCCATTTCGACCACCGACGCCTATCCCAAGTACGCCGAGGCGCCGCTGGCCTACGGTTTCGGCAAGGGGGCGGGGATGATACATCCCAACATGGCGACGATGCTCGCCTTCGTCTTTACCCCGGTCAAGGTTGACTTCGAAACTTTGAGAAGGCTCCACCTGGAGGTCAACGAGAGGACCTTTAACTCCATTACGGTGGACGGCTGCACCTCGACCAACGACAGTTTTCTGGTCCTTTCGACCCTCGAGGGGGAGGCCGACCCGGCGGACCTCAAGAAGGACCTCTATTCGGTCGCCCTGTCGATAGCCAAGCAGATTGTGGCCGACGGCGAGGGCGCGACCAAGGTCGGCGTCGTGGAGGTTCTCAAGGCCGAAAGCGAGGAGAAAGCGCGCGCTATAGCGGAAAAGATTGCGACTTCCCTTTTGGTAAAGACGGCGCTCTTTGGGGCCGACCCCAACTGGGGTCGGATTGCCGCCGCCGCCGGCAGCGCCTTCGACTATCCGATAGACCCCGACCGCATGGAGATATACGTCGGCGACTTTCTCCTTTTCAAGGACGGAAGGCCCGCGGGGACCGACCTCGAAAGGGTGGCCGAGTTTATGAGAACTCACAAGGAGGTTCCCATTCGCGTCGTCCTCAACGAGGGCGACGCCTCTTGGACCTACTACACTTCCGACCTGACTTACGACTACGTCAGGCTGAACGCCGAATACACGACCTGAAGGAGGAAAAAACTACCCGCCTCCGGCGGGCCTTAACCGAAGTTTGAAAAACTTTTGGGGGTCGACGGCCGAGTCGTTCAGGTAAACGCCGAAGTGCAGGTGGGGGCCGGTCGAGCGGCCGGTCGACCCCACCTTCCCTATCACCTGTCCCCTCTTTACGAACGAACCTTCGGAAACCGTTATCTCCGAAAGGTGGGCGTAAAGCGTCATCAGACCCCAACCGTGGTCCAAAATCACTGTGTAGCCCGTCAGGGGAAGGTAGCGGGCCAAAACGACCCTCCCCGAAAGGGAGGCCAAAACCGGCGTCCCGTAAGGGGCCGCCAGGTCGAGACCTTTGTGGAAGCCGGAGGGTTTTCCGTTTACCCACCGGCGGACGCCAAAGGGCGAGGAAATCCTCTTGTAGGTCCGGAGGGGAAAGAGGGGCCTTTCCTCGTAGTAGCGAACGGGGGTATACCTTCTTAAGGTCTTTCGAACCAGTTCGTAGGCCCTTCGGCGGTCCGTGAGGGGTTTTTTCCCCGCGGCGGTTTTCCCCGTCCGGTTGTTTTTCCCGGCGGCGGTCCTTTTTTCCGAAATCCGGATGCGGGAAACGCCCCTTTGAAGGGGTTTTACCTCGAGGGGAACCTCGGCCAAGAGTTTTCCGTCCCTGTAGAGGCGGAGCTTAAGCCTTCCGCTCCAGTAGTAGGGAACGGCGAAGGGCAGAAGGTCCTCCGGCCGCGGATTTGAGGCCGCGAAACTCCTCGAGCGAAAGCCTTCGACGACCTCTATTCGGTAGGTCGATTGGGGCTTTAGGTTTCGGCACTCAAGAAGGCCGATGCTTCCGGCCTCGCCGTCGAAGCGCAAAACGCACCTTTCGAGCGCGAATACCAGCGTCGGCAGGAGGAGAAGGAGCAGTCGGACCATTTCAAGGTTTCTTTATTCTCCGCCGTCGGGACCGACCTCCTCGAGGAGGATTTTTTCCGCCTGACCGCGGCCGATTCCCACCTTCCTTCCCATCACCTCCACCAAAACGGGTCCCCAGCGGTTTTGGAGAACCCTCAGGACCTGGCCCGGATACATTCCCAAACCCTCGAGCCGACAGCGGAGCTCGCGTCCGCAGTCAAACCCTTTGATGCGGTAGCTCTTTCCCTCCTCGGCCTCTTTTAGCGTGAGGGTTCGGGATTTTTCGCCCATTCAAAGATTAAAGATTAGAAGTTCGGGAAAAGGCCCTTCGGGAAGGGCGGCGCCGCGTTGCCCGCCGCACCGCCGCCCCCTAATATTAAAGTTCTTGACAACCAAAAGCCGAAAGGGGCGGGAGAAAATGAAACTGCTAACCTGGACTCCGATTATCTTTTCCCGAAAGGGCTTTCCCCGCGACGAGGAGGGAAAACCCTTTTTACCCAAAAACGCGTTTGAGGAGGCCATTACCTCGGCCGTAATTTTTCACCACCTCAAAAAGGACAAGGCGCTGGCCCACCGCGTTAAGCAATACCTGACGACCTCGGGGCTCAAACTGGACGAGGTGGCCAAGACCGTAAAGCGGATGGTCCTCGAAAAGTACCCCGTAATGGACGAACTCAAACTCCCCGAAAGGGTTTACCTTCCCGAGGACAGGATAAAGGAGGAGTTCGTCGAGGTTTTCGACCTCAAGGAGAAGGTCAACGTCAAAGGTTTCCGAACGGAGGTCTTTAAGGGCTCGGTGGAGGTGCCGATAGAGAGTCCCCACCTGGACAAGCTGAAGGCGGCGGCCCACTCCTTTGCCGAGGCCCTCGCCCGAATGGAAAAGGACCTGTTGGAGGACCACCCGCTGGCCCTCTTTTTCTACGAGGAACTCCTGAACGAGCTCAAGCGGTGGGAAATTCCCCTGCGGCTCGGAATGTGGACCGAGGTCCACTTTAAGGGAGACCTCCTCTTTTTCTGGAAGATTAAGGAGGTCCGCGACTTCATTATGAAGGAACTGGGAATAGACATAAGGCCCCGCTTCGTGCTTTACCTGCCGCGCGAGCGGGCAACCAGCGGCTGGTGCGAACTAAAAACCGCGGAGGAGGTTTAAGTCATGTTGAAAAAACTGCTGCTCGGAGCGGCCCTCTTTGCCGCCGGAGCGACCGTCTCTTTGGCCCAAACCGCCGAGCAAAAGGCGCCCACGGCCGCCGAAACGATTGAAAAGGCGGGCGGCGAGGCCGTGGAGCGGCTGAAGGCCGCCGAGCTGGCCAAGGTGGTGGAAAAAGCGGCCAAAGTTTTGAGGGAAACGCAAAACGCCGTCTTGCTCCTCGGCCAAGGTAAGGACGAGGAGGCCCTGAAGCTCCTCAAAAAGGTCAGTAAGGAGTTGGAGGAGCTTATAGAGGAATACGGGCTGGTCCGCCTGCCGGTCGACGTGACCTTCGTCGAGTTTGACGGCGTCAGCGACCTCGAAACGGCCAAAAAGCTGAACGCCCAAGTCAAGGAGCTCGTCAAAAACAACAACTTCGTCGACGCGCGCTTTCTTCTGAACCTGCTTAGAAACGAGATAGACATTACCACCACCTACATGCCGCTGGCGCTCTACAAACAGGCGGTGGACTTGGCCGTCAAGCTCCTCGAGGAGGGTAAAAGGGACGCGGCCCTGCTGGCGCTCCAAAGCGCCCTCGGAACGCTCGAAATCGAGGTGGTGGTAATACCCAAACCCCTGCTCGAGGCCCAGCTTCTGGTCGAAAAGGCGGAGGAACTCTATCAGGTTAACCCCGAGGAGGCCCTCAAGCTTCTCGAACGGGCCAAGTACGACGTTGAGCTGACCATCGCCCTCGGCTACGTCAGCTCCGAAAAGGACGTCGAGCCCCTTCTCGAAAAGATTGAAAAGTTGATGAAGGCCGTAAAAGAGCACGCCGAAACGACCGGCAAGCAGTTTGAGGAGGTCAAAAAAGGCCTCGAGCAACTGCGGCAGGAGGCCACCACCACCCGTTAAGCTTTCCTTCTTTCCTTTTCCTTTTCGGGGAGAATGTTTCTTTTCGATGAAGTTCGGCGTGGCGGTCTTTCCCGGCTCCAACTGCGACTACGACACCTACTTCGTAATCGACGAGATTTTGGGAAAGCCGGTTAAGTTCCTCCACTGGGAGGACCGAAGGGTCGACGTCGACTGCGTGGTCATTCCCGGGGGATTTTCCTTCGGCGACTACCTCAGGCCAGGGGCCTTGGCGGCCCGAACCCCGCTGGCCGAGGCCATCTACGACTTTGCCCAAAGGGGCGGTCTCGTAATCGGCATTTGTAACGGTTTTCAGATACTGACGGAGATGCACCTTTTGCCGGGCGCCCTTCTGCCCAACGAGCACCTCAAGTTCGTTTGCCGCCCCGTATACCTGCGGGTGGAAAACGCCCGAACCCCCTTTACGAGGGCCCTCGAAGAGGGCGAGGTTTTGCAGATTCCGATAGCCCACCACGACGGAAACTTTTACGCCCCGCCCGAGCAGCTGGAGGAGATTGAGAAAAACGGTCAGGTCGTTTTGCGCTACTGCTCGCCCGAGGGTGAGGTCTCGCCCGAATACAATCCCAACGGAAGCCTCAACAACATCGCCGGGATAGTAAACAAGGAGGGTAACGTTTTCGGACTCATGCCCCACCCCGAGCGAGCCGGCGAGGCCGAGCTGGGTTCGACCGGCGGTCTTCCCATTTGGTACAGCCTCCTTCAGGAGGTTTAAAACTCAAAGCCCACCAGCAGGAGAAAGCGCAGGTTCGACAGTTTCGGTCGCCCCTCCAGGGGGGCGGCGACGACGAACCTCAGGGGACCGACGGCCGTCGGCGTTCCCAATCCTACGAAGGCGTCCTTTTTAACCTCCTTAAAGGGGTTTTCGCCTCTCTTTACGGCGTTTCCGAAGTCGGCACCGGTAAAGAGGTAGAGCGCACCCAGCGGGGTGGGAAGGCCGACCTCAAAGCCGGCGTACCAGTAAAGCTCCCCTCCCCCCGGAGGGGCAACGCTTTCGTAAGAATAACCTTTCAGGTTCTTTATTCCTCCCAGGTAAAACTTTTCGAAAATCGGGGCGTTTTCGCTGACCCATCCGGCCGAGCCCTTCAGCTCCAGATAGTATCGTCCGAAAAAGCGCGAAAGGAGGGCCCCGGCCGTCGCCTTTTTGTAGTTGCCGTGGGAGATGCCGAAGGCGTAGTTGGCGTAGGCGCTGAAGGTTCCCGCCTTTACCGACCCGGTGTAGACCGGATAGAGGAACTGAAAGTTCAGGGTCAGCTTTTGGAGGTTTCCGCCGGGCCTTTCGGGCAGGGTGGTCGCGAGCGAGTAAACGCCGGAGGCGTAAGAGAGCGAAAGGTCGCCGTAGAGGTTCAGGTGGTAGCCGAGGGTAAAGGAGTAGCCCTCGTAGTCTATCGAGTAGTCGCGGTGCTCCTCGTAGTTTTTAAAGAGGGAGGACGATACGAACCAATACTTGGAAAAGAAGTAGTCGTCGTAGTAGGAAAGCTCGTAGTTGGTCCGCTCCTGCGTCAGGCGCAAACCGGCGACGAACCTCTCCCCGGTCCCGAGGGGGTTCGTAACAGTAAGGCGGCCGTCAAACAGGTATCCCTCGTCGGAGGTGAAACCGAAGGCCCCGTCGAAGGAGTAGCGCTTTCTTTCGGTTCCCTCCACCAGGAGGATAGTTTCGTCGTCGCCGGCGTCCACGGTCTTTACCGTGTAGCTGTCAAAGAGGCCGCTGCGGTCGAGCCTTATTGACAAAACGTCAACCAACTTGCGGTTAAACCCGCGCCCGCCGAAGTCGGGAACGAGATAGGAGAGTTCCCTTTCGGGGAGCCGACCTTCGACCCAGTAGACGGTCGGTCCGAAGCGCCGAAGACCCCCGCATTGGACGGTGAAACTGACGACCACCTTCGGCGGTTTCTTAACTATTCGGTATTCCACCTTCGGTTTTCGACACTTTCGGGACCTCAGAAGGTGGAGAAGCTCGTTCTTCAGCTCCTCGAGGCGGTCGGGTTCGTAAAGGGCGGTCTTCCAGTCGAAGGACGCCAGCTTTTCTTCCACCAGTCGGCGGATGCCCTCGTCCTTTATTCGGACCTCCTTGAGGACCTCGAGGGAGACCTTCTTTAGTCCCTTTACGACGACCTCGACCTCGACCAGCTTCTCCTGCGGGTCGACGCGTTTTCCGACCAAAACGTCCTCGTAGAGGTAGAGGTTTTCCCTCAGAAACCTTTCGAGGCGCGAAAGGACATCCCTCAAACACCTTTCGGAGTAGTAGGTGCAAAAGGGTCCCTTCAGGAGGGGAGGCTCGAGTTTTATCCGAACGCGGTAGCGCGGTCCCTCCTCGACCTTAAACAGGAGAAGGTTTCCCCTTTTTACCACCTTCACGCGGACGTCCAAAAAGCCTTCCCTTTCGTAAAGGAGGGCCAGTTGCCTGGCCAAAAGCGAGGGCGTTACGAAGCTCTGCTTTTCCATCCACGAGAGGAGTTCTTTTTTCAGCTCCGCCGGGTCGAAAAACTTTACCCCCTCGAAGGTCAGCTCGTAGAGGCCCTCCTTGTGGACGACTATCGATGGGTAAACCGTTCGGGTGGGTTTCAAAAGGAAACGAACCCCCTTTACCGGATTTTTGAGCAAAACGGTAAAGTAGGCGGAGACGAAGTCGAAGGCCAAACCGGGTTTGAGCCGAAAGTTTTTCCACAGGAAGGAGGAAATTACCTTCCTTTTGACCTCAAAGGGTTCCTCGTAATAGGCGTAGACGCTGAAGTAGCCCTTCCTCTTGCAGGCCTTGGCCGCCTCGTCGAGGGCCTCGTAGAGGTCGAGGTAGCTAAAGGGCGTTCCGAGGGGTTTGCCGCGGCGGCGGTAAAACTCCCTCTCGCTCTCGCAGGCGCCCTTAAAGTTGAAGCCGCCCCACAGGTAAAGCTCGCCCTCCTTGCCGCGGACCTTGAGGCGCGCAAAGCCCTCCTTTGAAACGAAAAGCTCGGTCCGCACCGCGGCGTCCAAAAATCCCGAATTTTTGAGGTAAAAGAGGACCATGTCGCCGGCGCTAAAGAGGCGCTCCTGCGAGTAGCGGTAAAGGGGCCTGAGACCCAAGACTTTTTTAAGGTCGTCGACCGAAAAGGGGGAAAAGCCCTCCAGCTCGTAGTCCACCAAAAGGGGTTTGAGTTTTACCGAGCACCTTTCGGCGGTGCAGTTGAAGCTTTCGACCGCCTCCAGTTCGGCCAAAACGGCCTCCAGTTCCTCCTTCGAAAGGACGGAGAGGTTGTTGCTCCCCGGCCGGTAGTCGAACTCGACCTCAAAGGACCAAAGGAGGAAGGGAAGAAGAAAAAGGACCGAAAGGAGTTTCAGTTTTTGACGAATCCGCCGCCGAGGAGCGGAATTTCCCTTTTTGCCCTGAGCTGGCCGCAGGCGCCAAAGACCTCCTGCCCTTTGCTCCACCTTATGGTGGCTATTATCGCCTCGTCGAGCAAAATTTTTTGAAAGCGCCTTACGACCTCCTCCGAGGGTCTCTCGTAGGGTAAAGTCGGCGACGGGTTAAAGGGTATGAGGTTTACCTTAAAGCGCTTGCGGTGGGGTGCAACGAGCCGCGCCAGCTTCCTGGCGTGTTCGGGAGAGTCGTTTACTCCCTTAATGAGAACGTATTCGAGGGTAATTTTCCTCCCTTCGGGAAGGGGATAGTTTGTCAAAAACTTCCAAAGGTCCTCGAAGCGGTTGGTCCTCGTTACGGGCATTATTTTTTCCCGGGTTTCCTGGTCGGGTGCGTTTAGGGATATCGCCAGGTTTACTTGGCTCAGGACGGGGTCCTCGGCCATTTTTTTGAGTTGGTAAAGAATTCCGCTGGAGGAGACGGTCAGCCTGCGCTTGGAAACGTCGACGCCCTTTTGGTCTACGAAAATTTCCACCGCCTTTTTGAGGTTGTTGAAGTTGGCCAGCGGCTCGCCCATTCCCATAAAGACGACGTTTCGGACCTTGTGCCAGGGTTTTGGGAGGTCCTTTATGTCCTTTTGAACCCACAGGAGTTGGTCGACTATTTCGGCCGCAGTCAGGTTTCTAATCAGTCCGTCCCTTGCGGTGGCGCAAAAGGTGCATCCCACGTTGCAACCGATTTGGGTCGAAACGCAAAGGGTCCAGTGGTCCTTTTCCTTTATGAGGACCGTTTCCACCAGGTGTCCGTCGTCGGTCCGAAAGAGGTACTTGACGCTGTCGGGTCCCTCAACCTTTTCGACCTTTTCGAGGGCGTGGAAGCGGGCGTTTTCTTTAAGCCACCTTCGGAGGTCCTTGGAGAGGTTGGTAAACCTTTCGGGGTCGTCCTCCCACTTTTTGTAAATCCAGTGGTAGATTTGGTCGGCCCTGTACCTCTCGAGACCCTTTTGGACCGCCCAATCCCTCAGCTCCTTCAGCGTCTTTCCGACGAGGAGTTCCATTTAGAGGAGGAAATTTA
>JAADCT010000021.1 GCA_013154305.1 Aquificota bacterium
TTTGTATCAAAGCAACGCCGTCGCCGAGCGGCAGGATAACCGAATAGAGGTCGGGACGGGTCAAAACTTCGCGCCGAAAGAAGCGCAAGGCTTTTGCCTTCAGGCTTTGGGGGTCCAGTTTGAGGTCCAAAAGGGCGTCGTCGGCCACCACCATACCGCCCCTTTTCAGTTTGGGCAAAACGAGGTCCAAGGTTTCGGAGTAGTTTTGTTTTTCGTGGTCGAACACCACAAGGTCGAGGCTTTCCTTCTCAAACCCCTGTTGGACGAAGAGCGTTTGGGCCTCCCCGACGAGGTAGGTAATTTTCCCCTCCACCCCGAAGGTTTTAAAAAGTTTTTCGGCCCTTTTGCGGTTTTTTTCCTGGTAGTCGGTGCAGTAAATGCGGCAGTCGGGCGGACACGCCAGCGCCATCCACAGGGCCGAATACCCGAAACCGCTTCCGAACTCAAAAACCTTTTTCGGTTTCAAAAGTCTTACCAGCAGGTAAAGGAGCGCCCCGACTTCGGGCTCCACTACGGGAAACTTTTCCCTTCTCGCCTCCTCGTAAAGGTCCTTAAGTCTCGGGTCGGGAAACCTTACGGGAAGGGGGGAAAGGGGAAGAAACATTTAAAGGAAAGGTTCTTAAGTTCCGTTTCCCACGAAGTTTACGGTTTCGTCCTCTATAAAGGCCTCGTGGAGGGCCCTGACGGCCAGCTCGGTGTACTTGCGGTCTATTAGGCAGGAAATCCTTATTTCCGAGGTGGAAATGGCCTTTATGTTGATGTTGTGTTTGGCCAGAATTTCGAACATTTTTCCGGCGACGCCGTAGGCGCTCCTCATTCCCAATCCGACGACCGAAATCTTGGCGACGTTGTTGTCCATCAGAACCTTTTCGGCGCCGATGTCCCTGGCCACCTTTTCGACGATTTCCTTGGCGACGGGCGCGTCGGTTTCGGGTACCGTAAAGGACATGTCGGTATATCCGTCGACCGAAACGGTCTGAACTATCATGTCGACCGCAATGTGGGCGTCGCCGAGGGCCTTAAAGATTTTGGCCGCTATACCGGGTTTGTCGGGAACCTTTACGACCGTAAATTGGACCTCCTTGTCGCTGGAGGTTATCCCCCTGACGGCGACCTTCTCCATTATTTCCTCCTCCGGGACTATCCAACTGCCCTCTTCGTCCTTAAAGGAGCTTCTGACGTGTATTCTAACGCCGTACTTGGAACCGAATTCGACGCTCCTTATTTGCATTACCTTGGCGCCGAGGGATGCCAGCTCGAGCATCTCCTCGTAGGAGATTTTCTTTATCTTCCGGGCGTTGGGAACTATCCTCGGGTCGGCGGTGTATATTCCGTCAACGTCGGTGTAAATTTCGCAAACGTCGGCCTTTAGGGCGGCCGCCAGGGCCACCGCCGAAGTGTCGGAACCGCCCCTTCCCAAGGTGGTAATCTCCCCGTCCTTGGTAACGCCCTGGAAGCCCGCCACTATCGGAACGTAGCCCCTCGCCAGAAGCTCCTTGAGCTTTTTGGTGTGAACCTCCTTTATGCGGGCCTTGGTGTGAACGTCGTCGGTAATTATCGGAACCTGCCACCCGCAAAGGGAAACGGCCTTGTAGCCCATCTTTTGAAGGGTCATCGCAAAGAGGGCTATGGCCTGCTGCTCGCCGGTGGCCAAAAGCATGTCGAGCTCCCGCGGGTCGGGCAGGGGTTGGACCCGCTTGGCCAGTTCTATAAGGCGGTCGGTCGTTCCCGCCATCGCCGAGGATACGACCACAACGTCGTGGCCGGCCTCCTTTGCCTTGGCGACCTTTCGCGCCGCGTTTTCTATCCTTTCCAGGGAACCGACCGACGTGCCGCCGAACTTCTGAACTATCAAGGCCATTGGAGGGTATCAATTTTAAATCACCTTTTGCGGCCGTCCGCTTAGACCTCCGAGGGGACCTTCGCCCTGCCCCGTCAAGTGGCCGAAACCCTGAAGGTTCCAAAAGCGGGGGCTTAAAAGAAAGCGACTCCCGGGCGGGGGAATTTTCCCTAAGACCCTTCGGCGGGTCGAAAGAAAAACCCTCCCGGGGGTGGCCTTCGGACTTCCGTTTTGACCTTTTCAGGGTTTCCCGAGGACACCCTTCGGCGGTCGGATGCGGACTTTTTCCCTTTAAGGAGAGACCCGTTTCGTAAAACCCTGCGAAGGAGGTGAAGGAAGGAAAAAACCGGTGCGGGAAGGGTCTTTTTAAAACCGCTTAGGGTGCCAGGAAGTTTCCGTCCAGCAGGGGTTTTTCCTTGTCGTCGAGGACGGTAAACTCACCCTGGTCGTTAATCGAGAGCATTACGTCCTGGGAAATTCGGTAGGCGCAAAATTGGGCGCCGCACATGGAGCAGAACTTGGCCGACTTAAAACCTTCCCCGCCGTGGGCCTCGTCGTGGTAGGCGCGGGCCGTTTCGGGGTCGAGGGCCAGTTCAAACTGCTTTTCCCATTCGAAGTTGAAGCGGGCCCTCGACATGGCCAAGTCCCAATCGCGGGCGCCGGGCCAGTTTTTGGCCAGGTCGGCGGCGTGGGCGGCTATCTTGTAGGCTATTACGCCCTGCTTGACGTCCTCAATGTTTGGCAGACCCAGGTGTTCTTTGGGCGTTACGTAGCAAAGCATCGAGGCGCCGGCCCAACCGGCCAAAGCGCCGCCTATGGCGCTTCCGATGTGGTCGTAGCCGGGGGCCACGTCGAGAACGAGCGGTCCCAGAACGTAGAAGGGGGCCTCGTGGCACCAGATTTGTTGAATTTTCATGTTGAATTCGACCTCGTTGAGGGGAACGTGGCCGGGTCCTTCGACCATTACCTGAACGTCGTGGCGCCAGGCCCTTTCGGTCAGTTCGCCCAGGACCTTGAGTTCGGCCAGCTGGGCGTCGTCGGTGGCGTCCTCGATGCATCCGGGCCGCAGGGCGTCGCCGAGGGAGAAGGCGACGTCGTACTTTTTAAAGATTTCGCAAATTTTGTCGAAGTTGGTGTAAAGCGGATTTTCCTTTCCGTGCTCTATCATCCACTGGGCCATTATGGAGCCGCCCCTGGAGACTATCCCCATTACGCGGTGGTTTATCAGCGGCAGGTGCTCGCGCAGGATGCCGGCGTGAATGGTCATGTAGGAAACTCCCTGACGGGCCTGCTCCTCTATAACGTCCAAAATTAGGTCCTCGGTCATGTCCTTGATGGAGCCGGCCACCTTGAGGGCCTCGTAAATGGGAACGGTTCCGACGGGGACGGTGGAGACCTCCAAAATCGCCTTTCGGGTTTCGGCTATGGCCTCGCCGGTCGAGAGGTCCATAATGGTGTCGGCGCCGTACTTAATGGCGACCTTGGCCTTTTCCACCTCGGTGGGAATGTCGGAGGCGAGGGACGAGTTTCCTATGTTGGCGTTTACTTTGACGCGGGAATTTCGGCCGATACACATCGGTTCGAGGTGGGTGTGGTTGACGTTTGCCGGAATTATCATCCGGCCCATGGCGACCTCGCGGCGGACGAATTCGGGATGAAGGCCCTCGCGCTCGGCCACGAACTTCATTTCCTCGGTGACGATGCCCTGGCGGGCCAGGTGCATCTGCGTTTTATTCTTAAAGCGCTTGCGGCCCTCAATCCAAGGCCTTCTGTCTACGCCCATAACGGAACCTCCTTCCGAACTCGGTCTGGGTTTTATATTAGAACCGCCCGAAGGCGGGGTTAAAGTGAATTAATCACACTGATAGGGGTCGGGAATCTCGGTCCGCCAGGAGGAGGCCAGCGGGGTTCCGCTGAGAAGGACCACCCTCCAACCGAGAAAGGTAACGAGGTCCCTGTCGTGGGTAATTACCAAAACGGTCTTTTCGGTTTCGTTCAAAAAGCGGGCGACGCGCAGCCAGTTTTCCCTGTCGAGCCCGTTGGTGGGCTCGTCCAAAATCAAAAGTTCCGGCTCGGCGGTCAGGACGCAGGCGATGGAAACCAGCCGCCTTTGTCCGAAGGAGAGCGAAAAGGTGGGCTCGTCGAGAAGCTCCTCCAGTCCGAGCAGGGCGGCGGCCGCCTCCACGCGGCGGTTTACCTCCGCGGGGGAAAGACCGAAGTTGGCGGGCGCAAAGGCCAATTCCTCCCTTACGGTGGGCATAAAGAGCTGGTCGTCCGGATTTTGGAATACGAAACCGACCTTTCTCCTCAGGAGTTTGAAGTCCTCCTTGGTCCTGACGGGACGACCGCGGTAAAGGAGCTCCCCCTCAAAGGGTAAAAATCCCAAAACTGCCTCGGCGAGGGAGGTTTTGCCAACGCCGTTGGGTCCGGCGAGGACGGCCTTCTCTCCCTCCTCCAGGAGGAGGTTGAAGTTTTTTACGACCTTTTTTCCCGAGCGGAGGACCGTGAAGTTTCGCAGTTCCAACAGGGGTGTTTTCAACCTTCCAACCCCCTCAGGGTCATGGCTTTGTAAACTTCCTTTGCCTTCAGGAGGCTTTTGGCCGTCAGGGCGCCGAGGAGGTAGCCGTAGGTTCGGTAGGTCCGCAGGGAGGGGGAGGGTTCAAAGCCGCGGCAGGCGGCCGCGCGCTTCAGCTTTTCGTATTCGTCCCTTAGGGTGGTCAGGTAGCGGTAAGAGAGCAGGGCCAGCAAAACGAGCCGCTTGGGCAGTCCGAGGCCCTCGAGCGTTCTCAGCAACTCCAAAAGGCCCGCGGGTAAAACGAGGGCGAAGGTCAGAAGGAGCAGGGCGTTGGCCTTCAAAAAGATTACGGCGGCGGTCCGAAGGTGGGCTATCGGGTCGGTAAAAAGCAATCCGGCAATCACCAGCAGGGTAAAGGCGTTGGCGTAAAGGAGACCTTTTAGGTAATTTCGCGGCGTCCTCAGGAGGAAAAACAAAAGTGACGAAAGGGCGAGGGCGAGCATGAGCGCGCGGACCGAATCGAGGGCGTAAATCAAAAGGGCCGCCGCCAAAAAGGCCAAGAGTCTAAGCCGCCCCCTTCCTTCGGCCATACACCAGACTTAGGATACCAAAGAGGCCGAATATCCATCCGAGGCCGCAAAAGACCTTTTGCCAGTCGGGGCCGGCCGGGCGGGGCCGGGCCGCCGCGGTTTGGTTTAAAACCCCGGCCGAAGGCCGGGCCCTTTCCTCTTTTAAAGAGTACGTCGTTTCGGCTTTGTGGCCCAGACCGGCGTAGAGTTCCACCTTAAGAAGCCCGGCGTCGGCCGGAGGGCTGAAGGTGAACTTCCCCTCCCGGTCGGTGGTTCCCTCCAGGAGGAGTTTCCCCTCGGGGGTGAGAATTCGGACTTTTGCCCCCTTGGCGGGGGTCCCGTCGGGATAGAAGGCCCAAACGACGAGGGAGCCGTTTTCCTCGGCCAGGAAGAGGTCGACGCGGTGGGCCCAAGCCGGTAGAAGAAGGAGCAATAGGGCCGCCGTCAGGAGTTTCTTCATCGGTTTTCCTCCAAAAGGTCGGGGAAGTTCTTTTTTAAAAACTTCAGGAGGAAGGCGTAAACGAGACCCTCGGCGGCGGCCGTCGGCAGGTGGAGGGCCAAAACGAGCAGGGCGTCGGTCAAAAACTCTTCACCGGCCAGGGCCAGCTCGAGCGCCAGCAGCAGGCCCGAGCCGAGCACGGCGGTAAAGGCGGTTAAAAAGGCGCCTGCGTAAAACTTGAGGCCCTCTTCTTTTATCCAGTTTCTGAAAAGTCGGCCGGCCAAAACGGCCGGAAGGGCCATGTTGAAGGCGTTTACGCCCAAAACGAGAAGACCGCCGAACTGAAACAGCACAGCCTGCAAAAAGAGGCCTACCAGCAAGGCGGGAAAGGCCCCCCAGCCCAGAAGCAGGCCCAGGAGGCCGTTAAAGAGCAGGTGGGCGCTGCCGACGCCGACGGGAACGTGAACCAGCGAGGCTACGAAAAAAAGGGCGGTCAGGAGGGCGGCCAGGGGCAACTTCTCCCCTTCCAGCTTTTTAAGGCCGACGGCGGTGCCGAGGGCCGTCAGGCCCCAGCCGAGGGCCACCTCCCAAAGCGGCAGCACCCCTTCCGAAACGTGCATCAGCGGACCCCTTCGGGTTTGGGATGGGCGTAAATCCAGAGGACGGCGTCGAGCTCGAGGGGTTTACCTTCGTGGGTTTGTCCCTCGGTCAGGACCGAAAAGCCCCACCACCCGCTCCAGGGAAGGGTGTAGTAAAAGTAACCCCTCTCGTCGGTCTTCAGGGTTTGCGTTGTCAAAACGGGGACCGGATACTTCAGACCCCGGTCGTTGTAGTATTCGACCTCGACGGTGGCACCGGCCAAGGGTTTTCCGTCCTTGTAAACGCGCCCGACGAAGGTGTTTCCCTCCCACAGACCGAAGGGCCTGACCTGGGGAACGACCTCAACTTTGAGACCGACGGGGCGGTCCCAGCCTTCCTCCCACCCGTAGGCGTCGACGAAAACTTTGGCCACCTGTTTGATGTAAAGACCTTCGCTTTCCTCCCAGTAGGGTTTTTGTTCGACCACGAGTTGGTAAACGCCCGGCCTTACGACCTTAAAGCTTCCCTCGTAGGTCAAACCTTTTTTCTCCAGCTTTACGGGATAAAACTTTCCGTAGAGGTAAACGGTCGCCCTTTCGACCTCAAAGGGCATGGCGGGACCGCCTTCGGCCGGGTGGGTGAATTCGACCTTGAACTTTACCTCCCGCTTTTTGACAAAGTCGGCCTCGGGAACGACGGCCAAAAAGTGCCCCAGCGCCGGCACCGAGGCCCAAAGCGCGGTTGCCAAAAAAAGTCCCCTCAGCCCCATCGCAAAATACGAGAAGTATAAAAAGGTGAGGAGGATTAAAAACTTTCGAAAGTTCGAATGTTTCCTCAGCGGAGGAAGTCGGGCTTAAAGTCCTCGGGGAGGGAATTCCAATCCCTCAAAAACCTGTCGAGGCCTAAGTCGGTAAGGGGGTGTTTGAACAGTTTTTCGAGAACGGCGAAGGGAAGGGTGACGATGTCGGCGCCGAGGAGGGCGGCCTGGCGCACGTGCTCGGGGTGGCGCACCGAGGCCACTATCACCTCCGTTTCAAATCCGTAGTGGGCGTAGATTGTGACGACCTCCTCTATCAGCTTCATTCCCTCCATCGATATGTCGTCGAGGCGGCCGACGAAGGGCGAAACGAAGGTCGCCCCGGCCTTTGCCGCCAGCAGCGCCTGCGCGGGCGAAAAGACCAAGGTAACGTTGGTCTTTATTCCCTCCTCCGAGAGGGTTTTAACCGCCTTGATACCTTCGGGGGTCATGGGAATTTTTACCGCCACGTTGGGTCCCAGCTTGGCCAGCTCCCTCGCCTGGCGGACCATGCCCTCGTAGTCGGTCGCCACCACCTCGAGGGAAACGGGCCTTTCGGGACCCAGAAGGTCGATAATCTCCTCGGCCACTTTGAGGAAGGGCTTTCCCGTTTTGGCCACCAGGGTGGGGTTGGTGGTAACGCCGTCGAGGAGACCCCAATCGTCGGCCCTCTTTATCTCGTCGATTATTGCCGTGTCGAGGAAGAACTTCATAGGGACTGTTTATTTTAAGGAGGCTTTTGGGACAGGCGGAGGGGGCGGGATTCGAACCCGCGGGCGGGCTGGCGGCCCGCCAAGGGATTTCAAATCCCCCGCCTTCGTCCGCTCGGCCACCCCTCCGGCCGAAAGAATAAAGATATCAGCCTATTATTCCGCCGGCAACCAGGTGCCCCTGCGGCGTGTAAAGCGCGCCCACCTGCCCCGGCGCAACGCCGAAAAAGGGCTCCTCGAAAACGACCTTTAGCCCCTCGGGGGAAAACTCCAAACTTTTGACCCTTTTGGGGGCGGTCCGATACCTCGGTTGACCCAAAAGGGTGAGACCTTTCAGTTCCTCCGGTTCCAAAAAGAGGTTGGGCTCCTTTAAAAGGAGGCGGTCCGAGTAGAGTTCCTCCCTGTCGCCCAAAATTACCAGGTTTTTCTCCGCGTCGAGGGCCTTGACGTAAACCGGCCTTCCCAGACGAACGCCCAAACCCCGCCTTTGACCCACGGTAAAGCCGAAAATGCCGCCGTGCGTTCCCACCTTCTTTCCCTTGTAGAGGAAGTAGCCCGCCTTCGGCGGGAGGAACCTTTTCAAAAACTCCCTCGGCCTTTCGCCGCCCAGAAAGCAAACGTCCTGGCTTTCGCCGCGGTCTTTGGTGGGCAGACCGAGCTCGCGCGCCGCCTTTCGGACCTCCTCCTTGGTCCAATCGCCGAGGGGAAACTCCACCTTCTTCAAAACCTCGGGCCGAAGGAGGGCCAGAAAGTAGCTTTGGTCCTTTTTGGCGTCGAGACCCCTCATCGGAACCTCGCGGCCCAGCAGGACGCCCTTCCTCGCGTAGTGGCCGGTGTAGACCTTTTCGAAACCTTCGGAGGTAATCCGGTCGACCGCCTCGCCGAGTTTTACCAGACGGTTGCAGACGGCGCAGGGGTTTGGGGTTAGCCCCCGCGCGTAGGAGTTTACGAAATAGTCGACCACCTTTTCCTTAAAGGTCTTTCGAAGGTCTACGACCTCGTGGGGGAGCTTCAAAAACTCGGCCACCTTTCGGGCGCTCTCGAGGTCTTCTTCGGCCCGGTCGTGGAGAAGGAGCGTAAAGGCCACCACCCGGGCGTCGGGATTTTGCCTCTTTACCAGGTGGGCCACCAGGGAGCTGTCGACCCCGCCGCTGAGCAAAACGGCCAACTTCCTCACCGAAAGAAAGAAATTAAAAGCCCTCCGCGGGGCTATGCTAAGACTTTAAAATGGCAAGGCGGATAGCCGTCGTTTACGGCGGTCCCTCCTCCGAGTCGGCCGTTTCGGCAAAGAGCGCCCGCGCCGTTTTGGAGGCCCTCCGGCGCCTCGGTTTTGAGGCCGAGGGCTTTGAACTGGAGCCCGGGGTCTGCCGCCGCCTTTTGGAGTTTAAACCCGACAAGGTCTTTCCGGTCCTCCACGGTCGGCCGGGCGAGGACGGCTCCTTTCAGGGGATGCTGGAGATTTTGGGACTGCCCTTCGTGGGGGAGGGGGTGAAGGTTTCGGCCGTTTGTATGGACAAGGACCTTACCAAACGCCTTTTGGTTCAGGCCGGCCTTCCGACCCCCCGCTGGAAGACGCTGAGGAGTTTGAAGGACCTCGAGGGGCTTGAAGAACTTTTTCTGCCGGCGGTGGTAAAGCCGGCCGAGGAGGGTTCCAGCATCGGACTTTCGGTCGAAAGGACCGCCGAGGGGGTAAAAAGGAGCGCGGAAAAGCTCCTAAAGGCGGGCAAAAAGGTCCTGGTGGAGGAGTTTGTCCCGGGCCGGGAGTTTACCGCCGGCTTCGTCAAGGGCCGCGTCCTTCCGCCGCTGGAGATTAAACCGAAGGGGGGCCTCTACGACTTCAGGGCCAAGTACACCGAGGGGCTGACCGAATTCGAGCCGGCGCCCGAGCCCCTGGCGTCCGAACTGCGAAAGCTTACGGAGGCGGTGGTCCGCACGCTCGAGGTAAGGGAGCTTTGCCGCGTCGACTTTCGCGTCGACCCGGAGGGCAGACCCTTCGTTTTGGAGGTAAACACCATTCCGGGACTGACGCCCACCAGCCTGCTTCCCAAAATGGCCGCCCTGGCCGGCCTCGACTTCGACCGATTGGTGTTTTTACTCGTAAACTAAAAACCTAATTATCATCAAACTCTTAGACGGCCATGTTTTTCAAAAGGCGTTTTTCGCTCGAGGGGGGGCTCTTTCTCTTTCTGGTCGGGGGTGCCTTCTTCGTTATTTTATACAGTCCCACCCTGATAGAGGTCTTTCCCCTCTTTAAGGTCCGACACTTGGAGGTGAAGGTCTCCGACCCCTCGGTGGAGGAGGCCGTTCGGCGGGCCCTGGCCGAGTTTAAAAACAACTGGCTCCTCCTTAGGTTGAACTTCGAAAGGTTTGAAAACCGCGTTAGGGAAGAGACCGACTTTTACGCCGAAAGGGTTTTTCTCAAGCGTTTTGACCCCTTTGGGGGGAGGCTGGAGGTTGAGGTTTCCCTCAACCGGCCCGCGTTTTTGCTCAACGACCGCTGGCTGGTGGCCGAAAGCGGCCGGGTCTTTCGGGCGCCCCTTTCGGGCGAACTTCCCCGGATTTACGACCCCACGGGGGAGTGGAGACCGGGCGACCTCTACGGCGGTGAGAGGCTCAAACTCTTTTCCTACTGGAGGGAGCGCTTCGGCGTAAAAACCGTCGAGGTCGGGGAGGGTTTCGTCCGCGCCGAAGGTGAGAAGCTTTCCTTCAAGCTCCCCTCGGCGGAGCGGTTTCCCGCCGAAACGGTCAAACAAATCGAAACGATTTTTCCCGAAAGGAGGGTCTCCTTAAACCTTTACGGCTCTAAGAGTGCGGCGGTCAAAATATATAAGGAGTAAATAAAAATGGGTAAAGTTGGAGTTGTAGACCTCGGTAGCGGATACTTCAAAGCGGTCATAGCGGACGAGCAGGCCAACGTCGAGGCCGCCTACGAACTTCGCTCGAGGGGCGTCGAAAGGGGCGCCGTGGTAAAAAGCTCGCTGGCGAGAAAGCTTCTAAAGGACGTAATAGTGGGGGCCGAGGCTTCGGTAAACGGTTCCAAGCCCGACGGCTACCACGTCCTGCTCTCCCATCCCTCCCTCAAGTCGCAAAACGTCAGGGTTTCCCTCGACTTTCAGGACGAAATGCGCGAAATTACGGAGGCCGAAATCGAGGAGCTGGTTAAAAAGGCCAAGGCCAGCGCCGACGAGGTCGGCTACGAAATCGTCCACGTCGTTCCCCGTTACTTTCTCCTCGACGGGGAGCGCTACTTTGAGCCCTACGGCCTGGTGGCCTCCAAGTTTGAGGGAGAGTTTCACGTGGTGAAGTTGCCCGTTTCGGTGACGCGGAACGTTTCCCGCCTGCTTACGGGCATCGGCTACAAGGCCTACGGCGTCTACTTTCCCGCGCTGATGGCCGGAAAGGCGGTCGAGGAGGGCGACGAGGTCGACTACAACACCCTTTTGATAGACCTCGGGCACACCACGACCGGCTTCGTCTTTTACGAAAAGGGTGCGCCCCTCGTTAGCGGCGTCGTGCCGGCGGGGGGCAAGGACCTCGTCCAGGCGGTGGCCAAAACCTTCCGCATTCCCGCCAAGGAGGCGGAAAGCCTGGTTCAGGACTTCGGAACGGTTTTACCCTACTCGGTTGAGGAAACGGAGGAGGTTTCGGTAAAGGTCCGGGAGGGCCGCGAGGTAAGCCTCAAACTCCGCGACCTGGCCTTCGTTCTCGAAAAGGAGCTCATAGCCCTGCTGGAGGAGGTTTTGCTTCGCCTTCACAAAAGCGGGGTAAACGTGGACGAGGAACTCGACAGGGTCGTTCTGGTCGGGGGCCTGACCCAACTGAGGGGGGTAAAGGAGCTCCTGGAGGAGGCCCTGGAGAGGGAGGTGGTCTTGGGCATTCCCTACGCGGCCGACCAGTTTTCGGGAAAGGTCCACAATCCGATGTTTGCCCCCGCGGTGGGAACGATTTTCTACCTTCAGGACCTCAGCTGGAAGGTCGAGGACGGTTTGGGGGACCTGTTTGGCCTGCCCGAAACGGAGGCGGAGCCGCCCCTCGAGCCGCTGCCGCCGGCCGAAGGGGCGCCCGAGGAGCCCAAGAAAAAGGGCCTTTTCGGCAGGATAATAGGCTTCTTTAAGGGCATCTTTTCGGAGGACTGAGGGATGGATAGCATAAATCCGACCGTTATTAAGGTTATCGGCGTCGGCGGAGCCGGCTGCAACGCCGTCAACCGGATGGTCGAGGACGGCATCGAGGGGGTCGAGGTCTACGCCATAAACACCGACGTTCAGCACCTCAGCACCCTGAAGGTTCCCAACAAAATTCAAATCGGAGAGAAGATAACGAGGGGTTTGGGCGCCGGTTCGAGGCCCGAAATCGGCGAGCAGGCCGCCCTCGAGGACATCGACAAAATTAAGGAGATTATTCAGGACGCCGACATGGTGTTTATAGCCGCCGGTTTGGGCGGCGGAACGGGAACGGGCGCCGCTCCCGTCATCGCCCAGGTGGCAAAGGAGCTCGGAAAGCTCACCGTGGCGGTCGTTACCATGCCCTTTCGCTTCGAGGGCAAGCAGCGCATGGAGATAGCCAAAAGGGGTCTCGAGCGGATTAAGGAAACGACCGACGCCTACATAGTCGTTCACAACCAGCGGCTTCTCGAAATGGGCATGCCGGACCTGAAGCTTTCGGAAGCGTTCCGCATGGTCGACCAGGTGCTCTCCAAGGCCGTCCGCGGAATAACCAAGGTGGTCGTGGAGCCGGCGCTCATCAACATAGATTTTGCCGACGTTCAAACGGTTCTGCGCGACGGCGGGCTGTCGCTCATAGGTATAGGCGCCGCCTCGGGCGAAAACCGCATCGAGGAGGCCATCGACCAGGCCATCCGCTCGCCGCTTCTGGAGGGTGAAAGCATCAAGGGAGCCAGCAGGCTGATAGTCACCTTCTGGGCCGACGAAAACATCACCTTGGCCGACCTCGATTACGCGATGCAAAAGATTGAAAATGAACTGGCGACCGACAACCTCGTAGTCTTCGGCGCCACCCTGGTTCCCGAAACCGACAAGTTTGAGGTCACGATTATAGCCACCGGCTTTGAGCAAACGCCGCCCTATCGCAAGGAGGGCCTGACCCAGAAGGTGGTCAAAAAGGCCGAGGAGGCCGCAAAGCCGGCCCAACCGGCCGAGGAAAAGCCCGCCGCCCAGCCGGTCCAAAGGAAAGAGGACCTCTCGGGTGAAATTCCCGCCATTTTGAAAAAGCTCCGCCGCATGCGCTGACCCCTTTTCCTTTATCCGGTCTTTTTTCAAACCTTTCCCCTTTCGGAAGGGCCTCTTTTGAACCTTTTGTAGGGACGGGAGGCGCCGGAGCGCCCTTTCGGTCAAAGGGTAAAATAGTTCCTTTCGGAGGTAAAAGGGACATGGCAAAGGTTGACATGAACTTGGTCAAACAGCTCAGGGAGATGACGGGCGCCGGCATGCTCGACTGCAAGAAGGCGCTCGAGGAGGCCGGCGGGGACCTGGAAAAGGCGAAGGAAATTCTCAGGAAAAAGGGTTTGGCCAAGGCGGCCAAGAAGGCTTCGCGCGAGACCAAGGAGGGGTTGGTCGTTGCCGCCGGCGACGCCAAGAGGGGCGTTTTGCTGGAGGTGAACTGCGAGACCGACTTCGTCGCCAGAAACGAGCTCTTTCAGGACTACGTTAGGAAGATTGCCGAGCTGATTGCCCGCGAGGAGAAGTTCAAAAACGCGGGTCTCGGCGACGTTGAGGAGCTCAAACGCACCGAAATAGAGCCGGGCAAGGACGTGGACACCTTCGTTAAGGAGGCGATAGCCAAAATCGGCGAAAACATTCAGATTAAGCGCTTTGCCCGCTTTGACGCCGAGGAGCCGGGCGCGACGGTGGCCACCTACATCCACCCGCCGGGAAGGATAGGGGCTATCGTCGAGGTCGTTTGCGAGCCGCCCGAGCTGTGCGAGCGGCCCGAGGTTCAGGAGCTCATCAAGGACGTGCTCCTTCAAATCGCCGCCATGAGGCCCGAATACCTCTCGCCGGAGGAGGTTCCCGCCGAGGTGGTCCAAAAGGAGAAGGAGATTTACGTCGAGCAGGCCCGCAGGGAAGGAAAGCCGGAACACATTCTCGAGCGCATCGCCGAGGGCAAACTCAAGAAGTTCTTCCAAGAAAAGACCCTGCTGGAGCAACCCTTCATTAAGGAGGAGAAAAAGTCGATTAGGAAACTGGTCGACGAGGTTTCGAAGAAGGTCGGCGGTAAGGTGACCATTAGGAGGTTCGCCCGCTTCGAGCTGGGCCAGTAAAGGGCCCCCTTTTATCCTTTTCCTCCCTATGGAGGACTTTCTCGTCGTCGTTCCCGCCCGTTTGGGTTCGACCCGTCTTCCCAACAAACCTTTAAAGGTCCTGGCCGGAAAGCCCCTGATTCGTTGGGTGGTGGAGAACTTGGTCCGCGAGGGGTTTAAGGTTTTGGTCGCCGCCGACAGTCAAAAGGTCGCCGAGGTCGTGAGGGACCTGGCGGAGGTGATTTTAACGCCGCCCGAACTGCCCAGCGGAAGCGACCGCGTCGCCTACGCCCTCCGAAAGAGGGGCTTTTTCCCCCCCTTCGTGGTGAACTATCAGGGCGACGAGCCCTTCGTCTACCGCGAGGACCTGGAGAGGTTGGTAAAAGCCCTCCGGGAGGGGGCCGAGGTTGCCACGCTGGCCACCCCGATAGCCGACGAGGAGACCTTCCGCGACCCCAACGCCGTTAAGGTGGTTTTGGACCAAAGGGACTTCGCCCTCTACTTTTCGCGGTCGCCGATACCCTATCCGCGAAGCGGCTTTTTTACCTCCCCTTTAAAGCACGTGGGCGTCTACGCCTTTCGGACGGAGGTGCTCTTTAAGTTCACCGAGGCCGACCCGACGCCGCTGGAGAGGACCGAAGGTCTGGAGCAACTGCGGCTTTTGGAAAACGGCTACCGCATAAGGGTGATTTTGACGGAAAACTACTACCGCGGCGTGGACACCGAGGCCGACGCCCGCGAGGTTGAAAGGGTCCTCAAAAAACTTTACGGGTAGTCGACGCCGCCGCGGCTCCAGGGGTGGCACCTCAAAATCCGCCAGAGGGCCTTCAGCGTCCCCTTAAGGGGTCCGTACTTTTTCAGCGCCAAAACGGCGTATTCGGAACAGGTGGGCTCGTAGCGGCACGAGTGGGGAAAGAGGGGCGAAATCGCCCTCTGATAGAACCGGATGAGGAGAACGAGCAGGCGGGTCACCATCGGCGGTCTTTAAGGATTTTAAACCCTTTTAGGGGTCGCCGACGAGGCGGACCTCCTCCTCGAGGAGGACGCCGAAACTCTTTAGGACCCTTTCCTTGGCCAGTTCGAGGAGGTATAGGACCTCCGAGAGGGTGGCCGAGCCCGACAGGTTTACCAAAAAGTTGGCGTGTCCTTTCCAAAAGCAAAGTCCCCCCTCGGTGCAAAAGCCCTTCAGTCCGACCTCCTCGAGGAGCCTTCCGGCGTAGAAACCTTTGGGGTTTTTGAAGGTGGAGCCGGCCGTGGGGAGGTGGAGGGGCTGGCTTTTTTTCCGGCGGCGGTTCAGTTCGCGCACCCTTTCGGCCACGGGAAAGTCGGCCTTTTTCAGCCCGAGGAGGACCGAGACGATTATCCCCTTTCGGGGAAAGGGGGAACTGCGGTAACCGAAGGGGGGACTTTCCTCCTCGACGAGGTCCCCTTCGGGGGTCAGGTAGCGTACCCTCCGCACGAGCGGGCCGACCTCAAAGCCGTAGGCGCCGGCGTTCATGGCCGCGGCGCCGCCGACCGTTATCCGCGGAATGCCGAAGAGGCCCTCGAGGCCGGTGAGGTTGAGCTCCAAAACGGGTTTCAGGAGCTCCGAAAGGGGGGTTCCGGCGCCGGCCTCGATTAGAACCTCGTCCCCTTCGGGGTTTAGGACTTTTACCCACCGGAGGCGGTCGGTCCAAACTACGCAACCTTTGAAGTTTCCAAAGAGGGTGTTGGAACCCCCTCCGAGGAAAAAGAGTTCGTCCTCGGCCGCCAATTTGGGAAGGAGCTCCTTCAGCTCCCCTACGGAGGAGGGTCTGAAGAGGCGGCGGGCCCTTTGGCCTACGCGGGCGGTCGTCAGCGGTGCCAGCGGAAAGTCGCGGTAGAGGTTTTTCATCGGTAGACGCAATCGAAACTTATTATGATTTCTGATGGCGACGGGTGCGGGGGCGCTCCACCCCCACAACTTGGAGCTTTTGGGTAAGGAGGGGGCGGAGGCCCTGAAGGAGCTGAGGATTTTGATAGTGGGAGTGGGGGGATTGGGGTCCTTTGCGGCGCTGGAGCTGGCCTACTTGGGCGCCGGACGCCTGATGCTGGTGGACAACGACCGCGTGTCCCCCTCCAACTTGAACCGCCAGGTTCTCTACGGGGCTTCCGACGTCGGAAAGAGCAAGGTTTTGGTGGCGGCCAAGAAGCTGAGGCAAATCAATCCCGCGTTGGAGGTGGAGGCCTTCGACGCGCGGCTGACCAAGGCCAACGGCGCCTATCTGGTGGAGCGGGCCGACGTGGTCTTCGACTGCACCGACAACTTCGAGAGCAAGAGGCTTTTGAACCTCCTTTGTTACAAAAAGCGCAAACCCCTCATCTCGGGCGCCGTGGGCGGTTGGGAGGGATGGGTGGCGACCTTCCCCTTCCACAAGGAGGACGAAAGCGTTCCCTGCCTCGAGTGCCTCTTTCCGGGGGACCTGGAGACTTTGAGGGAGATTTCGGAAATTTCCGGTCCCACTTTGGTGACGACGGTGGCGGCGGTGGCCAACTTTCAGGTGACCGAACTTTTGAAACTTTTGACCCAAAAGGGGGAGACCTTGGAGGGTAAAACCCTCATCGTGGACACGAAAAACTACCAGTGCGTTCCGGTTAGGTTGACCAAAAATCCCTCCTGCTCGGTTTGCTCCTAGAGCTCCAGCAGAAAGTTTTTTAGCTCGTCGGGCGAGTAAAAGGTCAGGTCCCCCCTCAGGTTCTCCCTCCGGTGGTCGGGCGAAAAGCTGCAGTGGGCGTAGGTCAGGTTCCGGTCGCCGTAAGCCTCCTTGTAGCCTTCGGCCATTCTCTTGTCGGAAACGGTGTCGCCGAAGTAATACTTTTCGTCGGCGGGCGAGGCCCCGAGCTTTTCCAGCGCCAGCTTGAGGGCGTAAGGGTTGGGCTTTTTGAGCTCCAGCTTTTCGATTGTGTCGTCGTGGACGATTGCGTCAAACTTGTCCAGCAGGTTGAACTTTTCGAACGAGTAGAGGAGGTCGGCCTCGGGCCGCCCGGTCACCACCCCGAGGCGGTACTTTTTTCTCTTCAGCCACTCGAAGACGAACGGCTCTATCAAAAGCCTCTCGCGGTCCTTGAGTTTTTCAAAGTGCCTTATAAAGGTTTCGGTGACCTCCTCGACCGAAAGGGGAATGTTGAACTCCTCCTTCAAACATTCGGCGACGGCGTTTTGACACCTCTTTGAGAGTTCGACGACCCTTTCGAAGGGCACGCCGTACTTGAGGTGGGCCAGCGCGGCGTAGGTTGCGTAGTAGTCGTTGTTTATGCCGAAGCCGAACTTCAGCCTCTTTACCTCCCCGAGGGGAACCTCCCTTTTCAGGTACTCCTCGAGGGTTTTCTTTATGGCGACGTGGTAGGTTTGCGAAACGTCGACGATGACCCCGTCGACGTCAAAGATGAGGACCTTTCCCATGGAAAGGTTTTAATTTATTCCCTTCGATGGCCCAAAAGAGGCTCCACGCCTTTATTTCGGGACGCGTTCAGGGCGTCGGTTTTCGATACTACACCGAGCAGAGGGCCAACCTCTACGGCCTGACGGGGTGGGTGAGGAACCTGCCCGACGGCCGCGTCGAGGTGGTGGCCGAGGGCGACGAGGTTCTCCTCCGCGAGTTTTTGGAGGACCTCAAGAAGGGCCCTCCCCTGGCCCGCGTCGACCGAATTGAGGTCCGCTGGGAGGAGCCCACCGGCGAGTTTTTGGAGTTTTACATCCGCCGCGACTGAACCTTTTCTTGGTAAGTCGGCCCCTTTTTCCTTTCGTCGTCGACTCCTAATTTTTCTCCACTTGCGGCGATGGGAAAGAGCCTTTTTAAACTCAAAACGGACCTGAAACCGGCCGGAGACCAACCGAAGGCGATAAAAAAGTTGGTCGAAAACCTGCGAAAGGGCGTAAAGGAGCAGGTCCTGCTGGGGGCGACGGGAACGGGAAAGAGCCTCCATCCCGACGAGCGCGTTTGGGTCGGCGAAAAAAGGGGGGAGGGGGTCGTTTGGTCGCCGACGACGATAGGGAGTTTCGTCGAAAAACTGCGCGGGGAACTGCCGACTTTGGACCTGGGCGGGGACCTTCTGGTTCCCCTTCCCAAAGGAAGGTTTTGGACGCTCTCTTTCAACCCCGAAAGCGGTGAGGTGGAACCTAAACCGCTTTACGCCGTTTCCCTCCACCGCGAGGAGGAGAGGCTTTTTGAGGTCCGACTGGCGGACGGAAGGAAGGTTCGAACGAGCGGGGACCACAACTTCTTCGCCCTGACGGGAAAGGGCTTGGTTCTGAAGCGGACGACGGAGCTAAGGAGGGGCGACCGCCTGCCGGTGCCGGCGGCCTTCTTCCCCGCCGAAGGCGGGCTTTCTTTCAAAAAGGAGGTTTTGGAGGAGCTGGGCCGCTTTGCGGTATTCGGCGAGGGCGAGCCGCCGCCGCGGCTGAGAAACCTTTGCGTTTTGCCGGAGGGCGGCCGAAGGTTGCCGCCTTTTTGGGCCAACCTTTCGGCCGGGGGTTTGCGAAGGCTCCTAAAACCCCTTACGGAGGAGGGGCAGGTCCTTTTGAGGGACCGCCTTTTGGTCGAAGAGCTCCTTTACGCCCTTTCGGGGGCGGGCTTTGCCGCCAGGGTCCGAACGGAGGAAGGGGGTCTGAGGGTCGTCCTCGAAAAGGAGCTGGGGAGGCCCTCCCTCCTTTGGGTGGAGGTGGAGGAGGTTAGGGAACTCCCCTACCGGGGTTGGGTTTACGACCTTTCGGTGGAGGAAAACGAGACCTTTTTGGCGGGCTTTGGCGGACTCTTCGTTCACAACACCTTTACCTTGGCCAACGTTATAGCCCAGTGGGGCCGCCCGACGCTGGTTATGGTCCACAACAAGATTTTGGCGGCCCAACTTTACAGGGAGTTTAAGGAGCTCTTTCCCGACAACGCGGTCGAGTACTTCGTTTCCTACTACGACTACTACCGGCCCGAGGCCTACATTCCGGAAAAGGACCTCTACATCGAAAAGGACGCGGCGATAAACGACATACTGGAGCAGTACCGCCACAGCGCCACCAAGAGCGTTTTGGAGAGGAAGGACACCATAGTGGTGGCCTCCGTTTCGGCCATTTACGGTTTGGGTGCGCCCGAAAACTACATAAAGCTGCGGCTTCAGCTCCACCGGGGGCAGGAGTATCCGCTCAAAAAACTCCTAAAGCGGCTCGTCGAAATGGGCTACAGGCGAAACGACTACGCCCTCAAGCGGGGAACCTTCAGCGTCAAAGGGGGCAACCTGGAAATCGTTCCCTCCCACACGGAGGAGGAGCTTATTCGAATCGAGTTTTGGGACGACGAGATAGACCGCATTCAGATTTTGGGAACCTTGAACCGGGAGGTGATAGCCGACGACCTCGAACAGGTGGTAATCTGGCCGGCCACCCACTACTTGGCGCCGCGGCCGACCGTGGAGGAGGCCCTCAAGCAGATAGAGAGGGACCTAATCGAAAGGGTTGCCTGGTTTAAGGAGCGCGGCAAGGAGGTGGAGGCCCAAAGGCTCTTTCAGCGGACCTCCCACGACATTGAGATGATTAGGGAAACGGGAACCTGCAAGGGCATAGAGAACTACTCGCGTTACTTCGACGGTCGGAAGCCGGGCGAGCCGCCCTTTACGCTTTTGGACTACTTTCCCGACGACTTTCTCCTGATAGTGGACGAGAGCCACCAAACCATTCCCCAGATAAGGGCGATGTACGAGGGCGACCGCAGTCGGAAGCTCAAGCTGGTCGAGTACGGTTGGCGCCTGCCCTCGGCGCTGGACAACCGCCCGCTCAAGTTCGACGAGTTTTTGAGCAAGCTCGACCGCGTCATCTACGTTTCGGCCACCCCCGGCGACTGGGAGCTCAGGCGCGTTTGCGAGGTAAACCGTTAACTTTAGTTAGTTTGGGTCATGAACTACTTCGGCTCGGCCTCCCTCGTCTTTTTGGCCCTCGTCCTGCTGGTGGTCGTTAACGCCTACTTTCTCGACCACTTTAAGAGCTACCGAATAGACGACCTGCTGGTTCCTCTCTTTTTCTTCAACGCCAGCATACTGCTGGCCTTTTTCCTGACGCTGCTTTTGGCCAGGGCCGTTTACCGGAAGCTGAAGGAGCGCCCCTCGGAGCTTCACAAAAAGCTCTTTTTGCTCCTGCTTTTGGTCTTTTTCGTCCCCTCCCTCTTTCTGACCGTCGTGGCGGTGGTGGGCGAAAGCTCCTACCTCAGGGTCTTTACCGACGACACCCTAAAGAGGGTCGTCGAAAAACTGGAGGACCTGGAGGGGGAGCTGGAAACCTTCTCCCTGACGCCGGCGGAAAAGGAGAGGCTCTACGAGCGGCTGGAGGAACTGAGGGAGGAGGCCTCCGGCGTTAGGGACCTCGTGCGGCAGCAGAAGTTGGTTTTGACCAACTTTTTGGTCTTTTTCCTGCTGGTGGCGGTGGCCGTTTTGGCCGGCGCGGTTTTGGCGGCCTCCTTTTTGGCGAGGGCGGTCACCGACGAGGTCGAACGCTTCAAGGGGGCCCTCGAGCGGGTGGCCGCCGGCGACCTTACCGTGCGCCTCGACCCGGAGGAGGGGGCCTCGAGGTTTATTTCCGAACTGCGGTCCCTCGTTCGAACCTTCAACAAAATGGTGACGCGCTTTGCCCACCTCTACGGACGGGCCGAGCGCGACGGCGTGCTCTTTGCCAAAATTTTCGAAAAGGTCTCGACGCCCATAGCCCTCTTTGACCAAAAGACGGGAGCGCTTTTAAAGTCAAACCCCGCCTATCGGCGGGAGGTAAACATCTCCTCCCTCGAAAAGCTCCGCGAGTGGGCGCGCCTGCGCGACCCCATACGCTACGAGGAGCATCCGCTGGGGGGTCTGGTTTTGGCCGTCGTGGAGGACCTAAAGCCCGTCCTCATTTCCAAACGCTACAGGGCGTGGAGGGAAATCGCCTCCCGATTGGCCCACGACGTAAAAAACCCCCTCCACTCGATAATGATTTCGGTCGAAACCCTGACGACCCTCTTTCAGCGGTATCTGGAGGCCCAAAGGGAGGGCAAAGAGGCCGAGGCGCTTCGCCGGCTGGTGGAGGAAAAAGTTCCCGAGGAGCAACGCAAAATCGAAAAAAACGCCCGCTACATAACCGAGCTGATAAACGCCTTCAACAACCTCTCCTCCGAGGAGGAGGAGCTCAAAAGGGAAACCTTCTCCCTGCGGTCGCTGCTGTTTGAACTGAAGAGGATTTTCGAAACCGACCGATTTAAGGTCTACGTTGAGGTTTCGCCCTTTTACGTTTACGCCGACCGTCAGAAGTTGAGGAGGGTTTTTGAAAACCTGATAAAGAACGCCGCCGAGGCGACCGAACGGGCGGGTCTTCCGGTCGGAATAGTCCGCATAAGGACCGAGGGCAACCGAATCCACGTGGTGGACAACGGTCCGGGCATTCCCCCCGACAAGGTCGACAGCGTCTTTTTACCCTTTACCTCCACCAAGGGAAAGGGAAGGGGGCTGGGCCTCTTTATCGCCAAGAAACTCGTGGAGGAGCACGGCTGGAGCCTGTCGCTCCTTCCGCCCCGAAAAGGTGAGGGCGCCCACTTCGTAATAGAGGTAAGGCCCGAGGACCTGCGCCGCAGCGCCCGCTAAAGTGCCTCCCTTTCAACCGGCGGGGGAAAACCGCCCGACCGATACCTTATTTGTTCTTATGAACGGATACCTGCCCCACTCGCCCCGCGAAACGGAGGAAATGCTCCGCACCGTCGGGGCTTCTTCCTTTGAAGACCTCTATGCGCACGTTCCCAAGGAGCTCCTCTTTGAGGGCGAGCTCAAATTGCCCGACCCCCTTTCGGAGCCGGAGTTGGTCAGAAGGTTTGAGGAGCTGGCGGCCAAAAACCGGCGCCTGACGGTCTTTGCCGGGGCGGGGGCCTACGACCGCTACGTTCCCCCCGCAATAGATTACCTCGTCGAAAGGGGCGAATTTTTGACCGCCTACACGCCCTACCAGCCCGAGGTGTCGCAGGGAACGCTCACGGCCATCTTCGAGTATCAGACCGTCGTTGCCGAACTGACCGGGATGGACGCGGCCAACGCTTCGATGTACGACGGCGGCAGCGCCCTGGCCGAGGCGGTCCTCATGGCGAGGGCGATAAAGGGCAGGGGCGACACCGTCGTGGTCTCCTCCACCGTCCACCCCCTCTATCGGGAGGTGGTAAAAACCTACCTCTACGGTTATCGGGACCGCTACCTCGAGGTTCCCTACGACGAGAGGGGACTGACGGACCTAAACCTCCTCGAGGACCTATTAAAAAGGCACGAGGTCCACGCGTTGGCGGTCCAGTATCTAAACTTTTTCGGTTTCGTCGAGCCGCTTAAGGAAATAGGGGAGCTCGCCGGCCGCTACGGCGTTCCCCTCGTGGTGGTCGCCGAACCGATTTCCCTTTCGGTTTTAAAACCGCCGGGCGAGCTCGGCGCCGACGTCGTGGTCGGAGAGGGCCAGCCCCTCGGAATACCGCTATCGTTCGGCGGCCCCTACCTGGGCTTTTTCGCCACCCGCCAAAAGTTCGTCCGAAAGATGCCGGGAAGGCTGGTCGGCATGGCCGAGGACGTCGAGGGAAAGAGGGCCTTTACGCTCGTTTTGCAAACCAGAGAGCAACACATAAGGCGCGAGAGGGCCACCTCCAACATCTGTTCCAACCAAAACCTGATGGCCCTGCGGGCGGTTATTTACACCGCCCTGTTGGGACCCGAGGGCCTCAGGAAGGTGGCCGCCCTATCGGCCTCCAAGGCCCGCCACCTTTACAAAGAACTCCTCAAAAGGGGTTTTGAAAATCCCTTCGACAACGAAAGGTTCCTGTGGGAGTTTCCCGTCCGCAGGGAGGACGCCCCCGAGGTCCGAAAGAAACTCCTCGGGGAGGGCTTTCTCTTCGGCGTCGACCTTAAAAGGTTTTATCCCGAACTTAAAAACGCCCTCCTCGTGGCCGTTACCGAAAAGCGGACCAAAGGGGAAATGGACCGCCTCCTTTCCCTTCTTTAGTTTTTGCTTACCTACCTTCTTGACAAACTCATACATACGAGCCCCGTCATAGGCGTATAGTTCCCCTTATGGGAAACCTCACCGAAGAGCTGCTGGAGGACCTATACCGCCGCCTGGCCGACATTCTCGGCGAGAAAATGGTCCGCCTCTTTAAGAGGAAAATCTCCCAAAAGCAAATAACGCGCGTTCCCCAAATCATTTTCGCCGTCGCCGGCGAAATGGAAAAGACGCTGGGGAGAATGGGCGCCTACGCGTCGCTGCGGGAGCTGGGCCGCTCGGTTGCCCGCGACCTGATGGCCCAACATCCGAAGGAGGAGTGGGAAAAGATTTTCGAAGAGGGCCTGGCAATAATGGGTTTTGCCAAGGGCGTTCAGCGCGAACCCAATCGCGCCTGCATCTGCTCGTGCATCTTTTACCCCCAATTTCTCTCCAAAAAGGGATTGCAACCGACCGAACACCCCGTCTGTTGGATAGGGTGGGGTTTTATAGAAGGCTTTATGAAGGAGTTTACGGGCGCAACCGGCGTCCGCTTCGCCGGCCGCGACTTTGAAAACGAACGTTGTTGGTTCGAGGTCGTCAACTATTGACCCTTTACCCCCAATTCTTTGAAACCCCTCAGCATTTTCTCCAACTCCATTTTCAACATCCGCTTGACCAGTTCCGGTTTCATGCCCAGGATGTCAAACAGCGCCTTTTTGAGGGTGAAGATGTAACCCTCGACGGTAAAGCCGACGAAGGCGGCCACTATCTTGCTGAAGGCCTGGTAGACCTCAAAGGCCTCGCCCTCTTCGAAGTTCTCGAGACAAAGCTGGAGAAACTTCCTCCTCAATACGTCGGCCATAAAAATCATCAGGTGGTTGTCCACGTCGTAGTAGATGTGAACCAGACCGACGTAAAACGAATAGCGGAAAAAGGCCTCGTCCACCTCACCCGAAACTATCATCTCGTACCAACGCTTATTGGTCCTTTTGAGCTTCTCTATCGGTATGTTGTTTTCCTCTATAATCCGCCGCGCCTTTTCGTTTTTAAGAAGCGTGTCGTAAAACTCGTCGACGATTTCGTCGGCCCAAGTTTTTAAAAACTCCTTGCGCAACTTCAAAATTTGAATGTCCCTTTCGGAAAAGTTGAGCAAAACCTTGGCGTCTTCCAAAATTTCCTTAATCAGTCGATAAGCTTCCTCTAACCTTTTTTGCATTTCCTCCATGTTCCCCATCTCGATAATTACTTGATGTTACTCAAACTATGACGGCGATTCATAAAAACTTTAATTTGTGTCAACTTCGACACTTGACTTTAAACCCCGCTCGCGAAGTTAAAATTCCTAAAACTATGTGCGTTTTTTGTAAAATCGTGGCCGGAGAGCTCCCGGCAAAGGTCGTCTACGAGGACGACCTCATTATGGCCTTTCACGACATCAATCCCCGAAAGAAGGTCCACGTTCTCGTAATCCCCAAAAAGCACATTCCGTCGCTCAACGACCTGACGGAGGAGGACAAGGAAGTTATGGGCCACCTGGTGGTCAAAATTCCCGAAATCGCCAAAAAGCTCGGCATCGCCGAGGACGGCTACCGCGTAATAGTCAACACCGGCCGCCACGGCGGTCAGGAGGTTTACCACGTTCACTTCCACCTGCTGGGGGGCGAACCGGTGGGTCCCATGACCTGCTGACGCCCCGGCGCCTACCTCCCCTTCCTCTCTACGAACTCGACCACCTTTAGTCTTCCGTCCTCGAGGCGGACCTTGGCGTCGAACTTTTTCCCCTTTTTGGAGCGAAGGCCCCGCAGCAAAACCGTTTTTCCTTCCAGCAGGGCCAGGGCCTGCTTTGCCGTAAGCCGCTTTCCCGAAAAGGTTTCCCACACAATCAGGCCGCAGGAGGGGCACCTCCAACCTTTGGAAAAGGGAACCACCCTCCCGCCGCAGCGGCAGGTTCCCAAACCCTCCTTCTCCCTTCGGAGGGCCTCCTCCAAAAACTCCTTTATCCGTTCGAAGGTTTTCTCTTTGGGAAGTTTGAGTCCCAGCTTTCGCGCCAGCTCGGAGGCCAGTTTCAGCATCTTCGGCGTTGCGGGTCGCTCCGACGGCTCTCGGGAAACCTCCTTCTCCTTCAGCCTTTTTACTTCCTCACCCGTAAAGGTCTTTATCGCCTCCAGAAACCTCTCGTAGCCCCTCTTTTTCAGGTCCTTTAGGTGTATTTCCTCCAGGCGCCTTTCCCACTCGGAGGTCATTTCGGGCGAGACGACCTTGGACCCCTCGAGGAAGGAAATCAGAGCAAACGCCTTTTGGGTGGGAACCAAGGTCTTTCCCTTTAAGAGGGCGTAGCCCCTCTTTTTCAAAGTTTCGATGATTTGGGCGCGGGTTGCCGGCGTTCCCAACCCCAGCCTTTCCATCTCCTTCAGGAGCGAGCCCTCGGTGTAGCGCGGCGGCGGTTGGGTCCTCCTCTTTTCCAACTTCTGGTCCACCTTTTTGACCTCGTCGCCCTCTTTGAGGGGCACCTCTTCGGTCTTGAACTCCTCCGAGTAGAGGGCCTTCCAACCCGGTTCGAGGTCCCTCCGCAGTTTTGAATAAAAGTAGTAGGGACCCACGCGCGTCAAAATCTTCCAAACTTCGTAGCGGTAGGGCGGGTAAAAGACGGCCAGAAAGCGCCTTTTTATCAGTTCGTAAATCTTTCTCTCTTCGGGGGAGAGCCCTTCGGGGGGAGGCGCCAGCGGAATTATCGCGTGGTGGTCGGTGAGCTTGGAGTCGTCAAAGACGCGCTTTCCGACCCTGGCGACCTCGGGAACGAGGTCCTCGCGGCCCAAAAGCTTCAAAACCTTTACCGCCAGCGGGCGGTTGGCCTCGGCCAGGTGGCGGCTCTCGGTCCTCGGATAGGAAACGACCTTGTGCTTTTCGTAAAGCCTCTGGGCCAGCTCCAAGGTCTTTTGGGCCGAAAAGCCGAAGAGGCGGTTGGCCTCCCTTTGGAGCGTGGTCAGCGAGTGGAGAGAGGGGGGCGGAACCTTTTTTAATTCCCTCTTTAGGGTCTCGACGACGCCCTTTTGGTACCGCCTGAGGTCGTCGAAAATCCTCCTTGCCTCCTCCTCGGTCAGGGCAAAGGGCGAGGGCCTCCCCATTTTACGGAATAGAATTTAGACCTCCCCATGAGGAGAACGCCCCTTTATCCGCTCCACCGCAGGATGCGCGCGCGCTTCGTTCCCTTCGCCGGGTGGGAGATGCCCCTTCAGTTTTCCTCCGTTTTGGAGGAGGCCAGGGCGGTCCGGAGGAAGGTCGGAGTTTTCGACGTTTCCCACATGGGGAGGATTTTCGTTTCGGGCCCCCGCGCGGAGGAATTCCTGGAGTGGGCCACCACCAACCGGGTTTCGAAACTGACCGAGGGCCGGGTCCAATACTCGCTCCTTCTCAACGAAAGGGGCGGAACGCTCGACGACGTAACCGTCTACCGGCTGGGCCCGCGGGAGTTTATGCTGGTCGTAAACGCCGCCAACAGGGAAAAGGTTTTGAGACACCTTTCGGAGCTGAATTCGGACTTCGGTTGCCGCATCGGGGACAAAACCGAAGAGCTGGTCCAATTGGCGGTTCAGGGTCCCGAGGCAAAGGAGGTTTTGGAGGAGTTTTTCCCCGGCGTTTCGGAGCTGCGCTATTATTCTTTCGGCCGCTGGGGTGAGGCGCTGGTTTCGAGGACCGGCTACACGGGCGAGGACGGTTTCGAGGTCTACCTCCCCGCCGAAGGCGGGCTTTCGCTTTACGAAAAACTTTTGGAAAAGGGGGTAAAACCCTGCGGTCTGGGCGCGAGGGACGTCCTTCGGATTGAGGCGGGCTTTCCCCTCTACGGAAGGGAGCTGGGCGAGGACCTCGACCCGAGGGAGGCCAACCTCTCGCGCTTTATAGACCTGTCGAAGGACTTTTTCGGAAAGGAGGCCCTCCTTTCGCGGGAGCCCAAAAGGCGCCTGAGGGGTCTGATTTTGAAAGAGCGCCGCGTTGCCCGCGGCGGCGAGAGGGTCCTTCGGGGGGAGGTGGAGGTCGGGACCGTAACGAGCGGCACCTTTTCGCCCAACCTCGAAAGGTCGATAGCCCTCGCCTTTTTGGACCCTTCGGTGGAAACGGGTTCAGAGGTCCTGGTGGAGGTCCGCCAAAGGGCGGTTCCCGCCGAGGTGGTAAGGAGCCGCTTCGTGGACAACACCCTTAAAGGTTAGTTTCGGTCCTCACCCGCGGGGGCCACGAACCTCCTTCCCCCGTGGGAAACGAGTTTCACCTTTCCCTCCCTTTGGAGTTTTTGAACGAGTCTTTCAAACTCCTCGTCGCCGAGCCTCAGGGCGGGCTTTAGCTCCTCGGGCGGGGAGGGACGGCGGCGGACCAGCTCGAGGAGACGCCTTTCGGCGTCGGAACCCCTTTTTACCCCGACGCTTTTGACCGGTATCATTCCGATGCCGACTACGTCGGTTTTGGGGTAGGCGACGAGCTCGGCGATTTTCAGCAGTTCCTCCTCGGTCAGGCCGCGGACGCGGTAGGCCGGCGGGCGGACCACGGTGTTTATCTGCCAGCGGTCGGGCTCCAGTTCGTGGACGAGCTCGCCTATCCTCTCGACCTCGGCGGGGTGGTCGTTTATTCCCCTCACGAAGAGGGTCTCGAGCCAAACCTCCCCTTGGAAGTTTTCCCTGAGTTTTCGCAGCCCGCGCAGGACCTTTTCCAGCGTCAGACCTTCGGCGGGTCGGTTTATCTTTTTAAAGACCTCCTCGGAACCGGCGTCGAGGGAGGGCGAAATCAGGTCGAAAACTTCGAGCTCTTTGAGAACCTCGGGTTCGTCCAGCGTCGAGGCGTTGGTAAGGAGGGCCAGCCGCAGGTCGGGCCGAAGCTCCTTTACGAAGCGGGCCACCTCGCCAAAGCGCGAGTGGAGCGTGGGCTCCCCGTTTCCCGAAAAGGTGACGAAGTCGACCTCAAAAGAGGGGTCCGAAAGGAGGTATTCGAGCTCCCTCTTTACCTCGTCGGTGGGAACCCACTCCCTCCTTTCCAAGGTGAGGAGGCGGCGGGGCGTTTTCCCGCACTCGCAATAGAGGCAGTCCATCGAGCAAACCTTTTGGGGCGGCAACAGGTCCACGCCCAAAGAGAGGCCCAGCCGCCTCGACAAAACGGGTCCAAAGAGGTACTTCATCGAAAAGAAAAGGTTAAGGCCGCCGTCTTAAAAGACCCATTCGAACGAATGTCCAATTGCCCAAAAAGGAAAAGAGGAAAAAGGGGCGGGGAGGGAGACGGGGTTATACGGGGAGGCCGAGCTTCTCGCGCTTGGACAGGATGTGGCGCTCGATGCCGTCGGCGACGGCCACGGGGTCCTCGCCGAGGGCGATTTTTCCGCCGGTCAGCTTCTCCACCTCTTCGGTCAGGAGTTTGACGACCTTGTCGGAACCGGTGACCGGCGGAACGGGCGAAACGTGGGTGTAGAAGCCCATGGCAACGGCCGAAAAACCGTCGACGACGGCCTTTTGTTCCATGTATTCGGGGGCGGTGACGGCGGCGGGAAGGTCGGCCGTGTCGACGCCGATGTAGTCGGCCAGCGCCACGGTGGTCATTATGACCCTACCGGTGTCGGTGCAAGTTCCGAACGACAGAACGGGCGGAATGCCGAGCTGTTCGCAGAGCTCGCGCAGTTTGGGACCGGCCAACTTTTTGGCCTCGGGGCTTTCGAGGCCGGCCACCTGCATTCCGGCGTTTCCGCAACCGCCGCCCACCACCAAAATGTCCCTCTTGATTAGTTCCTTGGCCAGGTTTACGGTCAGGCTGTCGTGGGGACCGTTGGCGAGGGTGGTGCAGTTTATCAGGGCCACGATGCCCTTGATGTAGCCGTCCTTAATGGCCTGAACGATGGGCTCGAGCGAACCGCCCACGGCGTTTACGAGGGCCTCGGCCGAAAAGCCGGCGATAACCTTCCGGCGGAACTTCGACAGGTCGGCGGGTTTGATTTCGCCCTTTTTGATGCGCTCTTGGCGCTTGACGAAGTTTTCTATGGCGCGGTCGATAATCTTTTGAACGACCTCCTTCTCCTTGCCCGGCTTCCAGATAATCTTTTCCGAACCGGGAACGCCGATAATTTCGGTAACCGCAATCAGTTTGAACTGATACCTGTCGGCGTACTCCTTGAGGTTGGCCAGCGAACAGTTCATGTCCATTACGAAGGCGTCGACGGCACCGCTGGAGAGGAAGTACTCTATCGCTATCCAGTTGTGGGTGAGACCGGCAAAACCGTTGGGGCTGACGCGCTGGAGGAGCTCCTGACCGGTTTCAATCGAACCGACGACGCGGATGCCCTTGGCGCCGGCGCGGCGGGCTTTCTCCTGAACGGCCGGGTCGTTAATGGCCTCCAGCAGCGCAAAGGCCACAAACGGCTCGTGACCGTTGGGCAGGATGTTGACGTAGTCGGGGTCGAGAACTCCGAAGTCGACCCAACCCTCGTGGGGAGTAGGCGTTCCGTAGAGGACGTCCTGAATCATTTCAAGGACGGCGGTGCTCTCAAAGGCCGAAGCCACGCCGTTTCTGAGGGCCGCCAGACCGAGCGATACGTAGTCGCCGTCGATGTTGGTCATCGAGCGGGCCACGTTGTCCACCAGTTCCATCAGGGAACCTTTGGGGAAAATGCCCAGTTCCCTGAAAATTTGCTTGCGCTTTTCGGGAGCCAGACGCTCTACCAGCGTCGACTCGGTGGGTTCGGCCAGGTAGTAGAGGTACTTTTCGCCGACCTCAACGGCCAACTTGTCCGCCGGTTGGTTGGGGTCGACGCCCATAATCTCGGCCAAAAGCTTGAGTTTGGCCTCGTCCTTTATGGTAAAGGGCGTTTCGCCCTTACCGGTTTTTATCAAAGTCAGGGCCGCCTCGCGGGCGTGGTAGGTGTAGGCCGCCAGCCCCATGTTGGCCTTGATGAGGAGGTTACGCATAACTATACCGTGGGCGTCGATGCCGCAAACTCCGCGGGGAGTGGTGGGCGTAATTCGGCACGGTCCCATCGAACAAAGCTGGCAGGATACGCCCTCCTTACAGAACTTACAGCGGACCTTTTCCATAGCCTCGAAGCGGTCCGCCACGTTCGAGAGGCCCTCTTTGTGGACCCTCTCGTACATGTAGTTAACGCTGTCGTGGACCGAAATCTTTTTAACGACCTCTTCTTTTTTGAAGAGTTTTCCGAAGACCATAGCCTCCAAACCTCCGCTTGGTTTCCACCTTTTAATGGTGGACCCTCGGAGGCGGGTAGGCCTTAAATCCGATAAAAGGTCAAAAACCCCTCCCCTTTACCGCGGAGGGTCTTCCCCGGCCCCTTCCCCTTGAAGGGAATCAAGAAAAAAGGCTTCCCGAAACGGGACAACTGAGAGCATCCGCCCCCCGCGGGGGCAACTTAAATTTATACACCCCGTGAGGTCCCAAATCGTATACAATCCGGAGGCCGAGGACACCGTCATAGGGACCATCCTCTTTGAGGGCGACCTCTTTGAAACCGTCGTCGAGGAGGGCATTAAAGAGACCCACTTTTTCGACCGCGTCAACCAACGCATCTTCGACGCGGCCCTAAAGCTTTGGACGTCCAAGGGAAGCGTCCTTACCTACGACCTGCTTTTGGAGGAGCTCAAAAAAGAGCGCGTAATTCCCGACCTCATCGACGAGGCGAGGCTTTTGGAGCGCTACGCCGGAAAGTTCGTCCGCTCGCGGGAGGTTTTGGCCGAATACTGCAAGGTGGTAAAAAAGTACGCCCTCAAAAGGGAACTGGTCGAACTGGCCGAGGAAATCCTGTCCAAGGACTACAAGGACCCGGAGGAGCTCCTCAACCAACTCTTGGACCGGGCCTTTGAACTTTCCTCCAAGAGGGAGGTGGTCCCCTACGTCTCCCTCGCCGACGTGGTTCCCGAGCTGAAGGAGACCATCGAGAGGTTCGCCAAGTCCACCTCCTACATTACGGGAATTCCCAGCGGTTTTCCCGACCTCGACCGGCTCACCACCGGCTTCCACGGCGGCGAGCTCATCATCGTGGCCGGAAGGCCGGGAATGGGTAAGTCGAGCTTTGCCCTCTCCATCGCCAAGCACGTGGCCCAAAAGGAGGGCCTGCCGGTTGGCATATTCTCGCTCGAAATGTCGAAGGAGCAGCTGGCGCTCCGCCTGCTTTCGTTTTTGTCGCTCATACCCCTCCACAACCTGCGGCTCGGAAAGCTGACCGAGGACGAAAAGCTCGTTCTGGAGGAGGCCCTAAAGCAGCTGGCCGAACTGCCCATTTACATCGACGACAGCGCCGCCCTGACCACGACCGAACTCCGCATAAAGGCCCTCCGCATGAAAAAGGAGCGCGGAATAGAGCTGCTAATCGTCGACTACCTTCAGCTCCTGCGGGGGGTAAAAAAGTATTCGTCCCGTCAGGAGGAGGTGGCCGAAATTTCGCGAAGCCTCAAGGCCCTGGCCAAGGAACTCGACATTCCCATAATAGCCTTGGCCCAGCTCTCGAGGCAGGTCGAACACCGCAGCGACAAGCGGCCCCAGCTGGCCGACCTGCGCGAAAGCGGCCAAATCGAGCAGGACGCCGACCTCATCATCTTCCTCCACCGCCCCGAGTACTACCTGAAGATTAAGAAAAAGGAGGTCCCGCCGGACCTCGTCGGCAAGGTGGAAATAATCGTCGCCAAGCAACGCCAAGGCCCGCAGGGCATCGTCGAGGCCAACTTCATCGAAAAGCTGTCGCTCTTTGAGCCCAAGGACCCGACCGACGAGCTCGGTCGCGTGGGCGAGGAGACGGCCGTCGAACCCGACCTCGACCTTTTGGAGGACGCCGACCTCGACCTCGACTTTTAAAGTTGATGTTTAAGGCCGCCAAAGGTAATATATTTAGATGAGTTAAAACTTCGGGAGGAGGTGGCGAAAATGAACGCTCTGATTATGGGACTCGTCGGAGTGATTTGGGCCAACATAGCCATAGTTGCGATGATTTTATCCTTCCTCGGCGGTGAAATTTTGGCCGCGTTGGTGTTCCTCGCGTTGGTCTTCTCGACGCCGTTCATCCTCAACAAGGTGGCCGAAATCTTTTAACTTCCCCTCCTTTCGGCCCACTCCTTAATCTTTATTCCGTCGTAAATCCACAATCCCACCAAAATCAGGAAGGTGAAGGCTCCCGGCCCCAGGTAGAGACCGAAAAACGTTAAAAACCAAAGCAGGGGATAAAGCCACCAACCTTCCTCGCCCAGGTAAAGCCGGTGGGCCCCTATGAGCCAGCCCAGCGTCAGCCAAAGCAGGTAGGCCACCTTCTTGCTCTTTGCCATCGGTTCCAACGATTTTAAGCCAAGGAGGGAAAAGTCAGAGCTCTTTTACCACCCTCTCTTTCAGCTCCTCCACCCTCTTTAGGCGTTCGTAGAGGCGCTCAAAGCCCTCCGAAACGCGCGTCAGGTTCAGCTCCACGAACTCCAAAACCTTGTCAATCTTCTGCCGAAACTGCTCGTTGAAGTAGCCTTTGTAGAGCTTCGAGTAGTGACCGCGGAGGCGCTCCAGCCGCGAAAGGAGTTTCTTGCGCACCGCCGACTTCAGCGTCAGCAAGCGGTAAAGCGAACCGAAAACGGCCAGTGCGCCCAAGGCGCCGACGGCCGCCGCGTAGGCCGTTAGACCCGCAACCGCCAAGGCCGCCGCACCGACCAAGGCCAGCAGGCCGAAAACCAAAAAGACCTTCGCGTAGCGGCCCGGCCTTCCGACGGTCTCCGGGAGGCGTTTGAGGTCGGCCTCCAGAGCCTCCCTCAATTCGCCCAAACGGGCGGGAATGGTCGGCTCGACGACCAGTTCGGGATAGAGCTTTTTGAGACGAACCACCGCCGGGCGGTAGTCGAGAAGGGCCTCGACCTCCGAGAGGGTTCCCGACCTCAAAATTCGAACCTCTACGGTTTCGAGAAGCTCGTCGACGAACCGCCGCGGGTCCCCCGCCAGCTGAAGGCTACCGTACTTGGCCAGGACCTCCTCAACCTCCTTTCGGAGTTCGGAAAAGAGGCGGTCCAAAAAGCGGTCGATTTGCTCCGCCCTCTCTTTCTCAACGCGCCCGGCGTATTGGGAAACCCTCTCTTTCAGCGTTTCCCAGCGCCGCTTTTCCTCGCCCAACCTTTCGAGCCGCGCCCTCTTTTCCAAAACCTCGGAGCCCGAAAGGAGCTTCAGCAGCTTTTCCTTGACGGAGGCAAACTTTATCTTCTTGGCCCTTTCGGCCACCTCCTCGAAGATGAACCTCCTGAATTCCTCCCACTCGGCCGTCAGCGGTCCCTCCTTACCCGCGCGGACCAGCCTCAGGGAAAAGGCGAAAATCGGCGTGCGGTCGACGTCCTCGGCGCTGAGGACCGAGCGCAGTTTTTCCCTCACGAACTCCTTGAGGCGGCGAATTTTGTCGGGGTCCTCCTCGTAGACCGAGGGGTCCTCAAAGACGTTGATGACGTAGGCCAGTTGGGTGGTGTGCTTTTTGGCCAAAAGTTTTAAAAGTTCCTCAATCTCCTTCGTGTAGGGCTGATTGGAGGGGGCCACTATTACTATCAGGTCGGCCTTGTGGAGGTAGGTAAGGAGCGTCTCCTCGTGCTCTTTTACGGCCGAAGAGAGCCCCGGCGTGTCGACCAGAATTACGTGCTCCAGTTTCGGGTCGTTAATGCAAACGAGCTCGGTGTGGGGGTCGAGCTTTTCCCTCTTTTCGACCGGACAGTGGGTGACGAGGACGATGCGGTTGGTCGTGGGAAGGTCCCTTTCGGCCACCACCTTTTTTCCGACGAGGGCGTTTATCAGCGACGACTTTCCGGCGTTGTACTCGCCCACGAAGGCGATGTGGACCTTGTCGACCGACTGGGTGATGTCCTCGACGTACTTTACCAGGTGGGGAAGTTCGAGTTCCTTTAGGAGGAGTTTGACGTCCTCGACCAGTTTTTCCATTTATAGGAAAAGTTTAAAATTGAGACCTCTCCATGGTTGCCGGCGAGCTGGCCGTTTTGCTCTTTCTGCTGTTTCTGTCGGGATTTTTCGCCTCGGCCGAGGTTGCCTTTTTCGGCCTCAACGCCTTTTTGCTCGAGCGCAAAAAGGGCAAGGTCGTAAACCTGATAAAGCGGCTCCTCGAGAGGCCGGTCGACCTGATTATCACCATTTTGGTCGGAAACGAGGTCGTAAACATCCTCATTTCGGCCGTGGGAACCAAACTCCTCCAGGAGACGGTGGGCGACGCCGGAGTGGCCCTCGGAACGGTTCTGATTACCCTTGCCATTTTTTACTTCGGCGAGGTTATTCCCAAAAACGTCGCCCTTCAAATGCCCGGCCGGCTCGCCACCCTCTACGCCCTCCCCATATACCTCTTTCAGCAGGCGATATTTCCCCTGCGTTTCGTCTTTAAAAAGCTCTTCGGAAACCTCATAGAGAAGGTCGAAAGCGGTAAGGAACAGGTCCTCTCGGTGGAGGAACTCCTGTTTCACCTGGAGGAGAACTACCGCCGCGGCCACCTATCGAAAGAAGAACTGGAGATGGTAAAGAGGGCCCTCGAAATTTCCGAAACCACCGTCGAGGAGATAATGACGCCGCGGACCGACATTTTTGCCCTCGAGGAGACCAAAAAGGTCGGGGAGGTCATCGACGACATAGTCCGCGAGGCCCACAGTAAGGTCCCCCTTTACTTGGAGAACCTCGACAGCACCACCGGAATTCTCTACACCAAGAGTTTATTGCCCGTCGAGGACAACCTCGAAAGGAGGCTGACCGAATTCCGACGCCCCGTCGGGTTCATTCCCCAGATTTTGACCCTCGAGGACCTCATTGAGGAGTTTAAGGCCAAAAAGACGCAAATTTTCATGGTCGTCGACGAGCACGGCGGAACGGCCGGCCTGGTAACCTACTCCGACTTCCTGTCGTGGCTTTTGGGCGAAATGGTCGAGGAGTGGAACCGCGAACAGGAGATTAAAGAGCTGGGCCGCGGCGTTTACCTGGTCGACGCCTCGGTAAACATCGAGCTCCTGGCCGAGCGCCTGGGCCTTAAACTCCCCGAGGACTACGAATATTCGACCCTCGGCGGGTACCTGATAGCCCACTTTAAGGGTTTGCCGCCGAAGGGTGCCACCATAGAGGTGGGAGGCTTTCGCTTCACCGTTCAGGAGATAGAGAACAACCGCATTAAGTGGGTTAAGATAACCAGGCTCGGCGATGGGGGTGAAGGTTAAAGTCTGCGGTTTGACGGACGCCGAGGACGCCCTCTTTGCGGCCGAGGTCGGCGCCGACTATCTGGGCTTCGTCCTCTATCCCAAGTCGCCGCGTTTCGTTCCGCCCGACAGGGCGGCTTCGATTTTAAAACGGTTGCCCGAAGGGGTTAAAAAGGTTGCGGTGGTGGTAAACGCCGAACCCGAGTTTCTAAAACGCCTCCTCGACGCCGGTTTTGACCTGCTTCAGCTCCACGGCGACGAGGACCCCTCGATTTTAAAAGAGGTGCCCGCTTCGCGGGTAATAAAGGCCTTCCGCGTAAAAGGGGAGCTGGACGAGGCCCTCCTAAAGAGCTGGAGGGGCGTCCACGCCTACCTTTTGGACGCTTACAAAAAGGGAGCCTACGGGGGAACTGGTGAGACCTTCGATTGGTCGGTGGCGCGCCGGCTCGTCGAGAGGGGCTACCGAATTTTCCTCTCGGGGGGTCTGAAACCCGAGACCGTCGAGAGGGCCGTTTCCGAAGTTTGCCCTTATGCGGTCGACGCCTCCAGCGGCCTCGAAAGGGAAAAAGGTAAAAAGGACCCCCGAAAGGTGGAGCTCTTCGTAAAAAGGGCCAAAGGGGTTTCCTGCGGATAACATAAATACTCCCCATGGAAAACGGCACCGCTCAAACCGGCGGAGGGTTTGAAACCCTTCAGGAGGTCCTAAAGGAGTACGGTTTTGACGTGGGGTACGGCTTTTTCCTCGGTTGGGTCGTCGGCTTTGCGATAAAGAAGTTTTTTAAGTTCTTCGCCTTTGCCCTCGGCGTTTACGTTCTCAGTCTCATATGGCTCGACCACAGCGGTTTTATAACCGTCCACTGGGACGCCTTCGGCCGCTGGATAGAGCAGGGTCAGCAGGAGTTTCAAAGCTGGATTAAGGCGCTCTTTAGCGCCCTGCCCTTTTCCGCCTCCTTTGCGGTGGGCTTTGCCGTGGGCTTTAAAATGGGTTAGATGCGCGTCGACGGAGGGGCCCTCCTTTACGCCGTCGTCGGCAATCCGATAAAACACTCCCTTTCCCCCGTCTTTCAAAACGCCGCCTTCGAGCGGCTGGGCCTTAACGCCCTCTACGCGCCCCTCGAACTTCCGGTCGAAACCTTTGAGGAAACCCTGAGGGGTCTTTTAAAAGTTTCCAACTTCGCCGGTTGCAACCTGACCGTTCCCTTCAAGGAGAGGGTTCTGGCCCTCGGCGACCGCCTGTCGGAGGAGGTTGAAAAAATCGGCTCGGCCAACACCCTTAAAAAGACCCCCGAAGGGACGGTCGAACTCTACAACACCGACTGGCTCGGATTTTTAAAACACTTTTCCGAACTCACCGACCCGAAGGGCAAAAAAGTTTTGGTCCTCGGGGCCGGGGGCACGGCAAGGGCCGTCGTCTACGCCCTAAAGCGCGCCGGCGCCCGCGTTTGGGTCTGGAACCGAACCCCCTCCAAGGCCCGAAAGTTGGCCTCCGACTTCGGCGTCGCCGTCGCCGACCGGCCCGACCCGCGGGGGTTTGACGCCGTCGTAAACACGACCTCGGTGGGCATGCGACCCCAGGACCCCCCGCTGTTTGACTACTCTTTGATAGAACCGGGACAGGTCGTCTACGACGTCGTTTACGAAAAAACGCCCTTGGTCGAAGAGGCCAAAAGACGCGGCGCCAGGGCCGAAAACGGTCTGAAAATGCTCCTCTATCAGGGCGTGGAAAGCTTCAAAATCTGGACCGGCCTCGAACCCCCCGTCGGGGAGCTCTGGAAACTTTTAAAGGAG
>JAADCT010000032.1 GCA_013154305.1 Aquificota bacterium
AACGAAAGGTGGAGGTTAAGGTAGAGAGGAAACTCCAAAGGAAGAAGGGAATGCTCGAAATAGACCTCAGGGGTAAAACCGCCGAGGAGGCCAAGGAGGAGCTGGAAAAGTTCCTCGACAAAGCCCACCTTTCGGGTGCGCATTTGGTGAGGATAATCCATGGCATAGGAACGGGCGTTTTGAAGAGGGTTACCGAGGAGGTTCTCGAAAGCACGCCTTACGTTGCGTTTTTCAGGGAGGGAAATCCCAACGAGGGAGGGGCGGGCGTAACGATAGCCCAATTGGAGTAGGTTTTAAAGGGGCGGGCGGCGTCCGCTTTGGCGGGCCGCCATCTCCTCCAGGAGCTCTTTAAAGTATTCGGGATTTATCAGCTTAACGCCGAGCTCCTTGGCCCAGTTTCTTATGCCCTCGTCGGCGCTGACCAAAACGGCGTCGAGTTCGTAGGCCAGCAGTATGACGTCGACGTCCTCCTTGCTGTCCAAGATGCCCTGCCTCAGGGCCTCGCGGTACTTTTCCCGCAGGCTTCGGATAACCTCGCCGACCGACTCCTTCTCCCTTCCCTGGGCGCTGCGAACGTGCTCCTCGGCCACCCGCAAACCCTTGTTAATTCTGTTCCTCAGGTCGGATATGAACTTGTAGAGAAACTCCGCCGGGACCGTAAGCAAAAACTTTTTGGGGTTTCGCAGTTTTACGACCAGCTCAAACTTCGGCGTCAAGGGGCCGAGCTTCAGCATCTTTTGAAGTTCGTCGTAGGTGGAAAGGGGCATGTAAAACTCTCCGCCGCTGTGCTCCATCAGGTAAAGCAGGTCTTCCGCCGCGTCTATTACGTCTTGGCTGAACTTTTTGTAAAGCTGGGGATTGGTAAAGACGCTGGTGTCCAAAACGAAGGTCAACTTTGAGGACATAGGTTTAAAATTATCGCTCCGCCCCGCGAACCCCGCCGACCGCCCCGAAAGGGAGAACCTCGAAGTTTTCCTTCGTCGGACTTTTGAAAAGGTTTCCCTCCGAAGGTAAAATCCGTCCCCAAAAGGGGTTTAAAGGTCGGCCGACGCCCGGAGGGTCCAAAAGCTTTCGGCCCGCGGTTCGGAAAAAAGGGCGGAAAAAAACCGCCGAAGGGAAAAAGGAGGACCTTCGACCCTCAGCGGTTCTTCTTCTCCCTTTCCTCCCTCACCCGGCCGGCGACCTTGAGGGGCAGACCCCAGACTTTGGTAAAGAACTTTCCGGCCTCGTGGTCGAAGGCGTCTTTAGGCGAATAGGTGGCCAGGTCCTCGACGTAGAGGGAGTTGGGCGAGCGGCGGCCCACGACCCAAATGCCGCCCTTGTAAAGTTTAAGCCTCACGTCGCCCGTAACGTCCTTGGCCAAGGTGTCGTTAAACGCGTCGAGGGCCTCCCGCTGTTTGGAAAACCAGAGGCCGTTGTAAACGAGCGTCGCGTATTGGTGCCTAACGTGCTCTATGTGGTAGTGGTAGGTAAACCTTTCGGTGGTCAGCGAGAGCAGTTCGTCGTAGGCCTTGTAGAGGATGAAGGCGGCCGGGGCCTCGTAGAGTTCGCGGCTCTTTATGCCCACCAAACGGTTTTCGACCATGTCGACCCTTCCCACCCCGTGGCGACCGCCGATTTTGTTCAACTCCTCTATGAGTTCGTAAAGCTTTTCAAACCGCCTTCCGTTGACGGCTACCGGCGTTCCCTCCTCGAAGGTCACCGTTACGTATTCGGGCTCGTCGGGGGCCTCCTCCGGGTCGACGGTAATCTGCCACGCGTCCTTAGGGGGCTCTTGCCAAATGTCCTCCAAAACGCCCGCCTCTATGGACACGCCCCAAAGGTTTCGGTCTATCGAATAGGGCTTTTCCTTCGTAACGGGGACGGGAATTCCGTGCCTCTTGGCGTATTCGATTTCCTCCTCGCGGGACTTAAACTCCCACTCCCTCACCGGGGCCAAAACCTCAACGTCGGGCGCCAGGGCCCAGGCCGAAACCTCGAACCGAACCTGGTCGTTTCCCTTTCCCGTGGAACCGTGGGCCACGAAGTCGGCCCCCACCTTCTTGGCTATCTCAATGAGCTTTTTGGAAATCAGGGGCCTCGAAAGGGAGGCCGTCAGCGGATACTTGCACTCGTAAAGGGCCAAAGCCCTCAGGGTCGGCAGGCAATACTCGCGGGCAAACTCCTCCCTCACGTCCTCCACTATCGCCTCGACCGCACCGGCGAGTTTCGCCTTCTCGGGAATGTAGTCGAGCTCCTCGCCCTGCCCCACGTCGGCCGTGTAGGTTATCACCTCAAAGCCTCGGTCGGTAAGCCAGCGGACGATAACCGAGGTGTCGAGCCCGCCCGAATAAGCCAAGACGACGCGCTTTTTGGCCATCGCAAGGTTGTTATTTTAAGTTTTCGTTAATTTTGGTCCGGGCCCGCCCCTTCGGGGCGGGGAAGGTGTTAAAACAACAACCTTATGGGAAGGCTGAAACTCGCCCTGGCGGCGGCCCTTTTTGCAACCGGCGCCCTCTGGGCCTCGGAAAATCAAACGGCGGCATCGGCCGTCAAAGTGGAGGCTTCTAAGCCCCTGGCGCCGCTTTTGACGCAGGCCCAACGCGAACTTCGGGCCATCATCGAAAAGGTCTCCCCGTCGGTGGTGACGATTTTTTCCGAAAAGGAGACCAAAGTTTCGCTGTTTCCGCCCGGGTTTGAGGACTTTTGGAAACTCATCCCTCCGGAGATAAGACCCTACTTTCCGCCCTTCGGCGGTCAAAGGAGCCGAAAGGAGACCGCCATCGGGTCGGGATTTATGTTTAAGGTCGACGACGAGTGGGTCTACGTCCTGACCAACCACCACGTGGTGGCCGAGGCCGAAAGGGTAACCGTTAAGGTCGGAAGGCTCAAAAAGGTCCGCGCCGAGGTCGTCGGAACCGACCCCCAAACCGACCTGGCGGTCTTGAGGATACCCCGCAAGGAGGTAAAGGACGCAGAAAGGCGGCTGGCCGAGCTGGGCGACTCGTCCAAGGTTAAAGTCGGCGACTTCGTCGTCGCCATAGGAAACCCCTACGGGCTGGAGAACACGGCCACCTTCGGCATAGTGTCGGCCCTGCACCGCCGCATAGGCCTCGACCAATACGAAAACTTCATCCAAACGCAGGCACCCATAAATCCCGGAAACAGCGGCGGTCCGCTGGTCAACGTCGAGGGCGAGGTTATCGGCATCAACACCGCGATAATCTCCCAGGCCCAGGGTTTGGGCTTCGCCATACCGATAAACCTGGCCAAGTGGGTGGCCGAGCAGCTGATAGAGCACGGTAGGGTGGTCCGCGGTTGGCTCGGCGTCGTCGTTCAGGAGCTTACTCCGGCGGTGGCCGAGGCCCTCGGGCTCGACCACGGCGTCATCGTTTTGAAGGTCGTTCCCGGCAGCCCCGCCGACCGCGCCGGCCTAAAGCCCGGCGACATCATCCTCGAGGTAAACGGCAAACCGGTCCGGGACGCCACCCAGCTCCAGTTTGAGGTTATGAAAACCCCGCCGGGAACCGAGTTGAAACTGACCGTCCTGAGGGGTGAGAAGAAGCTCGAACTGACGGCCGTCGTCGGGGAAATGCCCTCCCCGAGGGAACTCAAAAGGATGGAGGAAATTTACTACAACCTCGGATTGGTCTTGAGGAACGCCACCGAGGAGGACCTCAAACAGTTTGACGCCCCTTACGGCGTGGTCGTCGAAACGGTATACCCCGGCAGTCCGGCCTACGAGGCGGGCCTGCGGCCGGGCGTTTTGATAGAGCGCGTCAACAACAGACCGGTGCGCTCGGTCGAGGAGTTTCGGAAGGTCGTCTCCGAGCTGGCGGCCCAAAAGAAACCGATAGTCCTTTGGGTTAAAAACTTCCGCGGGGAACTTCAAATAGTGACGATAGAAAACTACTGATTGACAATTTTAGTCCTTGCTTTCTTTTTTCGTTCACTTAAATAGTTAACGGTTTGCGCCGACCCCCTTGAGCCCGTTAAACTTAAAAAGGTATGTATTCCCAGACCGAACAAGAATTTCTAAAAAAGTACCTTAAGAAGATTTCCAAAATTCCCCTGCTCACGCCCGAGGAGGAAAAGGAGCTGGCCAAGCGGGCCAAGGCCGGCGACAAGGAGGCCTTAAAAAAGTTGGTCGAGTCGAACCTCCGCTTCGTCGTTTCGGTGGCCCGCCAATACATGGGTTACGGCGTTCCCCTTTCGGAGCTGATAGCGGCGGGGAACCTGGGGCTCCTGGAGGCGGCCAAGCGCTTTGACCCCGACAAGGGCGTCCGCTTTATCTCCTACGCCGTTTGGTGGATAAGGCAGGCGATAATGCAGGCCATAGCCCAGCACACGGGGGCGGTCAAGCTTCCGGTCAAGCACCTCAACATGGTCAACCGCATTTCCCACGTTTACGCCGAACTTTTGAAGGAATTGGGCGAGGAACCCCCGCCGGAGCTCATAGCCGAAAGGCTGAACCGCGAGTTGGTCGAAAGGGACCTCGAAAAGAAGTTGGGCCGAAAGCCGACCGAGGAGGAGGTAAAGAAGGAGCTCGAAAGGAGGAAGAAAAAGGGCGAATACATCACCCCCGACGAAATAGCCGAAATTATGGCCCTCACGCGGGAGGCCCTCTCGCTCGACATGCCCGTCGGGGACGAGGAGGACACCCACTTTATCGACTTCCTCTCCTTCCACGGAACCGAGGACGTTGAGAGAAAAATCATCGAAGAGAGCCTCAAAAAGGAAATCCGGGAGCTTTTAAACCAGCTTCCGGAAAAGGAGAGAAAGGTTATAGAGCTGCGCTTCGGCCTGGGCGGGGAGGAGCCCAAAACCCTGCGGGAAATCGGCGAGATTTTGGGAATTTCCCGCGAGCGCACCCGCCAGCTCGAAAACCGGGCTCTGCGCCGCCTGCGCCAGCTGGCTATGAAGCGCCACCTCAAAGACTACCTGACTTGAGGATTTGAACGACCGCCACCGAAACGCTCCGCTCGTGAGCCAGCGAGAGCACGACCTTGTAGCCTTCAAGCATTTTACCCTCCTTTCCCAATATCCTTATCCGGGCCGGCAGGCCCTTCCTCCCCTCCACCTCTATCTGCTTGAACTTGAGGACGACGCCAAAGAGCTGAAAAAAGGCCTTAACGGCGGCCTCCTTGGCAGCCCAGCGGGCGGCCAGACAGGGAACGGGGTCCTTAAACGAGAAGCAGTATTCGACCTCCTTGGGGGTGTAGACGCGCCTCAAAAACCGCTCGCCGAAGCGCTCGAGACTTTTGGCTATGCGGTCGTTTTCGACCACGTCTATTCCCAACATCGGCCTATCGGTGTTAGATTTTCCACCAATGGGGGTCTTAAAGGTTGCCGCGGTCCTTTTAGCGGTCGCTGCGCTGACTTTCGCCGCCGAGAGGTGTCAAACGAGGTACTACCTCCTCGAGCCGGTCAAACTCCTTCCCGCCCTTTTGAAGCACAAGGACGAGCTGAACCTGACGGCGGAACAGAAAGAGAGGATTAAGAAACTGATAAGGGAGCTCAAAAGGAGGGCGGTTTTACTCGACGAAAGGATTGAGGAGGTTTCGAGGCGCCTCCGGGGGGACTTTTTGGCGGTGGAGGACCCCGCCCTGATAAGGGCCCAGCTCGAATTCTTGGCCCGACTGAAGGAGGAAAAGAGTTACTACAACTACCTTTGCATCCGCGAGCTCAGGAAAATCCTCACCGAGGAGCAGTTTGAGAAGCTCCTACGCCTGGCGGGCCTAAAATAAACCAACCATGTTCGGTTGGATTTACAAAAGCGGTTGGCTCACCAAGGCCTTTTTGGCCTTTTTGGCCTTCTCCTTCGTCGTCGGAACGGCCGTAATGTGGGGCCCCGGCAGTTGGAACTTCGGTGGGGGAAACTACCTCGTTAAGGTAGGGGAGGTAACCGTAACCCCCAAGGAGTTTTTGGTCGAGCTCCAACTGGAGGGAAGGAGAAACCCCGACCTTCCGAAGGAGGAGCTGAAAAACCGCGTTTACGGAAAGCTGCTCTTTAGGGCCACGCTGGCCTACTTGGCGCTGCGCGACGGTTTTTTCGTCTCCGAGGAGGAGATAGAGGACTTCGTAAAAAGGAACTTCGTCGACGAGAGCGGAAACTTTTCGGTCGAACTCTTTGAGGGATACCTGAGGGCGCTGGGGCTAACGCCCAAGGAGTTTGAGGCGATAGCGGAAAAGATTTTGCTGGCCGACCGCTACAAGCGGGCCGTTTTTGCAACCAGCTACGCCAACGAGGCAACGGTCGAGGCCCTCGTTTTGCCCTTTAAAGTGCAGGTGGAGGGGAAGGTCTACGCCCTGCCCCTGGAAAGGTTTTTGAACCGAACGGGGGAGGTTTCGGAGGAGGAACTCCGCCGTTTTTACGAAAGAACGCTGGACCTTTGGAGGGAGGAGGTAAAAAACGCCACCGAAAGGGTGGTCGTTTACTCGACTCCCGACTCGAGGGAGGCCCGCCGCCTCTACTCGCTCCTCAAGGAGGGTAAAAAGCCCCCAATCGAACCCCTCGGAGTCTTTACGGAGGAAAGTCCGCCCGAGGGGGGAAGGCTTAGGGAGGCCGTCGAGGAGGCCTTCGCCAAAAGGGGCGTGGTGGTTAAAAAGCTCGAAAGCGGCAACTACGCGGTGGCGGTTTACGAAAGGTCCGCCGAAGGCGGCGTCCTTCCTTTCGAGGAGGTTAAGGAAAAACTCGAAAAGCTCTACCGGCTCCAAAAGGCGAGGGAGTGGGTCGAGGCCAACCGCGAGCGCATCGTAAAGGAGGTTTTGGAGGGCCGCCTGCCGGCGGAGGTTCAAAACGCCACGGTTGAGGGCTTCAGGCTTTTGGACCCCGAAACTTGGGCCCTCGGCTACGACGGGCTTTTGGAACTGCTGAAGGGGAGGAAGGTCTTTTCCGCCCTCGTCGGGGACGAACTTTGGATTTTGACCGTCGAACGGGTTTCGACCGGGGGCCAACTGAAGGAGGAACTGGTGGAAAACTACCGCCTCATGGCCCGAAATCGGGACTACCTCATTAAGCTCCAGAGGGTGGTCGAGGACTTTCTCCGAAATCACCCCGACGAGGTGAAGGTGAACCAAAAACTCCTTCAGCAGATTTAAATGTCGAAGACGACCTTTGCCTCGTACTCCCCGTTTTTTTTCTTCACTTCCAGTCGGTGGTAGGTGGCCGCCTTCAGCAGGAGCTTCTTCCCGTGTCTTTCGGGGTCGTAGGTTTCCCCCTTCAGGAGGAGGACGGCCTTGGTCCCGTCGGGGGAGAGTTCCAAAACTTTGCACTCTTTGGGGACGAACTTTTTGGAGTCAAACAGGTAAAGGACTTCGTTTACGGCGTCGGCCAGAAGGTAGGGAAAGCCGGCGCTTTCGACCCCGAGGAGGACCTCCTCGCGGGCCTTTACCTTCGGAAGGTCGACCATTTCGTTGACGGCGGCCAAAACGGCGTTGCAAAGGAGCTCTTCGGGCGAGCGGCCCCGGACCAAAACGCCGGCGTCGGCGGTAATTTCGTAAAGGGGTTCGTAAAAGGAGAGGTCCATAAGAAGGTAAAGGGTAAAAAAGGGAGGGGCCTCAGGCGGCCTCCTCCATGAGCTTTTTGAGCGGTTCGGGCAGTTCGGCCTCGACGTCCTTGATTTCGCCCTCGGACACGTACTCCTTAATGGCGCCGAAGACCGCCTTAATGGCCTTCAGGGCGTCCTCCTTGGTGGGAAAGTCGTGGTGGGCCAGCCTTTGGTCCTCCTTCATGACCTCCTCGATAAACTCGTCGAGGTGGCGGATTTTCTCCGGCTTTTCCCTGAAGTGCCAACCGTCGACGGCCACCGCCTTTATGCACATGGGAAGTTGGGCCAGCATTTGAACGAATTCGGCCGGGTAAAGACGGTTTCTGAGCGCGTGCAAAACGGCCTTGGTAACGCGGAAGGCCTTGTCCTTGTTTTCGGGTTCGCCGAGGCGCTTGGCCACCTTTTTGAGAAACTCGTAGCCGTGGGCGGCGTACTTTTCAAAGTGGTGGTGCTTTACGGTTCCCATTTTCACCTCCTTCGGTTAGTAAAATTGGGACTTTCGACCGAAAGGGGTATGGCCTCCTCAGGGGTCCCCCGGTAGGGTCGGGCTTGGTATAATAACTCCCTTCGGTTTTAAGGACCGAAGTTTGAAAACCGCTTTTGGGGTGTGAGGCAATGAAGACCTACAGGATTAAACCTTACGAGGTCAAACGGGAATGGTACGTCGTTGACGCCACCGGCAAAACGCTCGGAAGGCTCGCCAGCGAGATAGCCAAAATCCTGATGGGTAAGCACAAGGTCTACTGGTCCCCCGACCAGGACGTCGGCGACTTCGTCATAGTCGTGAACGCCGACAAGGTGGCGGTTACCGGTAAAAAGCTCAAACAGAAGCTCTACCGCTGGCACACCGGCTATCCGGGCGGCTTCCGCGAGAGGACCCTCGAGTGGATGCTCCAGCACCACCCCGAGAGGGTTATAAAGCTCGCCGTCAAAAGGATGTTGCCCAAAAACAAGCTGGGCCACCGCATGATGAAGCGGCTCAAAGTTTACGCCGGACCCGAACACCCCCACCAGGCCCAGCAGCCCAAACCCTTGGACCTGAAGGCATAATTAAGTTTGGAAAGGAGGCCAAAAGATGCAAAGGCTGAAGGACTTTAAGATAACGCCCGACAACTCCTTCTACGCCACCGGAAAGAGGAAGGAGGCCATAGCGAAGGTTTGGATTTTGCCCGGCATGCCCGACAAACAAATCGTCCGCACCCAAAGCGGTAAGGAATACCACCTCAAAGACTACGTAATGAGGGAAACGATTTACAACAAGATTTTTACGCCCTTTAGGATTACCGGGACCGAGGGTAAGTTCGGCATTTTTGCCGAGGTCATCGGCGGCGGCGTCAGCGCCCAGGCCGACGCCATAATGTACGGCATAGCCAAGGCCCTTTTGGCCTACAATCCCGACCTCCGGCCCAAGCTCAAGAAGGCGGGGCTTTTGACCAGGGACGCCCGCGAGAAGGAGAGGAAAAAGTACGACCAAATGGGCGCCCGCGCCAAGTACCGCTGGTCGAAGCGTTAAGTTCCTTCTTTTTTTCTTCCTTCAAAAGGAGAGCTCTTCGGTTCAGAGACTTTTTTCGGAAAAAGTTTCGACCCTTCCGCCCTTTGGAAAGCGGGGTTTTTTCCTCGGAGCGGAAAGGGACCGTGCTTTTCCCCGGAGTGGTTTATCGGTTTGCCTCCGTATAATGTGAAAAACTCAAAAAATACTTCCGTCGGAGGTGGAAAAGTTGGCCAACGTGGTAGTTTCCCTAATGGACTTTAAACCGGTTTACGAAAATCCGGTTGAAATCGTTGAGCGTAAGGGAACCGGCCATCCCGACACCATTTGCGACAACCTGGCCGAGGAACTTTCGGTGGCCCTCTGCAAGCTCTACCTCAAGGAGTTCGGGTTCGTTCAGCACCACAACGTGGACAAGGCCCTCTTGGTGGGAGGGGTGGCCGACCCGCGTTTTGGCGGCGGCGAAATTATAACCCCGATAGAAATTTACCTCGTCGGCCGGGCGGTAAAGGAGAAGGACGGGAAACTCCTGCCGGTCGACGAACTGGCGATTGAGGTGGCCAAAGAGTGGCTGCGGAAAAACATAAGAAACCTCGACGCGGATAAGCACGTCATAATTACTCCCCGAATTCGTCCCGGAAGTAAGGACCTGGTCGAGCTCTTTGAAAGGTTTGCCAAAAAGGGTGAGGTTCCCCTGGCGAACGACACCTCCTTCGCGGTCGGATACGCACCCTTTGACGACCTCGAAAGGGTCGTCTACAACACCGAAAGGTTCCTCAACTCGGAGGAATTTAAAAGGGAACACCCCTACCTGGGAGAGGACATCAAGGTGATGGGCGTCCGTTTGGGGGACAAAATCCGCATTACGATTGCGGCCGCCTTCGTCGACCGTTTCGTCTCCGGCGTTGAGGACTACCTGGAAAAAAAAGAAGTCGTTCGCCAAAAGGCTTTGGAAAACGCGCACAAGTACACCGACAAAGAGGTTGAGGTTTTCGTAAACACCGCCGACAACCCGGAGGGCGGTTCGGTTTACATAACGGTAACCGGAACCTCGGCCGAGGCGGGCGACGACGGGCAGGTGGGCCGCGGAAACCGCCCCAACGGATTAATAACCCCTTACCGTCCCATGACGCTCGAGGCGGCGGCCGGTAAAAACCCGGTTTCCCACGTCGGAAAGATTTACTCGGCGGTGGCCAACCTCATAGCCGAGAGGGTGGTAAAGGAACTCGAGGAGGTTGAGGAGGCTTACGTTTACCTCGTTTCCCAAATAGGAAAGCCCATCACCGAACCGCAGGTGTGCGACGTCAAAATCCGGACCAAGAAGGACGTAAAAAGCCTCGAACCGGCAATCAAAAAAATTGCGGAAGAGGAAATAGCCAAAATTCCCGAAATTTGGAAGGGTTACGTCGAGAAAAAGTTTAGGGTAGTTTGATGTTTTGCAGAAGGTTGTTCAGGTTTTGTTGCAGTTCTTTTAAGGGTTTTTGAAGTTGCTCTACCTGTTCCTTTACCTTTTCCTTTAGGTCCTCAACCGTTTTGTTGAGGTTTTGTTCCAACTGTTGTTTGACCTCTTCGGTTTTCTCCTGAAGGAGTTTTTGGTCGGGAAGGTTTAGCTTCAGCTCGGGCAGGCCGCCGACGTCGACCTTGGGATTGTCCGCCGTTCCGGTAACGTGAAATTCGACCTTTGCGGGCAGGTAAACGACGCCCCTAATGTCGAGTTCTTTGGTAACGCGGTTGTACTTGGAACCTTTGTAAACTTCCGCAAAGAGGACGTTTCCTACGGTGTAGGCCTTGGTGTTTCTTTTTACGAAAACGAGCCAAGGTCCGTCGGTTTGCAGGGTTCCCTCTATGCGGGTCAGCTTTATTTCGGGTTTTCCGGTCAGGGTGGTCAGAAGTTTGTTGCGAATAATCCAGTTGTAGACGACGAAGTCGTTAACCGTTTGCGGGTTGGCGGGGTCGGCGATGTTTCCGGCGCCGTTTACGGTAAACTCGGCGTCGTTTCCGAAACCTTCAAAAAAGCCGACGACTTGATAGCTCACCTTCTCAAGCCCGTCAAAGGTGGCGTTTATCTGGGTTTGCTTTACCTTAAATTCGGCTTCGCCCTTTTCCCCCGAAGGTTTCTTTCCCGTTTTGAAGGCCGCGTCGAAGTTGCTAATTCCGTTTTTCTCCTTGTAATGGAGAAAGAAGTTTTCAACTTCAAGGGTTCCGACCGGTTTGAGTTTAAAGTAGGAAGCTGGTTTTAAGTTCAGCTCCCCGCGGTCAAAAGAGAGCATCGGACCCTTACCGAAGCCCTCCGGGTGGTCTATTCTTAGGTTTTCAACCACCACGCGGGTTAAAAACCAGTCGGTTTCGACCCTTTCGACCTTCGCCGGTGCGTCGACGAACTTCGACAAAAGCAGGTTGGTAAGGGGAGTTGCCGCCAGTTTAACGACGACGGCGAGCAAAACGGCGGGAAAAACTACCAGTAGCAGGACAAAAACGACCAGTTTTTTCATAAGGAGAGAGATTTTAAAAGAGAAAGGGAAACGGAAGTTAGTCGGCCATCAGGTCGCGTTTGACCTCCTCGGGAGAGGGAACCACGAACTCGGGTTTCTTCTTGAGGACCTTGAGTCTCGAGTAGTAATACATAACCGGAATAAGAACCAGCGTCAGGGTGGTCGAACCTATCGTTCCGAATATCAGCGAAACGGCCAGTCCGTTGAAAATCGGGTCGAAGATGATAACGAAGGCTCCCACTATCAGCGCGGCCGCCGTCAGCAAAACGGGACGGGTCCTGATAACGCCCGACTCCACCACCGCCACGTGAAGGGGAACGCCCTCCTTGAGGCGTTGTTCGGCAAAGTCGACGAGCAGTATCGAGTTCCTGATGATGATACCCGCCAGGGCGATGAAACCTATCATCGAGGTGGCGGTGAAGAAGACGTTACCCATCAACTTGTCCATGAGCCAGTGGCCGGGAATGATACCGACCAGCGTCAGGGGAATGGGTGCCATGATAATGCCGGGAATGCGGAAGTCCTTAAACCACGCCAGGATGAGGACCCAAATCAGGAATATCGCACCGATGAAGGCGATACCGAGGTCCTTGAACACCCGGATGGTGATGTGCATTTCACCGTCCCACTTGACGGCAACCTGTTTGCTGCCCGGCGGCGGCAGGTGGTACCAGTATTCCTCGATTTTTCCGTAAGGGTTGGGAATGGAGAGAACCTCGTCCCTCACGTCGAGTATCGAGTAGAAGGGAGCCTCGTACTTTCCGGCAACGTCACCGCAAACGTAGACGACGCGGCGCATGTTCTTGCGGTAGATGGTGTGTTCGACAAATGCCTCCTCGACCTTAACGATTTCCTTAAGGGGAACGGGCCTTCCCGTTTTGGACATTATCTTGGTGTTGAGAAGGCGTTCTATGCCGCTCCGTTTGTCCTCGGGAAACTTAACGATGAGGGGAACCTTTTCGGTGTCGGGCGTGTGGAGGTTGGTAACCTCGTAACCGTAAAGGGCCAGCGCAACGATTGCCCAAATTTCCTGCTTGGTAAAGCCGGCGGCCTTGGCCTTTTGCTCGTCTATGAGGATTTTGTACTTTTTGCGGTCGACGTCGGCGTAGATGGCCACGTCGGTTACCGAAGGCGACTTTTTAAAGATTTCCCGAACCTTCCAGGCTACCTCCTCGGCCACCTTGTAGTCGTTGTGGTAGACCTCCGCAACTATAGGCGACAGAACGGGCGGACCGGGCGGAATTTCCACCACCTGCAGGTTCTTAACGCCGAGCTGTTCGGCCAGCGGGTGAACGAGTTTTCTCAGGTGCTTGGCAAAGTCGTGCGAGCTTATCGCCCTCTCTTCCTTGTTTATCAGGTTGATGTGGATTTCGGCCTGCCAAGGGTATTGACGCAGGTAGTAGTGGCGGACCAAACCGTTAAAGTCGAAGGGGGCGGCAGTTCCTACGTAAATCTGGTAGTCGGTAACGATGTTTTGCTTTTTGATAACTTCGTCGGCGATGGTTTTGGCAACCTCGAGCGTCCTCTCGAGGGAGGTGCCCTCGGGCATGTCTATGACGATGTTGAGCTCCGACTTGTTGTCGTAGGGCAGCATCTTAACGACGACGAGCTTGGCAAAGAGCATCCATATCGAAAAGCCCATCAGCAGCAGGACCACCAGGTAGAAGGCCCACTTTTTCACCTTCGAGGTTATCAGCGGTACCACGATGCGGGTGTAGAGCTTCCAGAAGAAGGTTTCCCTGACGTTGTACTCCTCGTGGGGTTTCACGTTTTTAAGGAGCAGATAAGCCGCCCACGGCGTAATCGTAAAGGCGACCACCGCCGAAAGGGCTATGGCGGTCGAAGCGTTAATGGGAATGGGTCTCATGTAGGGACCCATCAGGCCGCCGACGAAGGCCATCGGAATGAGGGCGGCGACGATGGTCGCGGTGGCGAGTATGTTGGGGTTTCCGACCTCGTCGGTGGCCAAAATAATGGCCTCTTTCGGCGTGACCTTACCCATGGAGAGCCAACGGTGGATGTTTTCGATGACGACTATCGCCGCGTCGACCAGGATACCTATTGAGAATATCAGCGCAAAGAGCGTTACCCTGTTTAGGGTAAAGCCGTAGAGTTTGCTGAAAAAGAGAGTCAGCGCCAGGATAACGGGAACGGTAATACCGACGACTATAGCCTCCCTCCAGCCGAGGGCGACCGCTATGAGAAGCACGACCGAAAAGGTCGCGATAAAGAGGTGTTTGATGAGCTCGTTGAACTTCTCCTTGGCGGTTTCACCGTAGTTTCGGGTTACGGTTACGTTGAGGTCGCTGGGAATGATGTTCCCTTTGAGGTGTTCGACGGTGCGGATTACCTCCTCGGCAACGTCAACGGCGTTGGTTCCCTTTTTCTTGGCCACCGCTATGGTGACGGCGGGAAGTTCCCCCTCTAGCTTTTTCTCAATACCCTTTTCCTCGTGGGCCGGTCCGGTTCCGAAAAGGACGTAGTGCTTGTTTTCGGGTGAGGGACCGTCGATGACGGTGGCCACGTCCTTCAGAAATACGGGCTTTCCGTTGTAGAAAGCTATCACGAGGTTTTCAATGTCGCGCTTGTCGCGGATAAATTCGCCCGTTTGAACGGTGATGACCCTGTTGTCCTTTACGAAAAAGCCGTTGTCACCGCCGTAGTTGGCCGCCTTGAGGATTTGAACCACCTGCAGGGGGTGAACGTGGTAGGCCTCAAGCTTTTGGGGGTCCAGGTACACCGTTACCGTCCGGGGTTTACCGCCCACTATGAAAACGGTCGAAACGTCGTTGAGTTTGTAAAGTTCCTCCTCGATGGCGGCCGCTATTCTGTAAAGCTCGTAGCTGTCGTAGTTTTCACCCCACAGCGTCAGCGTAACTATGGGAACGTCGTCTATCGACTTGGACATAATGAGGGGGGGGAGCTTTACCCCGTCGGGGATTTTGTCGATACCCTCCATCAGTTTGGAGTTGAGGTTTACGAGGGCCTTGACCGGGTCGGTTCCGACGTAAAACCTGGCGGTGACTATTCCCCAACCGTCACCGGCGGCCGAATAGAGGTACTCGACGTCCTTAAGCTGCCAAAGCTGGTGTTCGATGGGTTGGACCACCCTCTTTTCGACCGTTTCGGGGGAGGCACCCGGATACTGGACGATAACGTCTATCATCGGAACGACGATGTCCGGGTCCTCCTGTTTGGGGGTGGTAACCAACGCAACGAAACCGAGGAAAAAGGAAACGATGACCAAGATACCGGTCAGTTTGTTATCTATAAAAGCCGCCGCCAAACGACCGGCCAGACCTTTCCCCACCGTACTCATTTATCCACCTCCTTACTTGGCAGAGGCTACTTTACAGCCGTCGCAGGCGCGTTCAACGCCCTCGACAACTATAACCTCGCCCGGCTTAAGACCGGCCAAAATCTCCACCTTGTCGCCGTAGGTGGCCCCCACGCGCACGAAGCGGAGGCGAATGATGCCGTTTTCGTCGACGACGAAAACGCCGGTAAAGTCGCCCCACTTAAATATCGCCGACTTGGGTATCAAAATCACCTTTTCCTTTTTGGTTTCGGGAACGGCCACGTAAACCGACTTACCGGAAACCACCTTTTTGCACCCCTCGGGCAGGGAAACCTTAACCATAAACGAGCGGCTCATGGGGTCCACCTGAGGGGCTACCGTTTTCACGGTTCCGGTGACGAGTTTTCCGTCCACGTCGACCTCGACGGCCTGACCCACCTTAACCTTTCCGAAAAGGCGTTCGGGAAGGTAAACGACGACCTCGTAAGGGGGTTTGTCCACTATCAACAGCAAACTGCCGGGGCCGACGAAGTCCCCCTCGTTGACCGGTTTCATCGAAACGACGCCGTCAAAGGGAGCCTTAATTTCGGCGTATTTGAGGTTGTTTTCGACCGCCTTTAGGGCCTCCTCGAGGGCCCTGACGGCGTTGGCGAGGGCCTCGTATTGGGCGCGGGCCATGTCCAGTTGCTGCTCGGTAACCCCTCCCACCTCCTTAAGGGCCAAGAGCCGTTCGTAGGTCCTTTTGGCGGCCCAAAGCTGCGCCCTTTGGGCCTCTATTTGATGGCGGAGGCTTTCGCGCTGCGCCTGCAGGTCTTTGGGGTCTATGACCATCAGGAGTTGACCCATTTTTACGGCGTCACCTTCCTTTACGAGGATTTTCTCGACGAAACCGGCCACTCGCGTCGACAGTCGGGCGCTGTCTTGGGCTACGACCGTTCCGGCGAAGTTGGCCTTAACGGTGAGGTCAACGGGTTCGACCTTCATGAGTTTGAGACCTTCGACCTCTTTGGGTTCCTCGTGGACCTCGGCCAGGGAAACTTTCGGGTGAAAAGCACCGCCGAGCCAGGCGACGGTAACCGCCATAACGCCGACAAATCCGCCCCACTTAAGCAAACCTTTCATTACTTAAGCACCTCCCAAATTTTTCCCGCGGCGTTGTAAAGCTCCAGGTAGGCCCGATTACAGTAGTAGAGGGCCTCAACGTTTTCAAAGCGGGCCATGTCCAGCTGGGTTTGCACGTCCAAAAGGTCAACTATGCGCGCCAACCCCTGCCTGTAGCGCGCCTCGACTATTTTCAAGGTTTCCTTCGCCTGTTCGATTTTGGTCAGGGTTTTTTGGTACTTGGCGTAGGCCGTTTCGTAGTCCTTGTAGGCCTTGGTCAGTTGAAAGCGGATACCCTTTTGGGCGTATTCAAGGGTGGTCCTTAGCTCCCGCTCCTTTTCCGACAACATGCGAACCTTGTTGAAGGCGCTGAGACCGTCAAAGAGCTTCCACTGGAGCCCCAAACCCACCATGTAGGAGTTGGCGACGAAGTTTCCCACCCGACGGTTGTCGAAAAGGTCGTACTCGCCGAAGGCCACAAAGTCGGGCAGGTAAGTTCCGTAGGTGGCCCTTTTGTAGTAGCGGACCGCGTCGATGCCCCTTCGAAGGGCCTGAAGGTCCTTTCGGGCCTCAACGGCCCACTCGTAGAGTCGGGTCAGTTCCTTTTGGACCTCCGAAGGGGTGGGGCAGTAGAGCTCCCCTTGGAGGGTCAGTTCCTCCGGATTCCAATCCTTGTTGAGGAGGAGGGCCAAGGCCTTCTTTGCCACGAAGAAGTTGTTTTTGGCCTCGACGTTTTTCTCCTTTACGCTTTCGAGGTAGACCTTTACCCTCAAAACGTCCGAGTAGAGGGCCATTCCGACCTCGTACATCTTTTGGACCACCTTGAGGTGATGCTCGACGTCCTTGAGGGCCGTTTCGGTCGCCTTCACGGCCGCCTCGGCGTAGAGGGCCTTAAGGTAGGTGTCGGCCACTTGGAAGGCGACCTCCTCGCTTTTTCGCTCCGCCATTAGCCCCTCGGCCCTCCACTCGAAGTACTTTCCCTTAATCATGTTGCGGACCTTTCCGCCCATCCACAGCGGCACCTGCAGCGTCAGCTTCAGGTTGTAGAGCTGTTCGTGGCCGGGGTTGTTGAAAAAGTCCTGCATGCCCTTAAAGGATTGGGCGGTCCACTGAAAAACCTCCGCGGCGGTGGGATTGTTGGGGTCCTGGAACTGGGGCATTACCTGCGGGAAACTGAGACTGTGGGTGTTCATGCGGAACATAATCGAGTAGGGCGGCTGATTGGTGCGGCTGAAGAAGTAGGAAACCCCCAGTTGGGGAAAGAGGTAACCTTTGGCCGACTTGTACTCGTAGTACTTTTGTTGGACCTTGTGCTTTTGGGCCTTCAGTTCGAGGTTTTCCCTGACGGCTATGTCAACGGCCTCCTTCAGCGTCAGCGTTTTTCCGAACGCCGCCCCTATCGCGAGTAAACCGCCTACGAGCAGGAGCTTTTTCATCGGTGTAAGCCTCCTATTGCCAAGTTAGTTGGATTGTAATGCTCATAAACTATAAAGGGAATGCCCTCCGTCAGCGCCTCTTAACCCGATAAGTATATTCGAATAAGGGCATTCGCCCCGAAGGGGGGGAAGTCAGCGGCAGCTTCCCTTCACCGACTCAAACCTTTTTCGGTCCTCCGGCGGGAGGTTTCGGGGATTTACCTCCGAAAGGAGGGAGCAGGCGTCCTTCGAATAACCCTTTCGGTGGAGCTCGAGGGCCGCCTCAAAGAGGGCCCTCGAGTAAACGGGTTCGACCTTAATGCGGTTTACCTTCAAAAAGAGGGCGTACTTCAGGGCGCTGCGGAGGTCCCCCTTGGAAAGGTAAAACTTTTCGAGGCGGTAGGCCGCCTCGGCCCTGACGGTCGGTTTCGGCGACTGGAGCGCCAATTTGTAAAACTCGACGCGTCCGTAGCGCTTTGCCACCTCCAGCGCCTCGTCGGCGTAGCGGGGGTCAACCGCAATCATTTGGGCCATCAGCCCGTAGAGGCGGTCGAAGGCCCCCAGCCGCAGGTAGAGCTCCTTCAGGGCCTCGAGGTCGTCGACCTCCCGCTCGTGGGTTTTCAAAACCCGAAGGGCCCTTTCCCTCTGACCGCGGGAAAGGTAAAGGCGCGCCAATTCCAAAACCGCCTCGGAGCGAACCGCCGGGTCCTCGACTTTTAACGCCTTCAGCAGGTATTCCTCGGCCCTCGTCGGCTCCAACCTTGCCAGGAGCAAAAGGGCGCGGCCGCGGACAAAACCGTCTTTTGACCCGACGAGGTCCCTCAAAACCCGTATTGCCTCCCGCGTCCTGCCGGCCTTTGCCAGTCCTTGGGCCAGTTTGAGTTTAAACTCCGGACCTCCGACGGCGTCGCTTTTAGAAACCTCCGAGTGGAGGAGGGACGCAAGTTCGGGGTCCCCCGTTCGGAGGTAAACGTTGGCCAATCCCGTCAGGGCGTACTTTCTCAGGGGCGAACCGCCGAAGCGGTTTAAAAACTCCAAATAGTAGCGTTTGGCCTCACCGTAAAGACCGAGGTTGTAATAGGCGTCGGCCAGCTTTAAGAGGGCGTCGGGGTGGCGGTCGCCCCCCCTTTCAACGACCCTTTTAAAGTAAAGGGCCGCTTCGCGGTACTTTTCCTTCGCAAAAAGGGCCAAACCCTTCAGGTAGTCGGCCTCGAGGCCGGAGGTGCCTTCGAGTTCGCTCAAAGCGTCGTCGAAGCGCCCCAGCGCCAGGTAAACGCGGGCGCGCAAAATTTTCGCCTCGGGCGAGTCAAGCCCCCGAAGCTGGGCCAAAGCCCGGGAGTAAAGGCCGGCGTTGTAGTAGGCGGCGGCCCGGTGGAGCGGACTCCTCAAAAGGGAAGCCGCCTTTTTCCACTCTCCCCTCCGGTAGTAATACCAACCGAGGTATTCCCCGTAAAGGTCGGGATAAAGGCTTTTTACCTCGGCGAGGACCTTTTCAAAAGTTTCCGAACTTCCGGCCCGAAGGAGGGAGTCCAAAAGGAGGCGGTAGTCGGTTTCGCCCTTGCCCTTTACCCGGAGCAGATAACGGGCCGCCTCGGCGTAGCGACCCAACCGGTAGGCCGCGTAACCCGCCTCCCGGTAGAGGCCGGCCCTCGGCGCGTAATTGAGAACCTCCTCAAACCGGTCCGAATTGTAAAGCGCCCGAACGAAGGTTTCCCAAACCTCCCGGTCGGAAAAGAGGGCGAGAACCCTCGGCCCGTAGGAGGGGGCGCGGGCCACGAGCAGGCGGGCGAGCTCGGCGGCCCCTTCGGGGTCCTTTTTCCTCAGGTCGGCCAGGTAGGCCAAGGCCCTTTCGTAGTCGCCCGATTCAATCAACCGGTAGGTGTAAAGGTATTCGAATTGGGTTCCGTAACGGGGGTCGGAAAGAAGTTGGGAAACGGCGTAGGCGGAAGGCTCCCCCCCGCCGGTCAGTTTAAGAATTGCGCGGCGAAGCTCGACGCTCCGGCGGTAGCGGGGCGCCAGCGCAACCTTTCCGCTTGGATTCAAAAACTCCTTTAAGTACAGGCAGTAGTTGCGGTAGGGCTTTTCCAGCGTATCGCAGTTTAAAGAGGCGGCAAAGGTGCGGTCGTCGACGCGGCCGGCCAGCCAATCGAGGTAGAGGCTCCAAAAGGGATGAACCGAAGCGGCCTCGCGGTCGAAAACGCCGACCCGCAGTCCCGCCACCACGGCGTTGTAGCAGGCAAAGCGCTTGAGGTCAAAGTCGTAAGACAAAGAGCAAAGCTCCTTAAAAAGCTCGTAGGCCCGCCGGTAGTCGCCCTCTTTAAAGGCTATCAGTCCCAGGTAGTAGCGGGCCTTGGGAGCAAAGGGGCTTTGGGGGTGCTTGGCCAAAAGGCTCAAAAAGTAGGTTTTGGCCCTTTCGAGGTCGCCCTGCCGGTAGGCCTCGACCCCCTTGGCGTAGAGGGCCGAGTCGGAGGACCTTCCGCAGGAAAAGGTTCCCCTTTTGGCGGAGACCTCCTCCGTCGGTTCGTAAAGTTCCTCCGGATAGAGGAGGGCCGCCTTTTGGGGGGCGGCGACGGAAGCGACCGAAACCCTCAGCGGTAAAACCACCGGGACTTTTTCCGTCCCCTTCGGAGGGGCGTAAAAGGAGCGGACCTTCACCGGAAGGGTTATTACCTTCTTCTCCCCCTGAGGGGAGGTTTCGGCAAACGCACCCGTCGTAGTAAGGAGGAACGCCAAACCCAAAAGGGGAAAAAAGGGCCGAAGGGCGTCCATCACGGGAAGGGAAATTTTAACTTACGGAGCCGAGCTCCAGCCGGTCGCCGTAGCGGTAAAAGAGAAGCTTCTTCAGGTCGGGAAGTTTTTCCAAGTCGGGGGTAACCTTCAAAATCCTTTCCGCGTCCTCGCGCGCCTTTTCCAAAATTCGGCGGTCGGCCTCGCGCCCCAGGTCGGCCATGGGAAAGAAGAAGTTTCCGCTTTGCTCCGTTCCGAGGAGGTTTCCGCTCCCGCGCATTTGAAGGTCGGCCTCGGCGATTTTAAACCCGTCGGTGTTTTTAACGAAAACGTCCAACCTTTGACGGGTTTCCTTGTGGGTCTCCTCCCTCAGCTCCGTCGGGACCACCAAAAAGCAATAGGATTGGCGGTCGCTTCGCCCCACGCGACCGCGAAGCTGGTGGAGTTGGGCCAGTCCGAATCGGTGGGCGTCCTCTATGACCATAACCGTGGCCTCCGGAACGTCGACGCCCACCTCCACCACGGTGGTGGAGACCAAAATGTCGCCGTCCCTTTTAAACTCCTCCATCACCTTCTGCTTTTCCGAGTCCTTCATCCGCCCGTGGAGGAGCAGGACCTTCCTGTCGGGAAAGAGCTCCTTCCAGCGGTTGACCTCCTCGGTCGCCGCCTTGAGGTTCAGCTTTTCGCTCTCCTCTATCAGCGGATATATCACGTAGACCTTGTTGCCCTTTTCCAGCTCCCTCCGCAGGAGGAGCTTTAGCCTTTCCTTTTCGTCCTCGTACAGGAGTTTCGTGTGGACCGGTTTGCGGCCGGCCGGCATTTCGTCGATTACCGAAACGTCGAGGTCGCCGTAAACGGCGAGCGCCAAAGTTCGGGGAATGGGCGTCGCCGTCATTACCAAAGTGTGGGGATGCTTTCCCTTGCCCTTCTCAAGGAGGGCCTTTCTCTGAAGGACCCCGAAGCGGTGTTGCTCGTCTATTACGACCAAACCGAGGTTTTTAAACTCAACGTCATCCTGAAGGAGGGCGTGGGTTCCTATAACCACGTCGACCGCCCCGGCCCTTATAAGCTGCTTTACCTTGCGCTTTACCGACTGGGGCAAACTGCCGGTAAGCAGAACTATCCGGTCGGGTCTCAAAAAGCCGCCCTCCACCAAAATCTTTTGAAAGTTTTTAAAGTGTTGCTGGGCCAGAATTTCCGTCGGTGCCATAACGGCAACCTGGTAGCCCGCCTTCACCGCCGCCAGCGTCGCACCCACCGCCACCACCGTTTTACCGCTTCCCACGTCCCCCTGCAAAAGCCGGTTCATCGGCCTTTCGCTTCCCATGTCGTCCAAAATCTCCTTCAAAACCCGCCGCTGGGCGCCCGTCAGCCGGAAGGGAAGCCTTTCCTCGAATCGGTCGACGAAGTCCGGCGGCACCTCCACCTTCGGCGCCTTCAGTCCCTTTACCCTCCCCTTTTGAAGTAAGAGGGCCAAGTTGAGAAGGAGCAGGTCCTCGTAGATAAACCTCCGCTGATAGGGCGTTCGCCGTTCCTCCAACTCCTTTAGGTCCTCCGTCGACGGCGGAAAGTGGACCGACAAAAAGGCCTCGTCGGCCGTCGGAAAGCCCTCCCTCTCCAAAATCTTTGCGGGTAAAACCTCGGGAAAGTAAGGCGCAAATCGCTTTACCAAGTTTGCAACCGCCCGCGTTACCACCTTTCGCTTTTGGGCCGAGGCAATCTCCTCCGCCTGACCCGCCCGCCGCGCGTAGTAGACGGGGACGATGCGGCCCACCTCCTCCGAGGAGGGCGAATAGAGCTCCGGGTGAACCAGATACTTTTCCCCCGCAAACTGCTTCAGCTTTCCGCAAACAATCCACTCGCTTCCCCTTTTGAACCTCAAAAGGGCGCGGAAGTTCTTGTAGCGAAACTTCAGCTTTAAAGTGTCGGTTCCGTCGGTGGTAACGACCTCGTAGTTGTAGAGGTCACCTTCCGGAAGCTTTTTGGTTTCCAAAACCTTTACCTTTACGCAGATAAAGGAGCCCGGTTTGGCGTAGCGCACGCTCTTGTTAAGCCTCCGGTCCTTGTACTTGTAGGGAAAGTAGTAAAGGGCGTCCAAAACGGTTCTAATTCCCAGGCTCTTTAAAACCCTTACCTCCTTAGGGGACAAGAAGTCGACCTTCTCCAAAGGCGTCAAAAAGGTTTCGAAAGGTTTTACCTTTCGATTTTTGTTCACCTTCGGCTTTCGGAGTTTCCTCTCCAAAAGCTCCCTCAAAAAGTTTAAAATCGCAACCTTCTTTTCGAACCCGTACTTGTCGAAGACCTTCAGGTCCTCCTTAAGCGGGTCGTTCAAAAAGTCGGCCACCAATCGGTACAGATAACTGCCCACCCCGACCAGTTTTCGAAGCTTCTCGTAGTCGTTTTCCGAAAGCTTTTCAACGGCCAAAAGGGCCTTTTTCAGCCTTTCCTCCTTGGAGGCCTCCATAACCGTATTTAAAAAATTGTTGCCCGCCGCCGAAGGCGGCGGGTAGGAGTCAAACTGTGAAATAATTTTTGTCTTCGCATGTGGAAGCAAACCCTCAAAGAGGTGTTTAAGTTTCTGTTTGAAAACCCCGTCGTCTTTTTGATAATCCTGGCCAACTACGCCCTCTTGTTTCTCCTGGCCCCGCTGATAGGGGTCGTTGCGGTCTGGTTTATATCCACCTTTTACCTGGTCGGAATTCACGGAAGTCTCCAAAACCTGTGGGAGGACCTAAAGAGGTTTGCCAAGTGGGGTTTCGTGGTCGCCGTCGTCCTCTACGCCCTCTACTTTTTGACCGGTCTGGTCTCTTACTTCGTTTATACCTACCTCGTTAGTAAATTCCAGCTTTCCTTCGGCGCCCTTATGGCCTTTACGGTCGTCTACAGCCTCCTGCTGGCGGCCCTAATTCACGCCGTGTACCTTCCCCTCTTTGCCTCTACCGACTTTAAAAGCTTTAAGGAAAACCTCAAAAGGGTGAAACTCCTCTTTTCCACCCGCGGGGGAATCGCGGCGCTCGTCCTCCTTTGGGGCTTTATGTTTTTGACCCTTTTGGCGGGATTGATAAAGTTTTTCCGAGCGACGGTCGGTCTCTACGCGGTGATAGCCACCTTCTGGCTTACATACTATACATTTTTAGGTGTGAAAGTCCTTAAAAATCGAGGCTCCGAGGAGGGTTGAAAATGGCCGCACCCGAAGTCGAGGCTATCTTCAAAGAGGCCGAGGAAACCATGAAAAAGGCCGTCGACTACTTTAAAAACGAAATCGCCGGCTTTCGGACCGGAAGGGCCTCGACCAAACTCGTCGAGGACATTAAGGTCGAGTACTACGGTTCAAAAATGCCCCTGAAGCAGATAGCGAGCATAATGGTCCCCGAACCCAACCAAATAGTGGTCCAACCCTGGGACCAAAACGCCGTTTCCGAAATCGAAAAAGCCATCCGCGAATACCTCAACCTAAACCCCACCGTTCAGGGTAACGTCATCCGCATAACCCTGCCGCCCCCCACCGAGGAGCGCCGCAGGGAGATGGTTCGCCTGCTCCACAAACTGGCCGAGGAGGCGCGCGTTGCCGTCCGAAACGTCCGCCGCGAGGCCAAGGAAAAAATTGAGGACCTCGAAGGCGTCAGCGAGGACGAAATCCGCCGCCTCCTGGAACGCCTTCAAAAGTTGACCGACAAGTACGTCGAAACCATCAACAAACTGGCCGCCGCCAAGGAAGAGGAAATAATGAGCCTCTGACCCCTCGGCGGCTCCCAACCTCCCGTTCCCTCAAAGGGAACGAAAAACCAAAATCCTTCCGCCCGAAAAAAGAATTCTCCGAAAGGAAGGGTCTTCGACGAACTTTTTAAAACTAAGTAGAGAAAAAAAAGACCTTTAAAGGGAAGGTTCTATCATCTTGACGAGCTTTTCGTAGCGGGGGTGTTTTTTGTCCATGATTACGGCCTTGCGGGCCTGACGCTTGTACTTTTTGTCCTTCCTCAGGGCGTAGTGGGAGTAGCCGCCCTTCCACCTCTTAATCTTTCCCTTTTTGGTCAACTTAATCCTTTTGGCCAAACTGCGGTTGGTTTTTACCTTTCCGCCTACCCTGGGCATAACCTTACCTCCGAAGCCTTAGCATTTTAACACCTACTTCTTCTTTTTGGGCGCGAAAACCGCTATCATAAAGCGTCCCTCTTTGGAGGGCTTTTTTTCGAGCTCGCCGTATTCGGCCGCGTCCTCGGCAAAGCGCTGAACGAGCCTTTCCCCGAGCTCCGGCCTGATGTTTTCCCGACCGCGGAATATTATCCGAAGTTTGACCTTGTTCCCCTCCTCGAGGAACTCTTTGAGCTGTTTGAGCTTTACCTGATAGTCGTGCTCCTCGATGCCGACGCGCATTTTGAGCTCTTTGACCTCTATGGTTTTTTGCTTTTTCTTGGCCTCCTTGGCCTTTTTCTTCATTTCGTACTTGAACTTTCCGTAGTCGGCTATCTTGCAGACCGGAGGCTTGGCGTTGGGTGCTATTTCGATTAAGTCGAGACCCTTTTCTTCGGCCAAGGCCAGGGCCTCCCGGATGGGCATAATGCCGAGGTTTTGACCGTTTTCGTCGATGACCCTTACCTCTCTGGCGCGAATTTGCCGATTAACCCTGTACCTCTTTTCCAGCGAACTCAGCTTTAACCCCTCCCTTCAAAGTTTTTTGGAAATATTATCTCCAAAGGGTGCGGTTGAATTCTCCCAACTTGTCCAAAAAGTTGACGTAGACCTCGGCGGGAAACTTCTTCCTCAGGTCGTAACGGTCGAGCTCCTCCTCCAAAAGGGAGCACTGGAGGTTAATGTACTCCTTTAAAAGTTCCAACCTTTGGGAAAACTCCTCTATCGGGGAGAGGTCCACCATTCCGCCGGGGGGAACCGACTTTTGAACGACCAGTTTGAGGATGGTAAACTCCAACTCCTCCCAGAGGTTTTCCAGCCGGTCGCGCATAAAACGGATGTGCTTTAAAATGGTCGCAACGCTGGCGCGGAGCTTTTCGGCCGCCGGCCTTTTTTCCTCGTCGAGGAGGGGCATGTAACCGTCGAGCTCCTCCAGATTGTCGTTGAGGAGTTCCTCCAACTCCCTCAAAACGGCGAGGTTGAGTTCCAAACTCTTTTCGAGGCTCTTGAGGCGGGTGTACTCCTCCAAAAGTGCCCTGTTTCCGTCAAACATTTCTAGTAGAAGAAATTATTAAAACTCCTTTTCCGCTGGCAAAGGAGCGTCATTAAACAACAAGGGTCGGACCTTTATGGCCGGCGCCATTGGCAGGAAGGGAGCCGGCGCCAAAATTAATCACTTTGAAAGTTTCAAAATGGAAGCTCTATCACCGCTGAAAGGAGGGGCGGGCATCGCAATCCTGGGAAGGTTTAAACCGATTAAAAAACTGGGAGAGGGCCGCTTCGGCAAGGTTTACCTCGTCGAGGACCTGAAAACGGGAGAGGTTTACGCCCTCAAGGAGTCAAAGGACCCCCTCTTTGCCCGCCAACTCCTCGACGAGGCCCAAAACGTTTTACTCCTCCACCACCCCAACCTGGTGCGCCTGCACCACTACTTCCTTTCCAAGGACCGAAAGAGGATTTACCTCCTTTACGAGTACTGCGACGGCGGCGACCTCAAGGCGTTCGTCGAAAAACTGGGAAGACCCCTGAAGTTCGGGGAGGCCCTCGACGTCCTCTACCAGGTCGCGTCGGGTTTGGCCTACCTCCACGACCACGGTTACGTCCACCTCGACGTAAAGCCGGAAAACGTTTTGCTGAAACGCGAGGGAGAAAAGGAAGTTTGGAAGCTGGGCGACTTCGGTCTGCTCAAAACGCGGGGCTTCAGCGGCATTCTCGACGTCAAGGGTACGGTCGGCTACATAGCCCCCGAGGTCTTTAAGGGGGAAATTCACCGCAGCAGCGACGTTTTTTCCCTCGGTTGCCTGCTTTACTACATGCTCGAGGGACATCACCCCTTTAAGGCGGAGGACCCGAGGAAGGAACTGGCGCTGAACCGTAGGGGAATTATCCGCTTTCCGAAAGGGCTCGAGCCGGCCTTTCGGCCGGTCTTTGCGAAGATGGTTAAAATTAACCCCTTCCTGCGATACCGGACCGCGGGAGAACTTCTGCGCGACCTCGAAAAATTTCGCGCGGGGTAAAGGGCGATGCTGAACGTCGAATTGGCCACCAACATGAACATCGGCGACAAGGAAAACTTTGAGGACCGCATCCTCTTTTTGGAGGAAAAGGACCAAAAGCTATTCGCCATTGCCGACGGAATGGGCGACAGCGGTTTCGGCGCCGTGGCCGCCGAAAAGGCCCTCGAGGTTTTGGAGCGCCACTTTCCCCTCAAGGAGTTTGACAAGGAGGAAATTGAGGAAATCTTTAAAAAGGCCAACAAGGAGGTAATGAACGCCGTCTACGAAATGGGCGGCATAAGCGGAACGACGCTCTCGGCCATGTACCTGAAGGGGGACTTCTTCATCATCGGTCACACCGGCGACAGCAAAATCTACCGCTTCCGCAAAGGGGAGCTGAAACAATTGACCGAGGACACAGTCGAGGAGAGAAAGGGCAGAAAAAAGGTCCGCGCCCTGGGAACCGACTGGAACCCGCCGGTGGTGATAAAGAAGGGTAAGGTCCTTCCGGGGGACCTCTACCTCCTCGTCTCCGACGGGATTGAAAAACTCCTCACCTTCGAGGAGCTGAAGGAATTTTTTAACGAGTACGGGGACCTCCCCGTGGGGGAAATCAGCGACCGCCTCAGCTTCCTCTTTAAGACCTCAAAGAGGAAAAAGAGCATCGACCGCGACAACATAGCCTACATCGTCTTCCGCGTTTGAGGCCTCAGCCGGCCGCCTCCAGCAACGAGGGGTCCAGCAGGTAAACCTCCGATATTCCGCCTTTTGAAGTAACGCCGACGAGGCGGTCGGCCAGGTAGGCGACGCTCTCTCTTAGGGTGACCACTATAAACTGCGCCTCTTTGGAGTACTTTTTGATGAGTTCGCCGACGCGGACGGCGTTGGCCTCGTCGAGGTGGGCGTCGACCTCGTCGAAGTAGTAAAAGGGGGCCGGCCGATAGCGTTGGAGGGCGAATATCAGCGAAAGGGCCGCCAGCGTCTTCTCGCCGCCCGACATCGCCTCCAGGTACTTCACCTCTTTGCCCCTCGGTTTTACGAACATGTTTATGCCCCCCGAAAGGGGGTCGTGGGGCTTTTCCAGCTCCATGTGGGCCCTTCCGCCCGGCGACAGGAAGGAAAAGATTTCCTTAAAGTTTCGGTTTATTGCCTCAAAGGTTTCCAGGAAGATTTTGGTCTTTTTGCTCTCTATTTCGGAAATGAACTCGGTCAGGGCCCGCTTTTCGCGAAGGAGCGTTTTGTACTTTTCGTCGATTTCCGAGTAGCGTTTCCGAACCTCCTCCAGCTCCTCCTCGGCGCGGAAGTTGACGCTCCCCAGCCGCTTCAGCTCCTCCCCCACCTTCTTCAGCTCCCTTCGGAGTTCGGAAAGACCCTTTTGGGGAGGGGGCTCGGCAATCCCTTCCCCGAGCCGCTCTTTAAGCGTCTTTTCCTCCTGCTCGAGCCTCGCCAGCTCGGCCACCAACTTTTCCCTTTCGGACTTCACCTTGTCAATCTTAGCCTCGAGGAGCGCCAGTTCCCGACGGAGGTTTTCGAGTTCCCCGCGCAGTTTTTCCCGCTCGGCCAAAAGGGCCGAAATTCTCTCTCCCAAACGGTGAAACTCCGCCTTTAGCTCCTCCAACTTCCGAAGGAGTTCTTTCTCTTCCTCCTCCTTTTTAAGGAGTTCGGCCTCGAGCCTTTGTCCGAGGCGGGTGAGTTCCTCCTCCTCCCTCCCGAGGTCCTCCAATTCCCTTTCGACCGCGGTCAGGAGCCTTTCCAGCTCCGAAAGTTGCGACCGGAGCTTTTCGAAGTCCGCTAAAACCCTCTCCCTCTCCCTTCGGAGGTCTTCGAGTCCGCTTTGGGAAATGAGCTCCAAAAGGTTTTCCTTTTGCCGCGCCAGTTCGGTTTCCCTCTCCTCCAAAAGGGTCAGTTCCTCCTGAAGGCGGTCGACCTCGGCCTCCTTTTCCTTAACCTGTTGCTTCAGGTATTCGAGGTATTCGAGTCCTTTTTGGATTTTTTCCTCAATCCTTTTGAGGCGCTGGGCGGCCGAGGCGTGGCCTTCTTCCAACTCCTTCAGCTTCCTTTTGGCGTAGTTGAGGGCACCCTCCTCGGACCAAAGTTTTTCTTTGGTCCTTTCGTAGTCCTTTTTGAGTTTTTGTTCCTTCCTTTGGAGCTCCTCCAGTTCCGACCGGAGTTCGGCCAGTTTTTGGCGGACCATCGAACCCTTGAGCAGGTCGGAGGGCTTAAACCTTCCGCCCGTAATGGTTCCGCCCTTTTCAAAGAGCTCGCCCTCGAGGGTGACCATTCGGTAAACGCCTATTCCCAGCCGTCGGGCCGCCTCGTAGTCCTCGACCAAAACGGTGTCGCCGAAGACGAAGAGAACGGCCTTTTCCACCGCCGGGTCGTAGTCGAGCAGGCGGTAAACGAAGTCGATTACGCCCCGGGTCCGCGGCAAAAAGTCGACGCGGGGAACGCGAACGCGGTTCAGCGGTATGAAGGTCAGGCGGCCAAGGTCGTGCTTTTTTAAAAGGTCGATGCACTCCTTGGCCACCGTTTCGTCCTCGACCACTACGTAGCGCAGGCGGTTGCCGCCGGCGACCTCCACCGCGGTCAGAAATTCCTCGTCGCGGACGCGGATGAGCTCGGCCACCGTTCCGTAAACGCCGGAAACGGCCCGCTTCAAAAAGGCGACCACCTCGTTTTCCCGGGCGGCGCTTTCGGCCTCGAGGCGGGCCACCTCGCGAAGAAGCTCCTCCCGCCGGCGGCGAACCTCCTCCAACCTTTCGTCGAGTTTTTGAAGTTTTTCCCGCAGGGCGTTAACCTCTTTAGTCTTTTCCTCGACCAGCTTTTCGAGCTTTTCCCTCTCGTAGGCCGCCTTCCCGACGAAGGAGGCCAGAAGTTCCCTCTTTTGCTCCTCGAGTTCCTTCAGGTTCTCCTCGGTCTTTTCGACCTTGGCGTCAAGGGAGTCGAGCTCCCGCAAAAGGGCGCGTAGGCGCTCCTCCTTCTCCTTCCGCTCCTTTCGGAGTTTTTTAAGCTCCTGCTCCACTCGTCCCAGGCGGGCGGCCGCGTCGCCGAGTTTCCCCTCGAGGGACGAGATTTTTCCGTCGACCTCCGCCAGTTTTCGCCTTTCCTCCTCCAGCCTCCTTTCCAGTTCCTCCTTTTGGTTTAAAAGCTCTTCCCTTCGGGCCTCGGCCCGTTTGACTTTCTCCTCCAGGCGGAGCCTCAAGGCCGGAAGTTCCTCCAAACGGGAGCGGAGTTTTTCCACCTCCTTCGCGAGTTCCGAAAGTCTCCTTTCGAGAAACTCCCTTTGGGCCTCCAGCTTACCGGTCCGCTCGCGGTGGGGGGCCAGGAGCTCCTCCACCTCGAGGAGCTTCCCCTCGACCTCCGCGAGGAGGTTCGACAGTCGTCTCTTTTGGGTTTCGAGGCGGTTGAGCTCCCCGTCCAGGAGGGCCAGCCTCTCCCCGACGGCGGTCTTCTTCCTTTCCACCTCCTCGAGGAGTTTGAGCGTCAGCCACGCCTCGAGGAGTTTCTCCCTTTCTTTCAGCTCCCTGTAGAGGCGGAGTTTTCGGGCGTCCTCCTCGAGGGTCGAAAGCTGTTTTTTCAGCTCCTCGAGGACCAGCTTGAGCTCCTTGAGCTTTAGCTCGACCTCCCCCAACTCGAGGAGGGCCTTTTCCTTCTTTTCGTCAAACTCGCCGATGCCGGCGATTTCCTCGATGAGTTTACGCCGCTGGAGCGGCGTCATTTTTAAAAAGTGGATGATGTCGCCCTGCAAAACGACGTTGTAGGCGTTTTCGGTTATGCCGGCGCGGGTGAGGAGGTCCCTGACGTCCCTTTCCTTTACCGTCTTTCCGTTGATTTTGAAAACCGTCCGACCGTTGGGAAAGACCTTTCTCGAAAAGACGATTACCTCCTCGTCGACCGGAAAGGCCCCCTCGTTTCGGAAGTGGACCTCCACCAGCGCATGGTCGGCCCTTTTGTTTCCTTTACTCCAAATGAGGTAAGAGAGGTTTTTGGCCCTCAAAACCTTCGAGGAGGCCAGTCCGAGGGCGAAACTTATGGCGTCGCCTATGTTGGACTTTCCGCTTCCGTTGGGACCGACGACGGCGACGAAACCCTCCCCGAGGGGAATTTCCCTCCTTTTGGGACCGTAGGACTTGAAACCTTCGACGACGACCTTTTCGATGTAGGCTTTGGGCGACATCCTCCTAAAGGGAAAAGGATAAAACCCGTCGGGGAGCGCCTGCGAGCTTTCCAAAGGTCGGAGCTTGTAATAAGATTTCTAACTCCTTTCGGGAAAAACTCGGAGGTACCGAAGATGACGAAGGTGGCGTGGGACTACACCCACCAGGAGTTTACGATTACCGACTACTACTACTTTTCCATCCTTCAAAGGGCCTGTAAGGAAAACGGCATTCTCGTCGACGAGGTTACCGACTGGTCCAAGCTGGCCGAATACGACGTAATCGTTTTCAACTATCCGGAAAAGCCCTTTACGCCGGAGGAGGTCGGCGACGTTAAAAAGCTGGTCGAGGCGGGTAAGCGCGTGGTCATTTTGGGCTACTACAAAAACGAGGACTTTATAGCCGACACCGTAAACTCCCTGGCGACCGCCTTCGGCCTTCGGATGAACCCCGACGAGGTTACCGACCCCGAAAGCAACCACGGCGGCGACCCCTACTTCGTCGTAACGGGTAAGGTTTACGGCTTTAACGATGGCGTCGAGAAGCTGATGCTGGCCTGCACCCCCTCGATTTCCCTCGAAGGGGAAAACACCGAGGTCCTCATTGAGGGCGAACCTTCGGCCGTTTCCAACAAAGGTTTCAAACCCGTTTTGGGAGCCCTTTACCGCCACCCCTCCGGCGGGGAGTTTATCGTCGTCGGAACCTGCGTCTTTTGGGACAACTATTCGATTGAACGCTACTCCAACCAAAGGTTTGCCCTGAACCTCCTAAAAAGGTAAGGCTTTTTCCCCTTTTATTCCCTTCCGTGGGTGAGGAAAAAGGCCGTTTCGACCAACAGAAGACCGAAGGTCCACCAAAACTTATTCCGAAGCGGCAGGGCCAGCAGCAGAAGGGCGGCCGAAACGAATACCAAAACGAACAAAAAGGGGAAGGGGGAAACTTCGAAGTAGACGCTTTCGGGTAAAACCTTTAAAAGGTAGCCGAAGGCCTCGGCGAGGGCGTTTTGAAGCCACACCAGCGGCGGCAGCGTCCAAAAGGTCAAGAGGTTAAAGGTTCCCACCACCACGAAAAACTGGACCAAAACCGTAAACAAAAATCCGAACAGAAAGACGCCGAAGGACAGGTACTTGAAAAAGTAGGCTATCAGCGGATTGATGACGGCCGAAACGACGACCGAGGCTTCCAAACCGAAGGTTTTACCGAAAACGGACCGAACGAAGTCCTCCTCCGGCGTCTTTCGGCCGCCGTAGTAGAGAATTAGGGCCAAGGAGGCCAAGTAGCTGAGCCAAAATCCGACGTTGGTTCCCCAGTGGGGAAAGAGGGCCAGCCAGAGGGCGGCGCTCAAAAAGAGGGCCTTGAGGGGGTCGTAGTTTCTCAGGAGCAGGCGGGCGACCATAAAGAGGGCCACCGAAACGAAGGCCCTGTAGGCGGGGGCCTTCGGAAAGAGGATGAAAAAGGTGAAGAAGGTGAAAAAGGCCAGGGCCACCCAGTAGCGCAGACCCCAACGCACGGGCAGGAAGAAAAAGGCCGTCAAAAAAAGCGCGTAGTGCATTCCCGAAATCACTATCAGGTGGTATATCCCCAGGTGGGCTATCTTTTCCCTCTCCCTGCGGGAAAACCAGTTTTCGCCAAAGAGCAGGGCCGAACCGACCTTTTTCTGAATTTTGGTTTCGGCCGTTTGCAAAAAACGCTCCTTTAGGACCGAGCGAACCTTCAATCTCCACCTTTGGAGGAGGGAGCGTTCGACCTTCCAACGCTCGGCGTAAACCCGGCCTCCGTAGGCCCTCCCCTCGACGGTCAGGCGGTCGCCGGGATAGACCTTTGCGTTTTTAAGGAAGCGAACCGACCACAGTCGGTTTTCACCGTCGAGGAGGACCACCCGATTGTAGTTCTTGGCAATCACCTCCCCCGTGAGGGTCACCTTTCCCTCGGCCTTTCCCCACCGGGGGGCGTTCAAGAGCGAGTTAACCGCAAAGAGGGAAGAAAGGAGGATTAAAAAGACGAGACTTTTGGAAAGGCGGCGGACCATCGGTTAAACGACGCCGGCCGCCCTCAGGGCCCCGTAGCAGCGCCGGCAAACCTTTTGCCCGTCGGGCAACTCCTCAAACTCCTCTTCGGGAAAGTACAGCCAACAGCGGGGACACTTTTGCCCCTCGGCCGGCGAAACGGCCACCTTGAGACCTTTAACCTCCTCCCCTTCCAGCTCCACCGCCCCCTTCGGTTCGGCGGAAAGCTCGACGCGGCTGACGCTCAAGAAGAAGGGAAGGTAGTCTAGGCGCTCCTCCACCAGGTCCTTAAGCCCGGGCGGCAACCCCAAGACCACCTTAGCCTCGTAGGGATGGCGGACGAGCTTTTGCCGGCGGGCCTGCTCGAGGGCCCGGTTTACCTCCTCCCTCAACTTGAGGAGTTTCGAGTAGACCTCTTCCAGTTTTTCGTCTATCAGCTCCTCCTTGGGAAGGTACATCGACGCCAGAAAGACGCTTTCGGGAAGGTCGGACTTTATACTCCTCCGAACGGTTTGCCAAACCTCCTCGGCCGTAAAGCTCAAAACGGGCGCCAAAACGGTGGTCAGGGCCAAGAGGAGCTCCCACAAAACGGTTTGGGCACTGCGGCGTTCGCGGGAGTCGGGCGCGTAAACGTAGAGGCGGTCCTTTAAAACGTCGAGGTAGACGGCCGAAAGCTCGCGGTTTACGAAGGCCTTGAGGGCGCTAAAGGCGCGGTAAAACTGGTATTGGGAAAAGAAGCGGTGAACCTCCTTTAATACCACCTGCAGGTGCGAAAGCATCCACCGGTCAAACTCGAGGAGGTCTTCGGGTTTCAGGGCGTCGCGGTCGGGATTAAAGTCGTAGAGGTTTCCGAGCAAAAAGCGAATGGTATTCCGGATTTTCCGATAGTCCTCGGCGACGGCCTTGAGAACCTGCTCGCCGATTTTAACGTCCTCGGTGTAGTCCTCGCTGACGGTCCAAAGTCTCAAAATGTCGGCCCCGTAACGCTCGACCACCTCCTGCGGTGACACGACATTTCCCAACGACTTGGACATCTTTCGTCCCTTCTCGTCGAGGATAAAACCGTGGGTCAGAACCGACCGGTAAGGGGCCTCGTCGTAAGACGCCACCCCCTCCAGGAGGGACGACTGGAACCATCCCCTGTGCTGGTCGCTTCCCTCCAGGTACATGTCCGCCTTGGGGATTCCCCTCCTTTTCAGGACCGCCGCGTGGGAGGAACCGCTGTCGAACCAAACGTCGAGGATGTCCTCCTCCTTCTCAAATTCGGTCGAACCGCACTTGGGACACCTGTAGCCCTCCGGGAGCAGTTCTTTAGCCTCCTTTTCGAACCAAATGTCGGCGCCGTACTCGTAACTTTCCACCAGACGGGCTATGCGCTCGAAAATTTCGGCGTCGGCCAAAACCTCACCGCACCTTTTACAGTAGAAAACGGTTATCGGAACGCCCCAAACGCGCTGGCGGGAGATGCACCAGTCGGGTCTGTTTTCAACCATCGAACGGATGCGCCTGTATCCGCTTTCGGGTATCCATCGGACCTTGTCTATTTCCTCGAGCGCCTTTTGGCGGAGGGTCTTTTTCCCTTCCATGTCAAAGAGATTAAGTTTAAAGTTCGATAATGGATGGGCTTTTTAAAGCGTCTCTTTTGCTGGGTGGCCTCGGCCTTCTTTTTAATCTTTCTGGCTTTGATGGGATTGGGCCTTTGGATAAAGAGTAAGCTCCCCACCACCGACAAGGTGGCCCTCGTGCGCATCGAAGGCGTCATAAACCGCGCCGACGAGATTCTCTCCAGTCTCAAAAAGGTCGAGGAGGACAGGTCTATAAAGGCCCTCGTTTTGCGCGTCAATTCCCCCGGCGGGGCCGTCGGCGCCGCCCAGGAAATTTACACCGAACTGCTGAGGATAAAAAACGAGTACAAAAAACCGATAGTGGTGTCTATGGGTAACGTTGCCGCCTCCGGCGGTCTTTACGTTTCTCTTCCCGCAACGGTAATTTACGCCGAAGGGGGAACCATAACCGGTTCCATCGGCGTCATCGTCCAAAAACTGGACGTTAAGGAGCTGGCCGCCAAGTTGGGCGTGAAGGTGGAGGTCGTCAAAACCGGAAAGTACAAGGACATCCTAAACCCCTTCAGGGAAATGACGCCGGAGGAAAGGGAGTACCTTTTGAGGCTCGAAAGGGACGTCCTCGAACAGTTTAAGGAGGCGGTGGTCAAAAACCGCGGGGACAAGCTCAAAGTTTCGATAGAGGAAATAGCCGACGGTCGGATTTTCAGCGGTCGCCAGGCGCTCGAGATAGGGCTTGTAGACAAACTCGGTAACCTGCAGGACGCCGTTGCCGAGGCGGCCAAACTCGCCGGCATTAAGGGAAAGCCCACCGTCGTCGAGCTAAAACCCGAAAGACCGCTCTTTAAGAAACTCGTCGGGGCCGAATTCAAAAGTCCCCTGCCCTTTGACGCCGCGACGACGGTGGGGGTTTACTACCTACTGCTCTGGTGAAGGAGTTTTTGCAAAGCCGGCCCCAAGCGGGCGATACTAAAGGCGATGATTAAGGTCAAAAGCAAACCCTTGACCGTCCTCGTGGTGGAGGTCGAGGGTTCCGACCCGGAGGAGGTAAAGCAAAAACTGGAGGAGACCTTCGGCCGGAAGTTCTTTTCCATCGGCAACGGAATGCCCTTTCTAATTCAGGCCAAAAACGGCGTTCCCGAAAGCACTATAGCCGAGATTGAAAATTACCTCCGCCAAAAGGGGCTAAAGCCCCTCCTTCAAACCGTCGGAGGGGACAAAACCGTCAAACAGGTCGACCTGGAAAAGGTCAAAGGGAGCGAAGTCCTCATAGTGAACAAAAACCTCCGGGCCGGACAGAGCATAGAGCACGCCGGCGACGTTCTCATCATCGGCGACGTCAATCCCGGCGCCCAGGTAAAGGCGACGGGCAACATCATAGTAATGGGAGCCCTCAAGGGGGTGGCGTGGGCCGGCTACCTCGGCAATCAAGACGCCGTCATAGTGGCCCTTAGGATGGAGCCCCAGCAACTTCGCATAGGAAACATCATCGCCGTTCCCGACGAGGGAGAACCCAAACCCAAGGCCCCCGAGGTGGCCCGCGTCAAGGGCGACGAAATAGTGATAGAGCCCCTCGTTTGACGTGAACTACCCCTCTAATCTTGTGAGGGGCTTCCTGCTTCAACGAGGGCGAAAGCGTTAACCCCCGCGTTAGCGGGGTGCTATTGTTAGCCCTCTCCACAGGCGTAAGTTCGGGCTGTCCCAGCCCTACCGCCCGTAAGGTGGGCGACCCCTTCCTTTTAAGTTGTTTTAATCCCTCTTTCAACAGATTTATAGCGGCGTTTATATCCCTGTCGTGCAGTGTTCCGCACTTAGGACACTTCCACTTCCTGTCGCTCAGCTTTAAATTCTCTTTCTTGTAGTCACATACACTACAAAGTTTTAAACTCGGGAAATAGCGGTTTACCTTTATCAACACCCTTCCATACCACTTGGCTTTATACTCCAGAAAGCTTATAAACCTCCTCCAAGAGGCATCCGCTATTTGCCTTGATAAATTGCCTTTTTCAAGCAATTCCTTAACGCTCAAATCTTCAACAATAACGGCTTGGTTATCGCCTATCAGCTTCTTACTTAACTTGTGCAGAAAATCATCCCTTTGATTTTTAACCTTCTCATAGAGCTTTGCCAACCTTTTTGCAAGTTTTTGGTAATTTTTGCTTCCCTTAACTTTCCTTGATAGTTTCCTTTG
>JAADCT010000045.1 GCA_013154305.1 Aquificota bacterium
TGCGGCTTCCCAAGGGGACGAGACTGTCGTTGAGGTGGACCCCTTTTAGGAACTCAAAACCTATTAGCTCCTCGAAGAGTTCAAAGGTTTTGAAAAAGCCTTCTTCGGTGGAGAGGTCGTAGCCGGCGGCAAATAGGTGGGCCGTGTCGAGGCAGACCCCTACGCGGTCTTTGTAGCGGACCAGCTCCAGGATGCGGGCAAGGTGCTCCAGCCGGTAGCCTATCGTCGTTCCCTGGCCGGCGGTGTTTTCGACGACGAAGACGACCTTTTCGGTTTCCTCGATGAGGCGGTTGAGGGCGGCGGCCACCAGTCGGAGGGCGCGGTCTTCCGAGTAGCGGTCGCCGCGGGCCCCGGGGTGAAAGTTCAGGTACTTGAGACCCAAAGTTTGGGCCCGAAGGGCCTCGTCCTTGAGTGCCCGGAGGGACTTTCGGGCCACCTCGGCCGAAGGGGAGCAGAGGTTTACGAGGTAGGATGCGTGGGGGAGGACGGCCTCGGGCTTTATTCCGACCTTTCGGAGGTTTTCCTTAAATTGGCGGACCCTTTCGGGGGGGTAGGGTTTTTCAAACCACCGCCTTTGGTTTTTGAGAAAGAGGGCGAAGGCGGAGGCGCCTATTTTGGCGGCGTTGAGGGGGGCGTTTTGAACCCCGCCTTTGGTCGAAACGTGGGCGCCCAGCAGGTAGGCCATCAAGAGCTATACCATTTTCGGTTTGATGCGGCCTTTTGCCCTCGGCGTTTTGTTCTTTTTTTACCTGCTTGCGCTTTTTGCCGACTTCGTGGCCCCCTATCCTTACGACCTTCAAAACAGGAACGCCCCCTATCACCCGCCCACGAGGGTTCACCTCTTTTACGAGGGGAAGTTCGTGGGTCCCTTCGTCCACCCCTATCGGATGACCGACCCGGTTTTTCGGACCTACGAGGAGGACCGCTCAAAGGTTTGTCCTATAAGGTTTTTTACGAAGACCCCTTACGGGTTTAAGCTCTTTTACTCACCGCCCGAGTGCGGGGTCTACCTTTTGGGAACCGACAAACTCGGCCGCGACGTTTTTTCGCGGCTGGTTTACGGGGCCCGAATTTCGCTCTCGATAGGGCTCGTCGGGGTGGCGGTTACCTTCTTTTTGGGGGTTCTCTTCGGGGGTCTGGCGGGCTACTACGGGGGGGTCGTCGACGCCGTCATTATGCGCCTGACGGAGGTGTTGATGTCGGTTCCCGGTTTTTACCTGATGTTGGCGCTGAGGGCGGTTTTTCCCCTCGACATGTCGTCGGTTCAGGTCTTTTTCCTTATCGTGTTTATCCTCTCCTTTGTCGGTTGGGCGGGACTGGCGCGCGTTATCAGGGGTTTGGTGCTCTCTTACAAAAACGCCGAATACGTTTTGGCGGCCCGCACCTACGGCGCTTCGACGCTGCGGATTTTGTTCAAACACGTGCTTCCCAACACCTACTTTTACCTGTTTGTTTCGGCAACGGCGGCCGTTCCCTCCTACATCTTGGGCGAGGCGGCCCTTTCGATGCTGGGGCTGGGCATACAGGAGCCCTACCCCTCGTGGGGAAACATGCTGGCCGAGGCCCGAAGTCTGACGGTTATAGCGTTTTACCCCTGGATTTTGGCGCCGGGGGCGGCCATTTTGCTCGTCGTGGCGGCCTTTAACCTCTTGGGCGACAGCTTCGTCGAGCGCCGCCGCTGAACCCAAACTGGACAAACACCGCTTGCTTATCGGTAAAAGGATTTTCGCCCTAGGGGTTTTTACATTACCCTTTCTATGGCTTCCTTCGTCGTCGGACACCGCAGGTTCGACAAACCCTTTTCGGAGCTCTACATCGGTTCGTCGGTCGTTGCTGGCAACCCCGACAGCGTGCGGGAAAAGGAAACCCGCCGAAAGGGGGAGCCCTTTGAGGGAACGACCTACATGGTCGTCGACCACCTCGACCTTATTGAGGTCTACAAGGGCTTTTTGGTCCACAGCAACGTGGCGCCGAACGCCGTTTACGAAATCCTCTACGACGCCCTCGAGGGGGAGGTGAAGGGGATTTTGTGCGGCGTAAAAGAGGACAATCAGGTCGCCTACTACGCGCTGGTTACCAAGGAGAGCAAGTCGATAAAGAAGCAGATTTCCTTCTACATCGAGTACGTCGACTTTGCGCTGCTGCCGGCCCTCCAAAAGGAAATTGAGGAAATCCTGACCTACGACGAGGTCAAAATCAGGGAGGTTTTCGGCAATCCTCCCGAAAAGGTCTACGCGGGCAGTTTCGTCGGTTCGACCGAGGACGGGTTGGTTTTGATACCGTTTTCCACCTACAAGGTTAACGAGGTCATTCCGGCCTACCTCGGCGAGGAGGACGAGCGCATTCCGAAACTGGAGCTCGAACTGGAGGAACTTTCGGCCAAGCTGGCCGAGCTCCAGAGCTCCGAAACCGAGGAATACAAAAAGCTTTTGGAGCGCCGTCGGGAGCTCCTGCGCGAACTGGCCAAGCTGAGAAACCGCCTCTACAACCCCGACATCTTGAAGGCGGTAAAGAGCAAGGGCGAAAGGCTCTTTATCACCCAAAAGCCGGAAATCAGGTACCTCGGCGAAAACCTCATCCAGGCGGCCCACCAGCTCAAGGACCTCAAGGTGGGGGGCATCGGGCGCGTAAAGGGCGTTTACGCCGTGGTAACCCTGCCCGTATACAACAACCTCAGCGGTCAGCTTCAAAGGAGCTACCTGGAGCTGATGCTTTGCCTTTACGCCGAGGGCGAGCTCTTTCCGGTGGAGCTTCAAAAGGCCCGCCAAACGGTTTCGGTCATGGAGGAGGCCCTCAGGGAGCTCATCCGCAGCCTTGAGGCGGGAACCAAGCCCGACCTCTCGGCCCTGAAAGAGCGCGTTAAGGAAAACCTCTCTTTGAGAAAGCGCATAGAGGACATCGAAAAGTTCGTGTTGACCAAACTCGGCGGCGAGCCGGAGGAACTGGCCTCGGTGGTCGAATTTCTCAAAACCCTCAAAGGGGAGCTGGAAAAGGGTCGGAGGGTCGTCTACTCGGCCTTTTCGACGGGCAGGCTCCTTTCGGCGTTTGAGGTCCTCTCGCTCCTTCAGGAGGTGGGATTTGACCCCTCCTCTTTGGGAAAGGAGGACTGGAGCGCCCTCTACGAGGTCGTCGACGCCCTCAACGAAACCCTGGAAAACACCTTCAAGGCCGAGCTGGGCGAGGAGATTAAGCTCCTTACCAAGTTCTTCCTAAAGCGCATCGAGGAGGGCAAACCCCTGCGCTACAAGATAAAGGTTCAGGGCCGCGTTGAGGAGGGGGTCTACCCGCCCGAAGGGCGGGCTCTGGAGGTCGTCGACCTCTATCCCAACCGCGTGCTCCTTGGCGTTTTGCGGGGCGCTTTGGCCAAGCTAAACGCCCTGCCCAAGCTGAAAAAGGTTGAGGAGCTGGAGGTCTTTTTCGAAGGCCACACGGCCCGCCTGGGCGGCTCCGCGCTGACGGCCTTTGCCAGAAAGGTTTTCGCCACTGTGGCCAAAAACTACCTGCAAAAGGTCGACTACGACCGCGAGGAGGAGGTGAGGGCCCTTCGGGAATACCTCGTCCTGAACTGGCTGGGCGAATACCGCCCGCCGACGGAAACGGCGAAGGAGGAGACCTCCGAAGGGGAGGTTTTGGAAATCGAGGACTTCGACGACCTTTTGGAGGGATGAAGGTTTTTCAGACCCTCAGGGCGGCCGGGTAGGAGCCCAAAACCCTCACCAGTTTGGCCCTCTCTTTGAGCTCCTCGAGGGCCTTTTTTACCTTTTCGTCCTCCAGGTGACCCTCCAGGTCTACGAAGAAGACGTAGTCCCAACTTTTTTCCTTCGAGGGTCTCGACTCTATTTTGGTCAGGTTTACCCCGTGGCGGTAGAAGGGTTCGAGGGCCCTGTAGAGGGCTCCCGCCTCGTCCTTTACCGCAAAGAGGACGGAGGTTTTGTCCTTTCCGCTCCTTTTGAGGTTTCTCTTTCCGATGACCAAAAAGCGGGTGTAGTTGTCGAGGTTTTCCTGAATGTTTCGGGCCAAAACGTTGAGGTTGTAGACGCGGGCGGCGGCCTCGCTGGCTATGGCGGCGGCCGTTTCGTCCTCGAGGGCCATTTCGGCCGCCTTGGCGGTGCTTTCGACCTCTATGCGCTGGGCTTGGGGAAGGTGCTTGTCGAGCCACGCGCGGGCCTGCGCCAGCGCGTGGGGGTGGGAGTAAACCTTCTTTACCTGCGAGAGGTCCTCGGCCAGCGAAAGCAGGTGTTGGGCAACGGGAATTATAATCTCGCCGACTATTTTAACGCCGGGCTTTAACAAAAACATGTCGAGGGTGTAGTTGACGACGCCCTCTATCGTGTTTTCGACGGGAACGACGCCGTAGTCGACGTTGTCCCGCTCGACCTCCTCAAAGACGTCCCTGATGGTGGGCAGGGGGTAATACTTGGCCGAAATGCCGAAGTGTTCGAGCGCCGCCTGGTGGGTAAAGGTGGCCTTGGGCCCAAGGTAGCCGACCTTAAGGGGCTCCTCGAGCGAGAGGCAGGCGGATATGACCTCGCGGAAGATGCGAACGAGGGCCTGCTCGGGGAAGCGACCCCTGTTTAACTCCAAAAGTTTTTCCAAAATTTGCCGCTCCCTTTCGGGGACGTGAACCTGAAGGCCGGCCTCCTTTTTAAGGTCGCCGATTTTTTTGGCCACCTCCGCCCGCTCTATCAAAAGCTCCAAAATGGTTCGGTCTATCCGGTCTATTTCCCTCCGAAGGTTTTCCAGTTTTTTTCGAACCTCGTCGGGGGAAGTTTTCCGCCTTTCCATCGCGCAAGGGAAGAAGATTACTTTAACCGCCGCCGGGGGGTTTAAAAGGAGAGGGGAAAACCTTTTACCCCTCCCCTTTGAGGAGGCGGTGGGCCCTTTCCCTCCACTCGGGATAGAGGGGGTAGCGGTCGCAAAGTTCGCGGACCTCGTTTCGGACGCGCTCTATTACCTTTTCGTCTTCGAGGTTTTTAACGACCGCGTCTATCCAGCGGGCAATTTGGCGCATGTCGTCCTCTTTCATGCCGCGGGCGGTAAGGGCGGGCGTTCCGAGGCGGATGCCGCTGGTTTTGGTCGGCGGCAAGGGGTCGTTGGGAACGGCGTTTTTGTTTACGGTGATGCCGGCCCGTTCGAGGGCCTCCTCGACCTGCTTTCCGGTAAGGCCCTGGGGCCGCAGGTCGACCAGGACCATGTGGCTGTCGGTTCCGCCGGTTACCAGCTTGTAGCCGAGCTTGAGGAGCTCGTCGGCCAGGGCGCGGGCGTTGGCCACCACCTGGCGGGCGTAGGCCTTAAATTCGTCGGTCATGGCCTCCTTGAAGGCGACGGCCTTGGCGGCGATGACGTGCATAAGCGGCCCGCCCTGGAGGCCGGGAAAGACGGCCTTGTCTATTTTCTTGGCCAACTCGGCCTTGGAGAGGATAAAGCCGCTGCGGGGACCGCGGAGGGTTTTGTGGGTGGTGGAGGTAACCACGTCGGCGTAAGGGACGGGGCTGGGATAGACGCCGGCGGCTATCAGCCCGGCGTAGTGGGCCATGTCGACCATGAGGTAGGCGCCGACTTCGTCGGCTATTTCCTTAAACTTGGCCCAGTCGATGACGCGCGGGTAGGCCGAGGCCCCGGCGACTATTATTTTGGGTTTGTGTTCTTTAGCCAGTTTGTAAACCTGGTCGTAGTCGATTTCCTCCTTTTCGTTGAGGCCGTAAGAGACGGCGTTAAACCACTTTCCGGAAATGGAAACTTTGGCGCCGTGCGTCAGGTGGCCGCCCTGGGCCAGGTCCATTCCGAGGATGGTGTCGCCGCACTTGGCGAGGGCGTAGTAAACGGCGAGGTTGGCGCTCGAACCGCTGTGGGGTTGAACGTTGGCGTGCTCGGCGCCGAAGAGCTTTTTGGCCCTTTCGATGGCGAGGGTTTCCACTTGGTCGACGAACTGACAACCGCCGTAGTAGCGCTTTCCGGGATAGCCCTCGGCGTACTTGTTGGTCAAAACGCTGCCGGTAGCCTCCATTACCTCGTAGGTGGTAAAGTTTTCGGAGGCTATCATTTCGAGCGAGTAGTGCTGGCGGTCCATTTCCTTGACTATCGCCTCGAAGACTTCCCTGTCGGCTTTGGCCAAGTGTTCCATCACAAAGTAATAGGATTTTAAGAACCCGCCGAAGGCGGGCTTTTTCCTAAACTTAAAAGCCCTTCGGTCAGGCGAAGGGCCCACGGCAGGACCTCGAGGCGTTCGACGAGCGCGGGAGGGAGCGTTGCGGCGCCGTAAAAGGAGCCGAAAAGGGAGCCGAAAACGGCCCCTATTGTGTCGGCGTCCCCTCCTACCTCCCACAGGGGGAAAAGACCTTCGGTAAACTCCTCCGAGCGGAGAAACAGGTAGTAGGCCGAGGCGACGGTTTCGACGACGAAACCGCCCGTTCCGAGCCTCCGGAGGGCGTCGGCGGGAGAAACCTTTCGGAGGTGGAGTTTGAGGGCCTCCTCCAGTCGGTCGACGAGGGGACCGACCTCGCCGAGGTTTTTCAGGATTCCGACGACCTCTTTGAGGACCTCCTCCTTCGGAAGGTCCTCCCGGAGGTTGAGGTGGACGCCGAAGGCGACGGCGAAGGCTCCCAAAATGGCCAGTTCGTTGCGGTGGGTGGCGTAGCCCTCGTGGCGAACGCTCTCGTAAAAGTCCTCGAGGGGAAGGTTTTTGAGGGCGGCGTAAAGCCCGAGGGGGGAAATCCTCATTGCGACGCCGTTTCCGGCCGCCCGTTCGGAAATTACGCCGGCGTAAAACCAGTTTCGCGTCCTTTTGAACCGCTCGAGGGCCCTCAGCGTCGTTGCCCCGACCTTGGTCAAAATACCCCTCTCAAAGAGGTCGAGGTACTTTTCCAAACTCCTTTGGGGGTCGGGTCTCTTTTCCTCGACGAGAACCTCGGCGAGGGCGTAGGTCATAACAGTGTCGTCGGTGGGGGGTATGGGACCTCCTTCGGTCAAAAGGAAGGGACTTTCGCCGAGGCCGTCGCCGAGGGCCACCCCCAGAAGGGTTCCCAAAACCTTTTTTTCCGCCATAGGGGAAAAATTCGTCCTTTAAACCGTTAATTTTGTTTTAGACGATGGTCGCTTTGTCGTCCGACGTTTTGAGGGAAAAGGCCCTTCTTTTGGTCGAACTTTGCGGCGGGGAACTCGGCCAAACCGAGGTCTCCGAAAAGGTTGCCAAGCTTTTAAAAAAGCTCGAAAGCCCCTTTACCATTACCGTTTTCGGGGAGGTCAACGCCGGAAAGAGCTCCTTCATCAACGCCCTTTTGGGCATTCCCGACCTTTGCAGGACTGACGTGGACGTTTGCACCGACCGGATTACGATTTTGCGCTACTGCCCTCAAAGGGAAGTTCGCCGGTTGGACGAGGCGGTGGAGGAGGTTTGCGTCGACGAGCCCCTTTTGAGGGGTTTTGTGGTCGTTGACACTCCGGGAATAAACTCGGTTCTCGAATACCACGAGCTGATTACCGGAAAGTTTTTACCCGAAAGCGACGCCGTATTGGTGGTCCTTTCGGCGGTCAATCCCCACTCGCGCACCCTGTGGGATTGGGTCGGGAGGGTTGCCGAGCGCTTCGGCGACCGCCTCGTTTTTGTCCTCCAGCAGAGCGACCTCGTTTCCGACCCGGCTTCGCTCCGAAAGCTAATCGAGCGCGTGCGCTCCTATGCTAAGGAAAAGGGCGTTGCCAAACCGGCGGTTTTTGCCGTTTCGGCCCTCAAGGAGCTAAAGGGCGAAAACGGAAACTTCGAGCCCCTACGCCGATACCTCAACGAGCACTTTACCGGCGAGCGTCAACTTAAGGCCAAACTGGAGGGTGTAAGGTTTGAGTTGGCAAGGCTCTATTCCGAGTGCGTTCAGAGGGTCGACCGCCTGAAGGAGGAACTAAACCGCCAACTGTTTAAACTGGAGGAGGTAAGGCTTTTCGTCGAAAACCGCAAAAAGGAGGTCGAGCACTTCAAGGACCTGCTCCTGCAGTCGATAGACAACCGCGTCGACCGCCTAAGGAAAAAGGTTTTAAACCGACTGAGGGAAGTCTCGTTTTTCGACTACCTGTTTAGGAAGAAAAAGGTCGAAAGTTTTCTTGAGGAGCTGAGAAAGGAAATTCAGCGGGACCTCGAGGAGTTCGGAAAGGATGAATTGAAACCGAAGTTGGAGCTTTTTGAAAACGGTCTTTTGAGACCGACGGTCGAGGAGGCGGCCAAGAGAATGATGGAGTTTGAGGTCCTTTTAAGGAAAACTGGGTGGCGGGGCTCGCTCGACGGTAACTACCGAAGGGTTCTTGAATACTTTAGGAAGGAAAAGGACGGGTTAAAGGTCCCTTCGAGGGAAAAGGCTTTGGGCATAATCAGCGTCGGGGTGCTCACGGGCTCGATTTTCGCGTTTCTGAGCGGTTCGGCGTTGGTTGACGTTACGGGCGGGGTTATCAGCGCTCTGTCGCTGATTTCGGGCACCTTTTACCTCAAGCGCCAAAGGCGGAAATTTGAAAAGAAGTTGGAGGAAGTTTTTGCCACCGAGCTGGGGCAAAAACTGAAGGCGGAAACGGTCAAAGCGCTCGACGAGGCAACGCAAAAGACGCTGGGGGTTATGGCCGCTTACTTGGAAAAGCGCATCGAGGTGGCGCGGCGGGAGCTGGAGCGGCTCGAAGCGCTCAAAAACCGACTCCTCGCCGCCGAGAGGGACCTTCGCCGGCTGGAGGCTACTCCCTCACGAGAAAGTAAAAGTTCTTAAACCTCTTTTGTCGCTTTACCTCCTTTAAAAAGACAAGGAAACGGCTTTCGGAACCGACGAAGAGCCTGACCCTCTTTACGGTTTTCCAGCCCTTCACCTCCTCGGGTGAAAAGACGACGAGTTTCTCCCTCCGCAGGTCTTGGACCTCCTTCCAACTTTTAAGGCGGTAAACCTTCTTCTTCCAATAGAAGGGGAAGTTGTGGTAGTAGTAGCCCACCGTCGCAAGGTCGTAGGAGGGAAGTTCCCTTCTGAGTTCGGTAAGGACCTCCTTGTAGGGTCGGTACTTTTCCACCAACGGCAGGACCCAAAGGCTGAAAAACGCCAGCAGGGGAAGGGTCGCCGCACCGAGGGCCCAAAGGGGCTCGGACCTCAGGGCCAGCGCCAGTGCAACGGCCGCCAGCGTAAAGGCCCAAAGGGCCTCATCCTTCCAAAGGTCCAAGTAGTAGGCGCCGAAGGCGCAGGCCCCCAAAACCAAGAGGGCCGAAAGGAGGGCCAAAAACCGCACCGCCGAGTGGGAGAGCCCGGCCAACCGCGCCGTCAGGAGCGCCATCGCCGGAAAGGCGGGCAAAACGTAGACCGGTATTTTCCCCTTGGCGACCGTAAAGGCCCCGAAAACCACCAGCGTCCAAAGGAGGGCAAAAAGGAGTTCCCCGTAGGTTCGAATTCTCAAAACCAATCCCGGTAAGGAGTAGTAAAACAGGAGCGAAAAGGGTAAAAAGGCCCAAAGGACCACCAGGAGGTAGAAGAAAGGTTGAAAACCTTTGGAGGGGTCGGTGGCCCGCCTGACTACCTCCGACAGGAAGACCTCCACGAACAGCTCCCCGTGGAGGTGATAGGCGTAGGCGTACCAACCCAAAAGGGGAACGGAGGCCACCAGTCCCGCCGCCGCGGCCTTGACGACTTTGGAAACCTCCACCCGGTTTTTAAACAAAATCCTCTCGGCGACGGGATAGGAGAAAACGAGCGCCAAGTAGAGGACCAAAAAGGGTATTCCCTTCGTAAGGAGGGCGAGGGCCAAAAAGACCCCGCTGAGGAGGAGTTTAAGGTTTGACCCCTCCCTAAAGTAGAGGTGCAAAAATACGAAGGCACCCGTCAGGAAGAAGGTCAGGGGCATTTCGGGGGCGTCGTATCGCGCTAGGGAGAAAACCTGAAGCGCCGTCAAAAAGACCAGGGCGGCCGTAAGACCCAACTCCGCCGAGCGGAGTTTTTTCCCGTAGTAAAAGAGAAGCAGGGCCGTTCCGAAGGCCGAAAGGAGGGGCGTGAGCCGCGTTTGCCATTCGCCCACGCCGAAAAGCTGGTAAAAGAGCGCCGTAAGCCAGTAAACCAACGGAGGCTTGTTGAGCCTCGGCTCGTAGTTGTAGGTGGGGTCGAGGTAGTTACCCCTCTCGAGCATTTCGCGGGCCGTTTCGGCGTAAAAGGCCTCGTTGGGTTGCCAAACGTCGTTCAGTCCCAAGTTGGCCGCCGTAAGCAGACCCACCAGGAGCAAAACGAGCACCTTAACCGCCATGGTCTAAAGTAGATACAGGTTAAAGCCCTTCGGGGATTAAAACCTTCCGTCGGGGTAAAAGCTTATCCCCTCCACTGCAAGGGGTAAACCCGAAGATTTTCCCTTTCGGAGGAGGGATTCGTCGGACTTCCTCTAGTCGGTCGAATAAAAAACCTTGACCGCACGAAGGCGGGAAACTTTTCCAAACCGACTCTTTGGAAAAAGGAACTGTAAAACCCCGCTTTGGCGGGCTTTTGTTGTCATCACCGCCGCAAGTACAAAAAAAGAAAAAGAACCAAAGGAGGTGCATAATGGGGTTGCAATCCCGCTTTGGCGGGTATTGGTTTCGAGAAAAAAGAGGTTTCCCGTAAGCTCAAGAAAGCTTATGAATTGTCGCAATCCCGCTTTAGCAGGCCTTAGTTTCGAGAAGAACTTTCCCACATCCTCAACCAAATCCTATCCGGAACCGTCGTAATCCCGCTTTAGCGGGCCTTAGTTTCGAGACCTATTCTTTCTAAAAATCCCGAACGCGGAGTTTGTGCCTGTGTCGCAATCCCGCTTTAGCGGGCATTAGTTTCGAGAGGACCCCTTTAGGGCGTTGAGTTTCAAGGGTTTCATTTTAAGAAACCCCACAAA
>JAADCT010000024.1 GCA_013154305.1 Aquificota bacterium
GAGGTGGCGGCCCACAACCGCGAGCACTTCGACCGCCACGGCGTTTTGGCGATAAACCTGATGTCGTCGCCGGGCGCGGGTAAAACCACCCTCCTCGAAAAGACGATAGAGGCCCTGAAGGACCGCTACAAAATCGGCGTTATAGAAGGCGACCTGGAGACCGAGCGCGACGCCGAGCGCGTCCGCAAAAAGGGAGCCGTGGCCTACCAAATAACCACCGGTCAGACCTGCCACCTCGACGCCTTTATGGTCCACAAAGGCCTTCACCACCTGCCGCTGGAGGAGCTCGACGTGGTTTTCGTCGAAAACGTCGGGAACCTCGTCTGTCCGGCCTCCTTCGACGTGGGAACCCACCTCAACGTGGTTCTCCTCTCGGTTCCCGAAGGCGACGACAAACCGGCGAAGTATCCGGTGATGTTCGAAAAGGCCGACCTGCTTTTGATAACGAAGGCGGACCTACTGCCCTACTTCGACTTTGACGTCGACAGGTGCGTTGAGGAATTCAGGCAAATCAACCCCGAGGCGGAGGTGATAGTCCTTTCGACCAAAACGGGCGAAGGTATGGAAAGGTGGCTGGAGTGGCTCGAGCGCCGGCGGCAAAAGGTTGCCGCCAAGAAGGCGGAGGTTTCCGGCCGATGACAAAAGACCTGAAGGCCACCGACCGCGAGCTGAAGAAAAACTTCGAGGCTTTAAACGAGCTCTTTTCCGAGGACGAAATAGAAATTCTGGCGGCCATGCTCAAGGCCCTGGCCCACCCGACGCGCCTCAAAATAGCCTTCCTGCTCTACACGGCCCAAAACCACAAAGTGTGCGTTTCCAACATCGTCGACCTTCTGGGCCTTCCCCAGCCCAACATCTCCCAACACCTGTTCGTTTTAAAGAGCGCCGGCATACTCTCGTGCCAAAGGGAAAAGAACTTCGTCTGCTACCAGCTCAACGAGGGCCTGCCCGAAAAAATCATAAAGACCATCATAGAGGACAAAGGTTGCCTAAAGGACCTCGGAAAGGAGGACTAGGAGAGTTCCCACACGCCGAGGTCCCGCGGCTTTTCCCTCCTCAGGGCCTCTATTCCCCACTCCTTCAGTTGGTTGAGGACGGTTTCTACCGCCTTGGGTAAAACCGCCTCCACGACCGGCGACAGTTTCAAACCCGTTTCGAGCGACGCCGGTTGGACGCCGACCACCACCACCTCCTCTATGGGTTTCCCCATCAGGTCGAACCAGGCCAAAACCTCCTGAATGCCGGCCTCGTGGCCGCTGACCTTCCGCTTGAAGTACTTTTTGACCTCCTCGTTTCTGAAAACGAAAAAGGTGCCGGGGAGGGCCCTTGCGTCCACCGCGTCGACCAAAACGAGCCTTCGGACGCCCTGCAGGAAGTTGAGAAGGTCCCAACCGAGGGTACCACCGTCGACGAGCCGAATTTCGGGCCTGAAGTCGTACCACTTGGCCAGGTGTTGGACGACCCGAACGCCGAAACCCTCGTCCGAAAGCAAAACGTTGCCCACGCCCAAAACCGCCACGGGCGAACTTTCGTCCCCCAAAATCATCGTTCCTGCGCCCCTTCGCCCCCTTCCAGCTCCTCCGGAAAGAGTTCCTTAAAGAGGTCCAGGGTCTTTTGGGCCTCCTGCGGGTCAATCTTTTCCATCGCAAACCCCACGTGGACCAAAACGAAGTCGCCCTCCTTAAGCGGTTCCGAAAGGAGCATCGTCGACACCTTCCGTCGGACGCCGAAGGTTTCCACAATCGCCGTTTTGGTCTTTTCGTCCACCTCAACCACGCGCGAAGGAATGGCCAAACACATCGAAAACCATTTTAAGGCGCGGCGTAGCAGACCCTGACGAGCCAAAACCGGTAAAGTCCCCTCGCCGCAATCTCCTCCAGCTCCTTTTCCGTAAAAACTTGGCCCTCCCTCGGCCGGACCGACAGCTGAAAGACCACCAAAAGGACCCCGTCCTTCAAAACCAGGTTTGAGCGGTTGACCTCGACCTCCAACCCCAAAAGTTTTCTTAAGACCTGCGCCGTCGACCCGTGGGAGACGAACGAAACGAACCCCTCCTCGGTCAAAAGCTTTTTCGCCTCCTCGACCGAAATCGGTTTGAAAGTTGCCGCCGCCGTCTTCGGCTCGAGCATGTTCAGCGAAAAGGCGTTGGTCAGGTAAACGCTTCCCATTTTTTCCTTATTAAAAGCCCGCCGCCTCCGGCGGCGGGAGTCTTTTAAAGGAGAATTACCCGGTCGCCGACTTTCAAAACCTTTCCCGCCTCCGAGGGCGGAACTATCGTGTTTACCGTAAGTCTGTAAAAGGTGTCGAAGCGGCTCCTTTCGGCCCAGGGGGGCAGGGTTTTCCTCCTCATTTCCTCGAAGCGGCGGCGAAAGTTTTCCAAACTTTCGCCCGTAAAGGGGTCTCTGGCCGGTACGGGACACCGCCGGCAGGGATTTACGCCGCCCACCTTGACCGGTCCGACCTTAAACCAAACCGTCTCGCCCGCCTTTGCAAAGAGGCGGTCCTCCCAAAAGGGGGGAAGGTTTTCGCCGTCCAGCTCCAGGTTTGTCCGCAGGCGGAGGCGAACCTCCCCCTCCGAAAGTCCGAACCACGAACCCACCTCAACGAGCGTCGGCCGCGAAACCACCGTCGGACCGTAGGCCTCCCCGTCGTCGGGAAAACCCCTCCTTCGGTCCTCCCGCAGTTCGACCGCGTAGCCGAGAACCTCCGAAAGGAACCTTTCAATCGCCTCCCTTTCGCGGAACTTAAAACCCCTTTCGACGCCTTCGTAGGAAAAAACCACCTCCTCCCTCCCGAGGTCAAAGTTCGAGCGGATTCGGTAGAGTTTCGTCTCCCACTTTCTCGACAAAACCTTACCGTCCTCTTTCCTAAAGAGGGCAAAGCGGCGGTCGTTTTCCAAGGTCCCCCCTTCGGTAATTCGGACCTTTTCGACCTCGACGGGGTCAAAGGACTTAAAGGGAAAAACCAGGATTTTCGAGAGAAATACCTCCATCAGGAATTAATAGTGAAGGGTAAAAAGGAAAGGGGTTTTACCTCCTTCAGAGGTCTTCGTGTTTCCAACCGAGGTGGTCCATAACGGTTTTTACGTCCTTGTCCCCCCTGCCGGAGAGGTTTACCACGACGACGGCGTCTTTGCCGAGCTCCTTGGCCAGCTCCGCCGCCTTTATTATCGCGTGGGCGCTTTCGAGGGCGGGAATAATTCCCTCGGTTTTGGCCAGGAGCTTGAAGCCCTCGAGGGCCTCCTCGTCGGTGGCGGCCGTGTAAACGGCCCGCCCGCTCTCTTTGAGCCAGGCGTGCTCGGGTCCCACCCCCGGATAGTCGAGACCGGCCGAAATCGAATGGGTCGGCCTTATTTGCCCCTCCCCGTCCTGAAGGAAGTAGCTCTTCATACCGTGCAGGACGCCGACCGAGCCCTTAAGAAGCGACGCGGCGTGCTCTTCGGTCTCCAGTCCGCGGCCGGCCGCCTCCACCCCCACCAGCATCACCCCTTCGTCCTCGATAAAGGGATAGAAGATGCCCATGGCGTTGGAACCGCCGCCGACGCAGGCGACCACCGCGTCGGGCAGACGGCCCTCCAGTTCCAAAATTTGACGCCTGGTCTCCTTACCGATTACGCTTTGAAAGTCGCGGACCATTTCCGGAAAGGGGTGGGGCCCGACGACCGAGCCGATGATGTAGTGGGTGGTTTCGACGTTGGTAACCCAATCGCGCAGGGCTTCGTTTATCGCGTCCTTCAGGGTTCGGGAACCCTTCTTAACCACGACCACCTTGGCGCCCAAAAGCTCCATTCGAAAGACGTTCAGGGCCTGTCTTTTGGCGTCCTCCTCGCCCATGTATACCACGCACTCGAGGCCGAAAAGCGCGGCGGCCGTTGCCGTCGCAACGCCGTGCTGTCCCGCACCCGTTTCGGCTATGACCCTCCTCTTTCCCATTCGAAGGGTAAGAAGGGCCTGACCTATGGTGTTGTTGATTTTGTGGGCGCCGGTGTGGTTGAGGTCCTCGCGCTTTAGGTATATCTTGGCGCCGCCGACGAACTTGGTCAGCCGCTCGGCGTAGTAAAGGGGCGTGGGCCGGCCCACGTATTCGCGCAGATAGTATTCGAACTTCCTTTGAAATTCGGGGTCGCGCTTGGCCTCATCGTAGGCGCGCGTCAGTTGCTCCAGCGCGTACATCAGCGTTTCGGGAACGAACCTTCCGCCGAAGGGTCCGAAGTATCCCCTTTCGTCGGGCAAATTTTTCATAAGAGTTCCATTATTTCACCTCGGGGTCCCCGCTCCCGCCGAAGGCGGGCTTAAGATTTTTCCTTTTGCCGGCGGAGGAGAGGAGATGTTTGAGGTAATAAAACGCGACGGGCGCGTCGAGCCCTTCAATCCGCAAAAGATTGAAAAGGTTATAAAGGTTTGCGCCGAGGGTCTGAACGTCGACCTCCAAAAGTTTGAGCAAAAGCTGGCCCTCTTTCTGAAGCCGAAGATGACGACGAGGGAAATCCAGCACAACCTGATAACGGCCGCCATTTCCCTTATAGTCACGGAGGAGAACAAGGAAGATTGGTCCCGCTTTGCCAACCGACTTATATTGGTCGACTTTAAAAAGGAAATTCGCGTCCGCCGGGAAAAGAAGTACGGCGTTCCCGTCACCCGCTACGGCTTTTTCGTAAACTTCGAGGACTTTTACCGGTTTTTAACCGAATACATTGAAAAGGGTTTTTATTCGCGACTCCTTTTGGAGGTCCCCGGGGGGGTTATGGAGGAGCTTTACTACTCGATTTTCGACGCCGAAAACTTCTCCAACCCCCTTTGGAACAAGGCCAAACACATGCAAACCCAGAAGTTCATCCGTTCCTACCTGACCGAGGAGAACAACTTTCCGATAGAGATACCGGAGGAGGTTTGGTTTCTCCAGTCCCTTTTGGGATTTTTACCCTCGGTCCTCAACTACGGTAAGGATTGGGAATACTTCAAAAAGAGGGTCCTGAAACACTTTGAATACCTCTCGGAGTTTCTGATAATTCCGGCGACGCCCCAAATGCTAAACCTCCGCCGCGCCCGCGCCAACCTCTCCAGCTGTTTTATTCTCGACGTTAACGACAACACCGAAAGCATAGTCCACACCCAGAGTCAAATCGCCCAAATTTCGCGAAACGCCGGCGGCGTGGGCCTCTACATAGGAAAACTGCGCCCTTCGGGCAGTTGGATTAAGGGAAACAAGGGAAAGGCCAACAAGATTACCGATTGGGTTAAGATTTACGAGTCGACCGTAAACGCCTTCAACCAGCAGGGCAAGCGCAAGGGAAGCCTAACCGTGGCCCTTCCCATTTGGCACAAGGACGTGGTCGACTTTCTCGAGGTTATAGACCTCGACATCGGTGAGATACCGAAAAAGAGTCCCGACGTCTTTACCCAGGTGGTCGTTCCCGACTTTTTCTTCAAGTTCGTCAACGAAAATCGTCCCTTTTACCTTATAGACCTCTACGAGGTTACCCACGTTTTGGGTCGGAAGGACCTGGACTTGGTCGAGGTCTACGGCGAGGAGGCCGAAAGGAGGTACGAGGAAATAGTCAAACTCGCCGAGGAGGGCAAGCTGCAAAACTACAGGCAAATCCACCCGAGGGAACTCCTCCGGAAAGTCTTCTACTACTGGGGCAGAAAGGGCCTTCCCTACGTCTTTTTTGAGGACAACGTCAACGCGGTTTCCCCCTTTGAGGAAAAGATTTACTGCGGCAACCTCTGTCAGGAGAACTTTTCCCCCTTCCGAAACACCGACCCGGAGGACCTTTACTGCATTCCCGACGAAAAACTCGGCTACGTCCACACCTGCAACATTACCAACGTAAACCTGCTGAGGCTCCACCAGCTGGGCTACCTGTCGGACGTCGAAAAGCTTAAAGAGTTCGTCTTCCACCTTTACGAGTACATGGACAACCTCATAGACGTTACCGACCTGCCGGTAAAAGAGAGCAAAAAGCACAACGCCCTCTACCGGACCGTTACGGCGGGCTTTATGGGTTTGGCCGACCTTTTTGTGGCCAAGTCGGTGGAGGACGGACGCTACTACGGTTATCGCTTCAGCGCCCGCCGCGCCGACCCCGCCGACACCCTTCGCCTGATAAGGGAGGTGTTCGGAAGGTTCGCCTTTTTGGCCGTCTTGGCCTCCACCGAGCTGGCCAAGGAGCGCGGAAGGCCGGCCGCCTACGAACGGACCAAGTATCCCAAAAAGGTTATTCTCGGCCGCTACGACCTCAAAAGGGAGGCCGACCGCCGCCTGGTGGCCGACCTCGTCGGCGAGGAAAACCTGAAGCGGTTGGAGGAGAACCTAGAAAAGCACGGAATAAGGAATACGCTCCTTTTGAATTGTCCGCCCAACACCTCCACCTCCATCCTCGCGGGGGTGAGCGCCGGCATCGTGCCCGTCTTCAGTCTGACGCAGGTGGAGGACCAGCAGACCGGTCTTTTCGTCAACTTCGTTCCCCTTTACCCCTACCGCTGGTTTTACGACGCCTACACCAACTTCAGCGACTACTCCGACTACGAGGACCTAACCACCGTTATAGCCGAAATTCAAAAGTTCGTCGACGGCGGTATTTCCTTTGAGGTTACGGTAAACCACAACCACTTCAACACCCCCGAAAAGCTCACCCGCCTCTTTGCCCTCGTTTTGAGGGAGGCCCGCAAGAAGGGAATTAAGGCCCTTTACTATTGGAGGCACATTTTGAAGGATAAAACCGTAGCAGTTGAGGAATGCGAAAGTTGTGCCAACTGAAGTTTCAATTGATTTTCACTTTTCTTTCTTTGGATTTCAAAAACTTTTAACCAAAGTTAGGGGATAAGAACCGAAAACTTCGGACCTGATTTCGGATTTGCAAAACCCACCCTTCCGTGTTATCTTTAATATCTGTCCGCGATGGGGACGATAAGGGAAAAATTTTTACGAATTTGGGTTTGCTTTGACCGAAGCGGCGTAAAAAAAGCCCTTTAACGGTTGTTTTTTGCGATAAGTTTCCAAAAAAACAAAGAAATAAAAGCTACGGGGGAGCCAAATGAACGGACATTTTAAACAAAAACCTTTACTTTTTAATCCCGAAGGTAACGACTTCGGGAATCACCTGACGCCGGTCAAGTTTTTCGACAGTCCGCTGTGGAAGGAGCCGACCGGCCTCTTTACCATTTTCCACCCGAACCACCCCTACATATACGAGTTTGTAAAACTGCAAAAACAGCGCCTTTGGAAGGCCGACGAGTATCCGATAGACCGCACCCGCGAACAGTTTGACCAGCTCGACGACATCGACCGAAAGGTATTCGAATACACGCTGAGCTTTTTGGCCTTTCTCGACAGCGTTCAGGTCTCCAACCTGACCGACATCGAAACCGTCTACAACATGCCCGAGTACAAGATTTGGGGCGCCACCCACAAGTACTTTGAGGTCGAGCACTCGATAGCCTACTCCAACATCCTCTACGGGCTCTTCAATCAAAACTTCGAGGAGGTCAGGCGCATCTTTTACCTGGCCAAGGACCACCCCGAACTGCGGCGCCGAAACGAGCTCATCGCCCAAAGCTACCAAAAACTCTTTGACCTCCTTTGGGAGGGGCTCAAAAACGTTGGTCCCGAAGAGTACGCGCGAACGCTGACGCACGTCTTTGCCGGCACGTACGCCATGGAGGCGGTGACCTTTTACATGGGTTTTAAAACGATAGAGTTTTATCAATACAAGTACGGCATTCTGCCGATGACCAACAAGATGATTTCGGAGATTAAGGCCGACGAGCTTTTCCACGTCAAGGTTATGGCGTCGGTAATAAAAACCCTAAAGCCCTACATAACGCGCTACATTCCCGAATACGAATTCGACGAAATAGTGGTGGAGACCGTCCGCTCTTACGCCGAGGCCGACCTGCAATTTTACCAAGCCGTCTTGGCCCAAAACAACTTCGGTATTACCCAAAAACAGGTTGAAAACTACATAAAGTTTTTGACCGACCGCCGTCTCAAACTCCTCGGTTTGAAACCCATTTACGGCGTCGACGAAAACCCCTTCGAGGAAATAGACCGCCTCTACGGCTACCTTGAAAGCCACGTTAACGAGGGCAAAAAGGAGGCCTTTTTCGAAACCAAGTCCTCGGCCTACCTGGCCGCCGAACTCGACGACCGCGTTTTGGAAACCTTCGAGTTTTAACTCCTTTTTTTCCTCTTTCGCTCCACCCCTTTTTCGGGTAGAAGAGTCCAGACCTCCTATCGGAGGTCTTTTGTGAAGTATCCCCCTCGGGGTGGCGCTGCCCGCCGCCGAAAGGACCGAAGGCGGTTTTGAAACCGAAAAGGGGAAAGGTCAAAAGAAGAGGTCGTCGGCGTCGTCGTCGTCCTCGCCGCTCTCTTCGGGGGCAAAAACGGAGAAACCCCTGACCTGGAGGGCCACCTCCTTTAACTCCTTGAGGTAGCCCTCGACGTCTTTTAGCATCGAGAGGCGAAACGCCAGCTCGTTTTTCTCCTCGGGGCCGAGTTTGCCCGACGCCAAAAGGGCCTTTATGGCGATTTGATAAAACTTCACTTTGGTGAAGGTGGCCTGCCACTCGGTCCAAAAACCCTTTCGGTCGACGGGACTTTTAAGGGCGTATTGCTGAAGCCGGTTGACGGCCTCGAGAAGCTGCAGGTCCAAGTTTTCCATGGCGACAAGACTTATTAATTTAACCCCCCGAAGGGGGCTTTAACCTATCGAAGTCTCTCAAGTTTTCGAAAGGGGGCTTTTCGCAAAGTTTTCTTGCAACGGCTCGCGCGCTTGGGGTGGAATAAGTTCTTTATGTTCTACTGGCTCGCCGAAAACTTTTCCGACCTCTTCGGACCTCTTAACGTTTTCCACTACATATCCTTCCGCAGTTTCGTCGCCTTCCTGTTGGCCTTTTTCGTGCTGTTTTTGGTCTACCCCCGCTTTTTGAGGTTCGTGAAAAAAAGGACCAACGGCGGGTCCGTGCGCGAATTTCTCGACCACCACGGGGACAAAAGAAACACCCCCTCCTTCGGCGGCGTTCCGATAATTATGGCCCTCGTACTTTTGTCCTTTCTGTTCATGAGACTCGACACGCCCTATCCCTACCTGGCGGCCCTGACGCTTTTGCTGTTTGGCTCGGTCGGTCTGTTGGACGACCTTCTGAAGGTAAAGGGAAAGGGCGGTCTGACGGTCGTCCAGAAGTTGAGCCTGCAGGTGCCCTTTTCCCTCCTTTTGGGACTTTTGATTTACGGGTTTTTACCCGTCGACGGGGCCCTGCACTTTCCCTTTTTTAAGGACCTCGTTTTGGACCTGGGAATCTTGTATCCCCTCTGGGCGGCGTTGGTAATTTTTGCCACCTCGACGGCGGTAAACCTGACCGACGGCCTCGACGGTTTGGCTATCGGCTCGACGGTAATAGCGGCCTCCGTTCTGGCGCTGGTGGCCTACCTTACCGGTAACTACATCTACGCCAACTACCTTTACATTCCCTACGTTCCCTACGCCGGCGAACTTACCGTGCTGATGGCGGCGCTGATAGGCGCGGGATTGGCCTTTTTGTGGTACAACGCCCACCCGGCCAAAATTTTCATGGGCGACGTGGGGTCGTTGGCGCTGGGAGCCCTGCTCGGCTTTGCCGCCGTCGCCACCCAGAGCGAGTTCGTCTTCTTCGTCGCCGGCGGCGTCTTTTTCCTGGAACTCCTTTCGGTCGTGGTTCAATATTCGGTCTGCATTCTGACCAAAAAGGGTGAGGTAGTCCGTAACGACGGCAAAAGGGTGGCCGACTGCAAGAGGGTTTTTAAAATGGCGCCGCTTCACCACCACTTTGAAAAACTAGGTTGGAAGGAACCCGAAATAGTGGTCCGATTTTGGATTATCTCCGCCCTTTTGGCGGTCGTATCCCTCACCTTCCTAAAGTTGAGATAAGCGTTTTTCCCTCCGCGGTTTTCCTAACCGCTTCTTCCCTTTCCCGTTTTTATCCCGAAAACTTCCCCTCCGGGAATAGTCAAGCAAACGATTGAAGCCCTTTCGGCGGTTTTATGCAAATAAAATTTACCTAAAAAGTTGTTTTATAATTGTATCCTTTGATGTCCGAAGAAATCCTCAAGGTTCCCATAGAGGAGGAGGCAAAGCAGTCCTACCTCGACTACGCAATGTCCGTTATTATCGGGCGCGCCATTCCCGACGTTAGGGACGGTTTAAAGCCGGTTCAGCGGCGGATTTTATACGGAATGCACGAGATAGGGCTCCTGCCCAGCAAACCCTACAAAAAGAGCGCGAGGGTGGTGGGGCACATTCTATCTTTCTACCACCCCCACGGGGACCAGGCGGTTTACGACACCTTGGTGAGGATGGCGCAGCCCTTTACGATGCGCTACCCCCTCGTGG
>JAADCT010000023.1 GCA_013154305.1 Aquificota bacterium
ACCTCGGGCCTGTCGGAGTGGAAGGCCTTTTTAATAAAGCCGTCGTAAATCCGCTCGACGTCGGCCAAACCGTAGGCCTCGACGGTGGCGTTGGTTCCGGTGAAGTATTCGTCGAGAAAGTCCTTGTTGAGGCAAACGGCGTCAAAGATTTCGGCCGCCTGGTAGGAGTTGAGGGTCGATATTCCCATTTTGGAGAGGATTTTTCTGACGCCCTCCTCGAGGGAACGGACGTAGTTGGCCACCGCCTGCTGGACTTTGTTCTCGAGGGCCGTTTCCGCCGGAAGGTTTTTGGGTTGGAGCTTGCCCTCCTCGACCAGTTTTTTGACGGCCTCTATCGCCAGATAGGGGTGGACGGCGCTGGCGCCGTAGCCCACCAGCATGGCAACGTGGTGGTCCTCGCGCGCCTCGCCGGTTTCGATTACGTAGCTGGCCCTGTGGGCCAATCCCTTGCGGTTGAGGTACTGAAAGAGTCCGCTGACGGCCAGTAGGGCGGGAACGTATTTTTTACCTTTCTCCAGGTCCCTGTCGGAGAGTATCACTATCTCGGCGCCGTTTCGGACCTCCTCTTCGACCCTTTTAAAGAGGTTTTCGAGGGCCTCTTTGAGGGTTTGCCCTTCGGGATAGGTGGTGGAAACCTCGGCCACCTTGAGGACGCCGTTGTTTCTAATCGCGTCCAGTTGGTGCTGAAGCAGGATTGGGCTCTCTATCTGAAGCCGACGGGCGTATTCGGGCTTTTCGTACAGGAAGTTGGGCTTGTGGCCGAGGTTCATCTTCAGCGACATTACGACCTTTTCCCGTATGGGGTCTATGGGGGGGTTGGTAACCTGGGCAAAGCGCTGTTTGAAGAACCTAAAGAGGTTGGTCGGTTTTTCCCTCAAAGGGGGGATTGGAGTGTCGTCGCCCATCGAATAGGTGTAGATGTGGCCGGTTTCCGCTTGGTGTTTGATGACCTCTTCGAGCTCCTCCTTGGAGTAGTTGAAGGCGACCAGCTTCCTCGTCAGGGTTTCCCCGTCCTCCGAGTAGTCCTCCGCGCGGAAACGCTTTTTCTTTTTCACCTCGAGGTCGGAAAGTCTTACCAAAAACTTGTCTATCCACTCCCCGTAGGGTTTTTTTTCGGCCAGCTCTCGGAGTATCTCTTCGGTCTTTTTGATTTCGCCCTCCCGAAGGTCCACCACGAGGGTGTCGCCCGGTCCGAGGCGCCCGCGCTCGACCACCCTTCGCTCGTCGAGTTCGACCATTCCGACTTCCGAGCCGACTATCAGAAGCCCGTCCTCGGTCAGGACGAAGCGCTCGGGTCTCAGGCCGTTTCGGTCGAGGTGGGCGCCTATTTTGTTAACCCCGTCGGTGAAGGCCACGGCCGCCGGTCCGTCCCAGGGTTTCATCAGGAGGGCCTGGTATTCGAAGAACTTTTTGACCTCCTCGGGCATTTCGGGGTCGTTTTCCCACGCGGGGGGAATGAGCATGTTTATGGCGTGTTCGGGTTCAAAGCCCGCAAACATTAAAAGTTCGAAGACCTTGTCGAGGCTGGCGGTGTCGCTCTCGTCGTGGCGCACCACCGGCTTTAGCCACTCGGAGTATTCGCCGAAGACCTCGTGCTCGAGCTCGTGCTGGAGGGTATCCATCCAGTTGCGGTTTCCGCGGATGGTGTTAATCTCGCCGTTGTGGGCGAGCCAGCGGAAGGGCTGGGCCAGATACCACTTTGGCAGGGTATTGGTCGAATAACGCTGGTGGAAGATGACGAAGGGGCTCTCAAAGTCCTCGTCCTTGAGGTCGGGATAGAAGGTGTCGAGGTAGGGGGCTATCAGCATTCCCTTGTAGACGATGGTGCGGGTCGAGAGCGACGGCAGGTAAAACTCGTCGTCGGAAAAGCGCCTCTCGACGAACTTCCTGACCAGATAGAGTTTGAGTTCGGGATTTTCCACCCCTTCGGCGTCTATCAAAACCTGCCACAGTTCGGGTTTTTCCCGAAAGGCCCCCACCCCTAGGGCGTCGTTGTCGTGTGGAACCTCCCGGTAGGCGATTACTTTAAATCCGAACTCTTTAAGTTTTTCCTCCAAAACTTTAAACCCTTCGGAGTTTTTGGAAAAGACAAAACCGACCGCCAGGTTGTTTACGTCGGAAATTTTGAGCCCTTGCTTGTCGAGGTACTTTTTGAAAAACTTGCGGGGTATTTGGGTGAGTATTCCGACCCCGTCGCCGGTCTTTCCGTCGGCTCCTACCGCACCGCGGTGGGTGAGGTTTTTAACCGCCTCTATTCCGAGTTTGACGATTTCGTGCGAGCTTCGACCTTTAACGTCGCATATGAATCCGACCCCGCAAGAGTCGTATCCGAAGGCGCTCCAAGTCATGTTTTCACCTCTCCGGCCCAAGTTTTGACGAAGGAAGGTAAGGAGTTTATTTTAAACCCCGCCGGGAGGGGCCCTTTGCGCCGGCTTCCGAAGTTTTTTAAAGATTCCCGGCGCCTTCGGCGCCGGGCTTTTTCCTTACTTTAGAAGAATTTCGAGGTAGCCGTCTTTCCAGCGGGCGCCGGCGGGCTCCTTGTCGGCGAGACGCTTGGGAAGCAGTATGTGGGTTTTTACATTTCCGAGGCGGACGATTATCTCCTCGCCGGCTTTGTAAACCTCGAGGAACTCCTTGGGGGCGTAGGGAAGGCGGATTTTGAGAAGGTAGCCGTCTTCGGTCGGTTCGAAGGTGTAGGGTTGCTCTTTGTGGAAGACGGCGGTCGGGTCGCGGTCGGCGTAGAGTTTTTCGGCCACCCAACGGAGGCCCTCGATTCCGACGAGCTCCCTCCGCGCGTGGGGAACTATCAGTATCGGTTTGGGTTTGAAGTAGGCCTCTATCTCCTCGAGGTACTTGTACTGGCTTTGGAGCCATTCTTTGAGGGACGGGCAATTTTGAACGACCTCTTTCGGAAAGACTTTGTTTACGATAACGGCGTCGGTGTTCATTCCGAACATGTTGAAGTAGGTGTAGGCGCGGACGCTCTCTTTAAGGACCATCTTTTCGGGGTTGGTAACGAGGCGGATGGAGGTTACCTCCGGGTCGAGGAGCACCTCGTCGACTCCCTTCAGGTTTTCGTAAAAGGTTTCTATGGCCTTGTAGTAGCTTTCGTCGGGCAGGGGAACGTCGGTCAGCCGCCCGGCAACGGGTCTGGCGACTTTCATTATGAGCCTTTCGACGTGAAAAATCTTTTTCATGTACCACTTCAAAATGGTTGGCATGCTGATGAAGCGGAGGGTCTCGCCGGTTGGGGGCAGGTCGAGGATTATCACCTCGTAGTCGCTCTTTCGGTAGTAGTGGTTCACGTAAAGGAGGCCGGTAACCTCCTCCATGCCGGGTAAGATGGCCAGCTCCTGGGCCACGAGGTCGCTGAGACCGGTAGTGTGAAAGAGGAGCTCCAAAAAGCGGGCCACCTCACCCCACCAGCGGTCGAGTTCCTCCTGAATGTCCAGCTCCTGAATGTGGAGTTTTTCGTTAATTTTTATCGGTTGGCCCTTGGCGGCGAGACGCTCGCTTTCGGGAATGTCGAAGCTGTCGGCCAGCGAGTGGGCGGGGTCGAGCGAAAGGACTATCGTCTTTTTGCCCAGTTCGGCGCTCTTTAGGGCGGTGGCGGCCGATACGGTGGTCTTACCGACTCCTCCCTTTCCCGAAAAGAGGATTATTCGCTTCTTTTGAGCTTCCATTAAGGGTTAAACATTAGGGATTTTCCGAAAGGAGGCGGGAAAAACCCTTCCGGTCCGCCGGGGGGACCGCAAGGAAAAAAGCCCCCGAGGGGTTTAAAAAACTTCCTTCAGAAAGAGGTATTCGTGCCTTTGGGGGCCGGTCGAGAGCATCACTATGGGAACGCCGACGAAGTTTTCTATAAACTCGAGGTAGCGGCGGGCGTTGGCGGGGAGTTGCTCGGGGTCGGTTATTCCCTTGGTGCTGCCGCTCCAGCCGGGAAGGGTTTCGTAAACGGGTTTGCAGTTTTCGAGGACCTCCAGGGAGGAGGGGAATTCTTCGTAAATTTTTCCTCGGTACTCGTAGGCGACGCAGACCTTTATCTCGGGATAACCGTCGAGAACGTCGAGCTTCGTCAAAATCAGTCCGTCGAGGGCGTTGACGTCGACGGCGTGCTTGAGGGCCACCAGGTCGAGCCAACCGACCCGGCGGGGCCTGCCGGTGGTGGCTCCGTATTCGCCTCCCTTTTGGCGGAGCCTTTCGGCCTCCTCGCCTTTAAGTTCGGTGGGAAAGGGTCCGCCGCCCACCCTCGTCAGATAGGCCTTGGCCACGCCGTAGATTTTGGCGTCCTTGAAGTACTTTGGCGAAAGGCCGGTGCCGTGGGCCAGACCGAGGGCCGAGGAGTTGGAGGAGGTTACGAAGGGATAGGTGCCCATGTCGACGTCCAAAAGGGTGCCCTGGGCGCCTTCGAAGATAACGCTTTTGGTGTTTTCCCTCAAAAACTTGGCCGTGTCGGCCACCCGACTTTTTAACCGCTCAAAGGGCCTGAGGACCTCCTCCTCTATGTAGCGAAGGTCGATTTCGAACCTTTCGCCGAAGACCTTTTCGACGACGCTCTTTACGAATTCGACGTTTTCCTCCAGCCTCCTTTCGAACACCCTTTGGTCAAAGAGGTCGACGACGCGAATACCCTTTCGCATGAACTTGAACATGTAGGCGGGACCTATGCCGCGGAGGGTCGTCCCGACGCCGTTTTTTCTCTCGAGAAGCTTGTCCAGCAGTTTGTGATAGGGCATTACTACGTGGGCGCGGTCGCTTATGAGGAGGCGGTCAAAAATCGGATTGCCCTTGGCCTCGATGTCGGCTATTTCCTCCTCCAGCGCCTTGAGGTCGACCACCATTCCCTGGGCGATGACGCCGGTGTTGTGGGGGTGGAGAATGCCCGTGGGAAGGAGGTGCATGATATACTTAACACCGTTAATAACCACTGTGTGGCCGGCGTTGGAGCCGCCCTGATAGCGGACCGACACGTCAAACCTCTCCGAAAGGAGGTCGACTATCTTTCCCTTTCCCTCGTCCCCCCACTGGGCGCCCAGAATGACGAGCTTTTCGGACATACCAAAATCGGATTTATTATCGTCGAAGGACCCGCCGGGGTTCAAGAAAAAAGCCCTTCGGACCCCTTTAGGTCTCCGCAAAATATAGCTCCCTATGGCGGTAAACGAACTTCTCAAGGAGTATTCACCCTACCTGGAGTACAGAAACGGCGTTTTGCACTTTGACGGGGTAAACCTCAAGGAGCTGGCCGCCGAGCTGGGAACGCCTCTTTACGTTTACTCGGTTAACCACATTCGCGACCAAATTCGCGCCTACAAGGAGGCCTTCCCCGACGCCCTCATCGCCTACGCCGTAAAGGCCAACTTCAACCTCGGCGTTATAAAAATTGCGGCCGAGGAGGGCTGCGGCGCCGACACCGTCTCGGGCGGGGAAATTTACCGCGCCCTCAAGGCGGGCATTCCGGCCGACCGCATCGTCTACGCCGGAGTCGGAAAGACCGACGACGAGCTCAAATTCGCCCTCGAAAACGACATTTTGATGTTCAACGCCGAGAGCGAAATGGAAATAGAGGTTCTAAACGAGCTGGCCGGCAAAATGGGCAAAAAGGCGCGCATAGCCGTCCGCGTAAACCCCGACGTGGACCCCAAGACCCATCCGAAAATCGCCACCGGCCTCAAAAAGTCGAAGTTCGGAATAGACATAAACGAGGCCTTTGACGTTTACAGGCGGGCCGCGGACTTGCCGAACGTCGAGGTCGTCGGAATTCACTGCCACATCGGCAGCCAGCTGACCGACCTGTCGCCCTTTGCCGAGGCAACCGAAAAGGTGGTAAACCTCTACCGCCGCCTCAAGGCCGAGGGTATAGAAATCAAGTATTTGGACCTCGGGGGGGGTCTGGGCATTAAGTACAGGCCGGAGGACCGCGTTCCCACGCCGAAGGAGCTGGCCGAGGTGATTCTGCCCAAGCTCGAGGGCGTCGACGCGAGGCTCATTCTGGAGCCGGGGCGTTCGATAGCGGGAAACGCGGGCGTTTTGCTAACGCAGGTTCAGTTTTTAAAGAAAAAGGACGGAAAACTCTTCGTTATGGTCGACGCCGGCTTTAACGACCTGCTCAGGCCGGCCATGTACGGGGCCTACCACCACATAGTTGCGGTCGAGGAGCGGCCCGAAAAGGTGGTGGCCGACGTGGTCGGACCCATTTGCGAAACGGGCGACGTTCTCGGCGAAAACAGGGAGCTTTGCGCCGTCGGCAGAAAGGATTACCTGGCCGTTTTGAGCGCGGGCGCCTACGGTTTCGTAATGGCCTCGCACTACAACATGAGGCCGCGGGCGGCCGAGGTTTTGGTCGAAAACGGCACCTACCGCGTAACGCGCCCGCGCGAAGATTGGGACTACGTCCTTTGGAGGGAAACTACCTGAGGACCCGAAGGAGGTCCTCCAGTTCCCTTTTTCCCCTTTCGGTGAGGGGAAAGAGTCCGACCCGACCGAAGGAGGTTTGAACCTCCGTTCCCCCGGGGGGGAGGTCCTTCCCTACCGCCAGAAGGAGGTCGTAACCCTTTTCTTTCGCCACCTCCAGCGACTTTTCGAAGTTGCGGGGAACCGTGTCGCGGGCGACGGCAAACCCCCTTTCCCTCAAGAGTTTGGCCAGCTCCCAGCCCCTTCCCTCGGGGGCACCGGCCTCGACGGCGTAAATCCTTACGGGCAAAAGGGCGGTCGGATTGACCTCCTCCAAGAGTTTACCGATTAGGAGGGTGGCGCCCGCGGCGGGAATGGCGTGGCCGAAGCGCTCAAACAGGCGGTCGTAGCGGCCGCCTCCCCCCAAAACCTTCCCCGAAGGGGCCAGCGCCTTGAAGAAAATACCCGAGTAGTATTCCCTTTCGGGCGCCAGGGAGGGCAAGAGGACGGCCCTGACGCCGTAGTTTTTGAGCATTTTGCCCAGCCGCCTCAGCTCCTCCTTTGCTTTCCCGGGCAGGTCGAGCTCTTCCCACCCGTCGGAGGTAAGCTCGTAGGTCCTCAGGTAGGGTTCAAACTCCCTCGAATACCTCTTGAGGTTTACCGCCTCGGTTCCGAAACGCTCCGAAAGGCGGTCGTAAACGGTGCGGTGGCCCACCACGAGGGTCACCCCTTCTATTCCGAACTCCTTGAGGAGTTCGGCCGTCAGAACGAGAACCTCGGCGTCGGCCTCGCTTCCCTCTCCCCCCACCAGTTCGAAACCGACGGCGGGTTCCTCCCACAGTTGGCGGTTTCGGTTGAAGGTTTCCCCCTTGTAGTAGAGGCGGAGGGGAAAGAGTTTCCTCTTTTGGTGGAGGACGAAGCGGAGCAATTGGGGGGTAAAGTCGTAGCGCAGGGCCAACTCCCTTCCGTATTCGGGGAGCGTAAAAATGCCGTCGACCTCGCCCAGGGTCTCCTCAAAGAGACTCTTGTACTCCAAAAGGGGTAGTTTTATTTCGCTGTAGCCCCAGAGGGTCAAAATCCGCTCCGCCTTTGCCAAAAGGGCCCCGAGGCGCAGGGCCTCGGCGGGGTAGTAGTCTTTTACGCCGTAGGGAAGAAGGCGCCTCGAGAGCATGGTCCGAAATTAATACTTTATGCGCGTTCTGGTCTTCGGCCTCGGGGCGCTGGGCTCCGTCTTTGCCGCCTTTTTGAAAAAGGCGGGCCACGACGTGTTTGCCGTGGGACGCCCGCGCGTCGTCGAGGCCGTCAAAAAAGGAGGGTTGAAGGTTTCCGGCCTTTGGGGTGAGCACGGGGTGAAACTCGAAAAGGTCTACCCTTCGGTCGAGGGGCTCCCCGAAAGGGAATTCGACCTCGTCATTTTGACCGTCAAAAGTTACGACACGGAAAGGGCTCTGGAGGAGTTGAAAAAGGTTTCCTTCAGATACCTTATGCTGGCCCAAAACGGTTACGGAAACTACGAGAGGGCGGTCGAGGTCTTCGGACCCGAAAAGGTAATCCTTTCGCGGGTCATTTTCGGCGCCCGGCTCGTAAGCCCGGGCGAGGCGGAGGTAACCGTAAGCGCCGACGACGTCGTAATAGGCAGTCCCGCGGGGGCAATCGACGGAAAATTTTTGGAGGAGCTGGCCCGGCTTTTGAGCGAGGCCGGCATTCCGACGCGGCACGAGCCCGCCGTCTACAAGTACCTTTGGGACAAAATTCTTTACAACTCGGCCCTCAACGCCCTCGGCGCCCTCCTTGAGACCAACTACGGAACGCTGGCGCGGCTGGAAGAGACGCGGGAGCTCATGGACCGCGTTATCGAGGAGATTTTCGCCGTGGCCGAGGCCAAGGGCATTGAGCTCTTCCACCGCTCGGCCGACGAGTACAAGAGACTCTTTTACGAGAAACTTTTACCGCCGACGGCCGAACACTACCCGTCCACCTATTGGGACCTGATGGCCGGAAAGCGCACCGAGGTCGACGCCCTCAACGGCGCCATCGTCCGTCTGGGAAGGGAGGCGGGCGTTCCCACGCCGGTTAACGAGGTGATAACCAACCTCCTAAAGGCCAAGGAGAAGTTAAAGCTCCCACAGGGGTGAGGAGAGGTACTTCTCTCCCCCGTCGGGGGAGATGGCGACGATAACGCCCTTTTGGAGTTTTTTAGCCAGTTCGACCGCGGCGTGGACGGCCGCCCCGCTCGAAATTCCCAAAAGCAGGCCCTCCTCCTTGGCCAGCCGCTTGGTCATCTCGTAGGCCTCCTGAGTCTTTACGTAGACCATGCGGTCGACGATGGTCTCGTCGAAAATGCCGGGTTTTATCGAGCTTTCCATGTGCTTCAGGCCTTCTATGCCGTGTTTGGGCTCGGCCGGCTGAACGCCCACTATTTCTATTTGAGGGTTGTAGATTTTGAGCCGCCGACCCGTTCCGACCAGCGTTCCCCCCGTTCCAGCCCCGGCCACGAAGTGCGTTATCCGCCCCCTCGTTTGCTCCCAAACCTCGACGCCGGTCGAATAAAAGTGGGCCTTCCAGTTGGAGTGGTTGTTGTACTGGTCGACGTAGTAGTAGCGGTCGGGATACTTTTTAACCAGCTCGCGGACGAAGCGGATGGCCCCGTCGGTTCCCTCATCGGCCGGCGTCAGGTGGAGCTTGGCGCCGAAAATTTTTAAAATCCGCTTCCTCTCCTCCGAAACGCCCTCCGACATGGCGAGTTCGACCTTAAAGCCGAGGGCCCTCCCAATCATCGCCAGGGCTATGCCGGTGTTTCCGCTGGTGGCGTCGATTATCGTCTTGTCGGGCGTCAGCTCCCCCCTTTTTATCGCGTCCATTATCATCCTCAGGGCGGGGCGGTCCTTTACCGACCCGCCGGGGTTAAACTTCTCGAGCTTGACCCAAATCTCGACGTCGGGGTTGGGATTTATCCTGCGGAGTTTAACCAAAGGCGTGTTCCCTATTAAGCGGACGAGCTCCTCCCTCGGCTTCCTGAAGGGTTCGTCGAACTCGCCGTAGACGAACATTACTTATATTCCACTATAACGACGCCGCCCCACGTGCCCACGCGGACGACCTTACCGTCCTCGGTTTTGAACGTAACCACCCCGGTGTGGCCGGCGCCGTTTTCGGCCTCCTCAAACCAAACGTAGCCCTTACCGCGGTAAACCTTCACCGGCTCCGTCGAACCGGCCGGGTAAACGAAGACGGTGTACTCTCCCCCGCTTATCTTGAGCAGGGTCTTTTCCAACTTGGTCCCCAACTTGGTTTGAACGAGCCAGTAGGCCCCGCCCACCAGGAGTAAAACCAGCGCTCCGACCGCAAAAAGCAGGTAGTGCTTCTTCATAAATACTTATTGTGGTAGGAACGACCCTCCCTTCGGCCGGGTCGGACCGCCCCCTTTCGACCCGGCCGGGGAAAACTTAAAATTCCCACCCTTGATGTCCCAAAGTAAAAACTTCACCCTATTGGTGGGGGTGGACACCGGCGGAACCTTTACCGACTTCGTCTACAAAACCCCCGAAGGGTGGAAGGTTTACAAAACCCTCTCCACGCCCGACAACCCCGCAAAGGCAATTTTGGAGGGGTTAAAAGTTATCGGCGAGGAATACCCCCGCTTCGTGGTCCACGGCACGACCGTGGCCACCAACGCCCTTTTGGAACGAAAGGGCGCCAAAACCGCCTTTATAACCAACAAAGGTTTTAAGGACATAATCGAAATCGGGCGCCAAAACAGGGAGAG
>JAADCT010000061.1 GCA_013154305.1 Aquificota bacterium
CGTCTCCCCTCGTTGCGCCCCTGACAAAAAGGTCGTCCTTGTAAACGAGGGCTATACCCGCCCCGTCGTACTTTGGCTCGACGGCGTATTCTACTTTGTCAACGCCGAGAATTTTTTTGACGCGGCGGTCCCACTCCCTCAGGTCCTCGGGCGAGTAGGTGTTGTCGAGCGAGAGCATCGGCGTCAGATGCTCGACGACGGGGAATTCTTCGGTAATGTCGCTGGCGACCCGCTGGGTTGGGCTGTCGGGGGTAACCAGTTCGGGAAACCTTTGCTCAAGCTTCTTCAGGGCCGCAAAGAGGCGGTCGTAGTCGTAGTCGCTGATAACGGGGTTGTTCTCAACGTAGTACTTGTAGTCGTGGAAGCGGATGACCTCCCTGAGGTCCTCGACGACCCTTTTGGCCTCCTCCTTGTCGGTAATCTTTTCTATTTGGTCCAACTTTTCCAGGAGTTCGTAGGTCTTTTCGAGGAGTTTCTTCTCCTGCTCCTTGGAGTACATCACCTTTAATAATTTGGCCTGAGGACCTCGAGGAGGTTTTCCACCTCCTCCACCCCGAGCCGTTTGAGGTAGTCGCGGAAGGACCCGTCGACGGTAATACCCTGACCTTCCAAAAACCTCTTTAGGTTTTTAAAAGTTTTCTCCCCCTGCTTGTCGGCGTCGGTCAGGAGGACCACCTCGGTGACCTCCTCCGGAAGCTCCTCCAAAAGGTCGGCGTAGCTCCTTCCCCCCAGAGTGTAGAGGTTTTTAATTCCGAACCTCCGAAGGAGGGCCTCGTCCCTCCTTCCCTCCACTATCACCGGAACCGAGCGGGAGCGCTCCCTCAAACGGGTCAAAAACTCCCGCAGGACCTCCGCGCGGTCCATCGGAAACGATTTTCACCCGAAGGGAAAATAGAAAAGGTTGATGCCCTATGAATTGGTGGCCGAAGTCCTCTCCAACCGCCCCCTTTCGGGAATAACCTGGGAACTGAAGCTCCGGGCGCACCCGATAGCCGAGGAAAGCCTGCCCGGCCAGTTCGTTATGCTCGACACCAAACCGACCGAAGTTGAGGACTACGACCCGCTGAACCGCCGCCCCTTCGCCGTTGGCGACGCCGAAGGCGCCCAAATAACGATTTTTTACGACGTCGTGGGAAGGGGAACGAGGAAAATAGCCCGCCTGACGGCGGGGGATTCGGTAAGACTTCTCGGTCCCCTCGGCGACGGCACCTTTCCCCTCTACGGTGACCGGACGGCCGTCGTGGTGGCCGGCGGAATAGGCGCCTCCGGCGTAAGCCTCCTCGTCCGTCGCCTCGCCGAAAGGAAGGTTCCCACCGTGGTCCTCTACGGGGCCCGCAGCAGGGAATACCTCTCCCTCAAAGAATGGTTCGAAAAAATTTCCCGAAAAGGAGTCGAGGTTCGCTTTTACACCGACGACGGTAGCTTCGGAAAAAAGGGCTTTCCCCTGCAGGACCTCGACGAGTTCGTTCAAAATCCCGAAAAGGTCGTCGTCTACGCCTGCGGTCCCAAGCCGATGCTGAGGGCCCTTAAGGAAAAGGCCGAAAAACTGAACTTGGAAACCTACCTCTCCCTCGACCGCCGCATGGCCTGCGGTTGGGGCGTTTGCCTCGGATGCGTCGTCAAAACGACCGCCGGCTACGAGAGGGTTTGCAAGGAGGGACCCGTTTTCGAGGCCCGAAAACTTGTTGACTTTTGACCCCTCCGGGGTCTATAAATTAATACTTTGGTAAGCCGGAGTGGCGGAACTGGCAGACGCGGGGGATTCAAAATCCCCTGGGCCTCGCGCCCGTGCGGGTTCGACTCCCGCCTCCGGCATCACCCCAAGATTCCTTTCCTTCGGTCCCAGAAGCGGGAGTGGCGGAACTGGCAGACGCGCCGGACTTAGGATCCGGTGCCCGTAAGGGCGTGCGGGTTCGACTCCCGCCTCCCGCATGGAAAATTTCCTCCTTAGATGTTCGTAGTCTTTGAGGGTATCGACGGAACCGGCAAGACCACCCTCTCCAAAATGCTGGCGCATTTTCTGGCCAAAAGGGGGATAAAGACCCTTTGGACGCGCGAACCCTACAGCCCCGAACTGCGGGAGTTTCTGCTCAAAACTGAGCTTTCCCCTTGGGAGGAAACCTTTCTCTTTTTGGCCGACCGCGGCCGCCACGTGAGGGAGCTGATAAAGCCGAAACTGGAGGAGGGTTTTACGGTCGTTTCCGACCGCTTTTACCTTTCCACTTTGGCCTATCAAGGTTTCGGAAGGGGTCTGCCCCTCGAAGAACTCAAAAACTTAAACCGAAAAGTGACGGAAAACCTAAAACCCGACCTGGTTTTCGTCCTCGACCTTCCGCCCGAGGAGGCCCTAAAGAGGTCGGGAAAAACCGGCCAATCCGCCGACAGGTTTGAAAAACTCGACTTTTTGAAAAAGGTCAGGGAGGGTTTTTTAAAACTGGCGGAAGAAGAAGAAAATACCTTTCTAATAAATGCCGGGGAAAATCTACATTCGGTTTTCGGAAAGGTTTTAAAAATACTCGACGATAGACTGTCTAAAAGTCAAGCTTAGAATTATCAATTAATGGATTCTTGGGTTTGGGCGGTGGGTTTGGGCGCGGTGGTGGGGGGAGGAACGCTCCTCCTGCTGGTGCGCCGCTCCCGCCGAAGGACCGCGGAGGAAGAGGAATACTACGAGGTGGTGGAGGAGGATGAAGTTCCCTTCCGCGTAAAGGAGGAGGAAAACGAGTGTCCCGAAAGCGTTAAGAAAAAACTTCTCGAATACCAGTCGAGGCTCTTCAAAGAGGCCCACAAGGTTTACCTCGTAATCACCAACGCCTTTCAGGGAAAAACCCTCCCCCCGCACGTCAAGGAGGAGCTGGAGACCTTCTTAAGGAGCTACAACCGCATAAAGGAACTGAGGGAGGAGATAGAGGTCTATCCCTTCGGCGACTGCGATAAGGTATTCCACCTCAAGTTCAACTTCTATCAGAAACTCATAAAGGAGACGGCAAAAAGGCTGATGCTGATGGCCCGTTCCCTCCGCTGAGCCCTACTCTTCAAAAATTTCAAAGCTCAGCGTTCCGTCGAAAACCTTGTAAACCTTTCCCTCCAGGTAAACCTTTTCCAGGTTTTCGTCAAAGTCGACGACCAGAACCTCTCCCCCTTTGGTGTGGACCTTAACCGGCTTCTCCTTTACCAGACCCTTGAGGTAGGCGATGATGGCGGCGGCCGTCGAGCCGGTGCCGCAGGCGAGCGTCTCGTCCTCGACGCCCCTTTCGTAGGTCCGAATGGCGATTCGGTCCCCGCCGAGGGTCTTTATGAAGTTCACGTTCGTCCCCGAGGGGGCAAACATTTCGTGATACCTTATTTGGGAACCGAACTTTTTAACGTCAAAGGTCTCCAGGTCCTCGCGGTAGACCACCACGTGGGGAACGCCGGTGTTCAGAAAGTGTCCCGTCAGTTTGGCGTCCGCCAGCGGAATTTCGAAGTCGGTCTTTAGGCCGAAGGGTTTGGTCAGCTGAACCTTTACCACCCTTCCGCCCTCTTTAATCCACGCCTCTATTACGCCGGCCAAAGTTTCAAACCTCACGTGCTCCTTTTTGACTATTCCCTTTTCGTAGGCGAAGCGGACGGCACAGCGCGAGCCGTTTCCGCACATTTCGGCCACCGAACCGTCGGCGTTGAAAAAGCGCCACTTAAAGTCGTTTTCCGGACTTTCGGGTTCCTCTATCAGGATTAAACCGTCGGCCCCCACCCCCGTGTGGAAGGCGCAGAGTTTCCGGACGAAGGTGGGAAGGTCGATACCCAACTCCTCCACCTTGCGGTCGACCTTTCCGTCGCGGTTGTCTATCAGAATAAAGTCGTTTCCGGCGCCCTGGCACTTGGTGAATTCCATAACTGTTTTTAGGTTATTCGGCTTATGAGGATTTTGCTCCTTAGCGACGTTCACGCCAACCTGGTGGCCCTCGAGGCCGTTTTAAAGAGCGCAAAAAAACTCGCGTACGACAAAATCTTTTGCGCCGGCGACCTGGTGGGCTACTACCCCTGGCCCAACGAGGTGGTCGAGTGGGCAAAAGGGAGCGTCGACGTGTGCGTTATGGGAAACCACGACGCCGTCGTCGCCGGTCTCGTCGACCCCGCAACCTTTTCCGGACCCGCCCGGGCCGCCATTTCGTGGACCGACCGGGTTTTGACCGACCGAAACAGGAGGTATCTGAGCTCCCTCCCCCTGAAGGTGGAATTCGAGGCTTTTGGAAAAAACGCCCTGGTTCACGACACGCCGCTCAGACCCCTTTCGATGGAATACGTCCTTTCCCCCTTCGAGGCGGCCGAAATTTTTGAAAAAACCGACTACGGGAGGGTTTTCTACGGCCACACCCACGTTCCGGTCGTCTTTGAAGGGTCCGAAAGGGGGGTCGTCGGCCTCAAACCCGAAGGGCTCTTTTTCCTAAAGTCGGAAAATCGCTACCTGATAAATCCCGGAAGCGTGGGCCAACCCCGCGACGGCGTTCCCAAGGCCTCCTTCGCCCTCTGGGACCTGGAGGAGGACGCGCTTTACTTCGAACGGGTTGAGTTCGACGTGGAAAAGGTAATAAGGGAGTTGAAGGCCAAAGGCCTTCCCTTGGAACTGGGCTACCGCCTCTACGAGGGTTATTGAGTGCGGTCGTCGAGGACCTCCAGGCAGGGAAGGGGATTGCCCGAAAGGAGCTCCAAAAAGGCTCCCCCCCCGGTGGAAACCCAACTGATGGCGTTGTAGACGCCCGCCTTGTGGATGGCGTAGTCGGTGTCGCCGCCGCCGGCGATGGTCAGGGCCGGACTTTCGGCCACCAATCTGGCAATTCCGAAGGTTCCCTCCTTAAAGCGGTCGAGCTCGAACACCCCCATGGGACCGTTCCAAATAATCGTCTGGGCGTCGGCCAAAATCTCCTCGGCCAGCTTCAGGGAGGCGGGACCGATGTCGAGACCCATCCACCCGTCGGGAATTTCCTGCCAGGCCACCAGTTTGGTGGGGGTGCTGTCGGAAACTTCCCTTCCGATTAAAAAGTCGACGGGCAGGTAGAGCTTTACGTCAAGCTTTTTGGCCACCTCCAAAATGTCGCGGGCGGTGTCGAGAAGCTCGTCCTCGACCAGCGAGCTTCCCACCCCGTAGCCCATCGCCTTGAGAAAGGTAAAGGCCATGGCCCCCCCGATGAAAATCTTGTCCACCCTCTTTAGGAGGTTTTTAATGACCGCCAGTTTGGAGGAAACCTTGGCACCGCCGAGGATGGCAACGACCGGCCTTTGGGGGCTCAAGAGCGCCTTCGTAAAGTAGGTGATTTCCTTCTCGAGGAGAAAACCCATAACGGCGGGCTTCAAAATTTGGGGAACCAAGTAGGTGGAGGCGTGACGCCGGTGGCAGGTTCCGAAGGCGTCGCCCACGTAAAAGTCGCCGAGCTTGGCCAATGCCCTCGCAAATTCGGGGTCGCCCTTGGTCTCGCCCTCGTGAAAGCGTAGGTTTTCCAAGAGGACCACCTCGCCGGGTTTGGCCTCGGAGACGACCCTTTCGGCCTCGGGCCCCACGCAGTCGGGCGCAAACTTCACCTCCTGGCCCAAAAGGCGCGAAAGCCTCTTGGCAACGGGCCGGAGCGAGTAGCGCTCGTCGCGCCCTTTGGGTCGCCCCAGATGCGACATCAAAACGACCGTCGCACCCTGGTCCAGCAGGTATTCAATCGTGGGAAGGGCCGCCCGAATGCGCAGGTCGTCGACGATGTTTCCCTGCTCGTCGATGGGAACGTTAAAGTCCACGCGGACCAACGCCCGTTTGCCGCGGGCGTCGACGTCCCTTAAAGTTTTCTTGGTAAGCATAAGCTCAATCATTTTAAGTTGCCAAAAAAGGGAGCTCCCGGCGGTAGCAGTTCAGAACCTCCCTTGAAAGGTCCCTTAAGGAACCCTTCGCCCTCGGGGGGTTTTTAAAAACTTGGACCACCCTGAGGGCCAGCTCCCTCCAATCCTTCACCGGAAAGGCGAGGCCGAGTTTCCTTAAAATCCCCTCGAGGTCGCGAAACTTGTCCACGAAGGGACCGTAAAGGACCGGTTTTCCGAAGTAGGCCGGTTCGAGGAGGTTGTGGCCCCCCACCTTTACCAAACTGCCGCCGACGAAGGCCGCGTCCGCTGCGCGGTAAAAGTTTAAAAGCTCGCCGAAGGTGTCGACGACCAAAACTTTTCCCTTAAAGGTGCCCGAGACCGAACTCCGGAGGGCCGCCTCCCCTTCGGGGAAAAAGGAGAGGGTCAGCTTAAAAACCTCCCCCGCCCGCGTGGGATGGCGGGGTGCCAGGACCAAAACGGCGTTCGGAAACCGTTTTAAAACCTCCTTAAAGGCGGTCAAAATTTCCCTCTCCTCGGGCGGGTGGGTGCTTCCGGCCACCCAAACCTTCGTCCCTTCGGGAAAGGAGAGGTTCAGTTCGCCTTCGGGCGGCTTCAGCACCGCCTTGAGGTTCCCGCAGGGGACCAAAACTTCGGACCTTACGCCCAAGCTCTCAAACCTCTCACAGGTTTCTTCGTCCTTGCACAGGATTTTCCGAAAGGTGTTTAGCTTCGGAACGAAAACGCCCCTAAAAAACCTCAGAAAGCCGTAGCTTCGGTCGCTCAGGCGGGCGTTTACGAAAAACTTGGCCTCCACCGGGGCCCCCAAAAGGGCCGGATAGCGGTCGCCCTCCACCAGGAGGAGAACCTCCGGTTTTTCCTCCTTCAGCAGTTTTGAAACCTTCAGCCCGACCGGGGGAAAGAGCTTGTAAACCCTTCGGTCGGAAAGCTTTGACCTCAAAAACCCCTCCGCCCGGGGGGAGGAGAAGGACAAAAACCACTCGACCTCGGGGGAAAGGAGTTCCAAAAGCGGTCGGACCGTATTGAATTCCCCCACCGAGGGGGCGTGAACCCAAACCTTAGGACCCATCGATGAAAGAAAGAGGTTAAAGGACCTTAAAAAGGAGCAGACCGAGCAGGAGGCCCGCCAAAAGGAAAACGCCCAGTTTTGCGGTTCCTTTGGTCGGAAACTTGGGAAGACCGTAGTAGTCGGCAAAGACGCGGTAGCTCTCTTTCATTATCGTCAGGGCCAGGGCGAGCAAAACGGCCGCAACCGCCGCCAGCGTCCACTTTCCGTCGGCGGCGAACTTGACCGCCTGAAAGACCAAAATCGAAACCGTCGTCGCCGACATAAAGACGGCCGGAACCAGGGTGTACTTGGTCGGTTTTCGAACGCCGATGAGGTAGGCGGTCAAAACTATCAAAGTCAGCGCCGCTATGAGCTGGTTGGCGCTTCCGAAAACGGGCCAAATTATCGTCCAGGCGTTGGTCAGGGCAAAGAGCGCCCCCAGCAAAATGCCCGCCAAAGAGGCCAGGTACTTGTTCTTCACTCCGGTGAGGTCGGTGAAAATGAGGCGGTTAATCCGGCTGGCGCTGTCGAGGGTGGTCATTACGAAGGCGTTTAGCATCATCATCCCGAAGAAGGAGGCGACCGCAAAACCCACGAAGGGAAGGCCGGAGGAAACGAGTTCGCCGTATCCGTAGCCGAAGGCCAAAATCGGAGACTCCTTCAAAAGGTCCTGAAAGACGAAACCTTCGACCCCTTCCGGTTTGGAAAGCCAGTAAAGGCCGGCCGAAACCGACAGCAGCGCCACCAGCGCCAACAAACTTTCGAGGAGCATTCCGCCGTAGCCGACGAGCTTGGCGTCGCTCTCCTTGTCGAGCTGCTTGGAGGTCGTTCCCGAGGCGACCAAGGAGTGAAAGCCGCTGATGGCGCCGCAGGCGATTATTACGAACATAAAGGGCCAAAGGGGCGTCGAATCGAGGTGAAAGCCCGCAAAGGCGGGGGCCTTCAGGGTCTCAAAGGCAAAGAGGGCTCCCAAAACCCCCAAGGTCAGTCCGAAAATCAGCTGGAAGGTTGCCAAAAAGTCCCTCGGTTGGAGCAAAACCCAAACGGGGGTCACCGAGGCCGCAAACGCGTAAAGGAGTAAAATCGCGGTCCAGACCAAAAAGGGGTCCAAACCGAAGGAGGGAAGCGTCAAAACGAACCAGTGGTCGTGGCCCGGCTCGTAGGCCGTTCCCACGGTTACCGGCACCTTGTAGCCGAGCCAAAGGAGCCCCAAAAGGGCTAGAAATCCGACCACCGCCGCCAACCAAACGTTGAGTCCGTAACGGTAAATCAGCGTTCCGACCAAGACGGCGACCAAGATGAGGCCGAAACTGGGAACGACCAACTCCGGTTGCTTCATAAAGGTTTTGGCCGTAACGACGGCAAAAACGCCCACCACCAAAGAAAGGGCCACGAACAAAAACACCGAAAATACCGTCTTCGCCAGCGGCGAAACCGTCTTTGCCGCTATTTTGACTATGGAGGCGCCCCTCTCGCGAACCGAGGCCACCAGCGTCAGGTAGTCGTGCACCGCACCCATAAAAATCCCGCCCAGGACAATCCAGAGAAAGGCCGGCGCCCAACCGAACAAACTGGCGGCTAAAACCGGCCCGATAATGGGACCGGCACCCGCAATCGACGCAAAGTGGTGGCCCAAAAGAACCCACTTGTTGGCCGGAACGAAGTCGAGGCCGTCAAAGCGCTCGTGGGCCGGCGTAGGCCTCGAGTCGTCGGGCTCGGCTATCTTCCTTTCCAAAAGCCCCCCGTAAAAGCGGTAGCCCAAGTAGAGGGCCGCCAAACCGAGGAGCATTAACACCGTCGTGGTCATAACAAATTAAAAAGCTTAAGGCGGGCCGAGGTTGTTAACCCTAATGCGGAAATCCAAAAAATCGGCGACTAAATTATTGGAGTTTGGTTCAAAACGAATACTTTTAGAGGGGTGAGAATGATAGAGGAAAGGATAGACCTGGGCAGTTTCGACGAAAAGTTTTTCGCCATCGTCGGTAGGGCCGACGAAAACCTCAAGTTCTTCGCCGACCTTTTCGGCGTAAAGGTAGTCGCCCGCGGAACGGAGGTAATAGTAAAAGGCGAACCCGAAAGGGTAAAAAGGTTTACCTCCTTTCTGCGGAAGATGTTGGCCGAGGTTCCGAAGCGCCACCTGAACGCCGCCCAAGTTCGCGAGGAGGCCAAGAGGTATCTCGGCGAACTCGAACAAACCCTCTCGCCCAAAGGTGAAAAGAAAGTTGCCGACGACGAAGGTGAGGAGGTCATTCTCGTCACCCACCGCAAAAAGGCGATAGTTCCGAAGACCCCCTCCCAAAAGGCCTACATAAAGGCCATTAAGGAAAACGACATAGTCTTCGGAATAGGACCCGCCGGGACCGGAAAGACCTACCTGGCCATGGCCATGGCGCTGAAGTACCTCAAGGACAACAAGATTTCCAAGATAATTTTGACGCGGCCGGCCGTGGAGGCGGGCGAAAAGCTCGGTTTTCTGCCCGGCGGCATAGCCGAAAAGGTTCACCCCTACCTCACCCCCCTTTACGACGCGCTTTACGACATGGTTGACTTCGACAAGGCCAACTACCTGCTCGAAAAGGGTGTTATAGAAATCGCACCTTTGGCCTTTATGAGGGGGCGAACGCTCAACGACGCCTTCATAATCCTCGACGAGGCCCAAAACACCACCCGCGAACAGATGAAGATGTTTTTGACCAGGATAGGCTTCGGTTCCAAGGCGGTCATAACCGGCGACGTGACCCAGATAGACCTTCCCAAAAAGCAACAGTCGGGTCTGCTCGACGCCTTCAGGGTTCTAAAGGGTATAGAGGGCATCGCCTTCGTCGAGTTCAGCAAAGAGGACGTGGTAAGACACCCGATAGTGCAGAAAATAATACAGGCTTACGAGCGCTTTGAGGAGCGCTCCGACGGCGAAAATGCGAAAGGCGAAAAGGGGCAGGAAAACTAAAAGGCCCCTCCTTTGGGTTTCCCTGACGCTTTATCCGGCCTTCCTTGCGCTCTTTTTGGCCCTCCCCTACGGCGACCCCCTTCTCTTCGGATTGGGGTACGCCTTTAACTTCGCCGTTTTGTACGCCGCCCGCCGCCTTTTAGACTTGAACGAACTCTTTGAGGACGAAACCTACTTTACCCTCAACCTGGTGGTCTTTTTCCTCGTCTCGCTGGCCCTCTTCGGAAGCCAGCTGAACTGGTTTCACCTCGAGGGGGCCGAGGAGGCCTACTACCTCCTTCTGGTCGGTTCCATAGTCGGCGTCCTTTCGAGGACCTTTTTGCGCAAGCGCCCGAATACCGCAATACTGGCCTTGGCGACCTACGCCGTTTTTCTGGCCTCCAAAAACATTTTCGTCGCCTTCGGATTTGCGCTGGCAAACCTCATTTCCTCCGACATCTACGGTCGTTATCGGACGACCCTCCACGAGATAGCCGCCGTGGCGATTGGCAACGCCGTCTTTTCCGTAATCCTCGCCGCCTACTGGCTGACGCGGGAACCCCACCTCGTTTGGAAACTCCTCTACCTTTATCCCACCTCGGTGTTGACCGAAATATTCATCCTCTTCGGTTTGCAAAAGCTTTTGGACCTGCTTCCCTACATGTACAGCGACGAGAAACTCGAAAACTTCGCCAACTTGTCCAATCCCCTCCTCGAGGAGATGCTCATCCGCGCGCCCGGAACCTATCACCACTCGGTGATGGTTTCCCTCCTGGCCGAAAGCCTGGCCAAGAAGCTCGGCGCCGACCCCCTCCTGGTCAAGGTCGGCGCCATGTTCCACGACATCGGTAAGTTGGTAAACCCCCACTACTTTATCGAAAACATCAACGGTAAGAATCCCCACGCCGAGCTAAAGCCCGAGGTCAGCGCCGCCATTATTAAAAATCACGTCGAAGAGGGCCTCGCCCTCGCCGAAAAGCACAACCTTCCCAAGGAGATAATTCCCTTTATCCCGGAACATCAGGGAACCAAACTCATCCGCTACTTTTACTTCAAGGCTTTGGAGGAAAATCCCGACGTCGACGAGGAGAAGTTCCGCTACGGCGGTCCCATACCCCAGAGCAAGGAAACCGCCATCGTAATGATTACCGACACGGTGGAGGCCATGGTTCGGACCCTCAAGGAGCCGACCGCCGACGAGGTCCGAAAGGCGGTCCGTTCGGCCCTCGAAAACCTCAAAAAGGAGGGTCAGCTGAAGGCCTCCGGACTGACCGAGGAGGACCTCAAACTGGTCGAAAAACTTCTTACGGAGCTCATACTCTCTTACTACCACGAGCGGATTAAGTATCCCGAAGGTCCCTCCCGCCGGGCCAAAACCGTAAAATCCAAGAGTTGATGTTCAAGTTAAAACTCCCCTCTCCCGTTCCATTTATGGACCACCGCCTGAAGGCCTACCTGCTATCGCTCCTCCTGGTGGCGGGAAGTTTGTTTCTGCTCCAATTTCGGGGTTTGAACCTCGGGCTCGACTTTACCGGCGGATACGTCGTGGAGGTGGCCCCCGCCAAACCGGTCGACGAGGAGACGGTAAAGCGCCTCCTTAAGGAGGCCGGCGTGGAGGGTTTCCTCGTTCAGGAAACCAAGGAAGGTCACATCCTGGTAAAGGTCCGCCTGGACCAACCGGTGGAAAAGGTTAAAGAGGTCCTCCTGAAGGCTTTGGAGGGGGCAAAGCTCGTTCGTTTTGAAATGATTGGTGCGGTCTTCAGTCAGGAACTCAAGAAAAAGGCGATTTACGCCCTTCTGACGGCGCTTATACTGATAACGCTTTACCTCGGTTTTAGGTTTAAACCCCTTTGGGCCCTCACGGCCCTTTTGGCGCTCTTTCACGACGTCGTCGTTACCCTCGGCGCCTACTCTCTGACCTACAAGGAGGTAAACCTCGAGGTGATGGGAGCCCTGCTGACGGTCGCCGGCTATTCGGTTACCGACACAGTCGTGGTTTTTGACCGCATAAGGGAAAACCTGCGCCTGCGGCCGGCGACGCCCTTTAAGGATGTCGTAAACCTTTCGATAAACGAAACCCTTTCGAGGACCTTAATGACCTCGATAACGACCTTCAGCGTGGCCCTGGTGCTTTACCTCTTTGGCGGCGAAATGCTTTCCAACATCGCCTTCGCCTTTTTGGTCGGAATAGTGGTCGGAACCTACTCTTCGATATTCGTGGCCTCGGCCCTTTTGCTGGACCTGGGACGCCTCTTTAAGAGGGAAAAGGGGGAGGCGGTCAAAGCATCTTAGCCAGCTCTTCGGCCGCCTTCCTGATTTCCAAGTACAGCAAACCGAGTTTGGCGTCGGCGGGCGCCATTACGGTCAAAACCGCCTCGTCGCCGATACCGGTAACTATCACGTATCCCTTCTCCGACTTGACGGTTATCTGCTCCAGGTGCCCCTTGTCCAGCTCGTAGACGGCCCTCTCTCCGAGCGAGAGGATGGCGGCCGACATCGCCGCCAGCCGCTCCTCCGAAAGGTTGGCCGGCAGAACCGCCTCCACCGGCAATCCGTCGGCCGTCGTAAGGACGGCCCCTTCCAGCCCGGCGTCCCTTACCAGCTTCTCCAGTATCGGCTTAAACTTCGTAGCCACCTCGAAACACCTCCTTAAAGGGTTGGCCCCGCCTGCGGGGCTTTGATACCTAAGGGGTTATTTATACACCATTCGCGCGCGGTTGTGGAAATACCGCATCGGTGCAAGTGAGAATGGTCTGCCGCCGCCCTTTGGGGAAACGGTTTTTCGAAAAAACGCTTATAGTTAGATAAGGATGCCGACCGAGGTGGGAAAGCTCCTCATTTTCCTCGGCGTGTTTTTAATCGTTTTGGGAACCCTAATGGTGGTCCTGCCGCGGTTTGACCTACCGCTGGGAAACCTGCCCGGCGACATCCGCATAAAGAAGGACAACTTCGAGTTTTACTTTCCCCTCATGAGTTCTCTGCTTTTGAGCCTCCTCCTGACGGTGGTTTTAAACCTGATACTGCTGCTCTTTAGAAAGTAAAGACCGACCGATTGACGGTCGTCATTTGACCCGCCCCAATCGGGGTTTAACTTTGTCTTTCAACCAAAAATCCTTTGCAAGGAGGTAGGGCCATGCCCAAAATTAACAGGTACTCCGAACTCATCAAAACCGCCCAGTCGGAAGCCAAGGTCGACTTCGTCGACAGGCACTCCCCTTTTGTTTACGTCGAAGGCGAAGCCGTCAAAGGTAAAAAGCTCAAAGTTAAGGTGAAGGTCGGAAAGGAATACTCCCACCCGATGGACTTCGACCACTACATCGCCTTCGTCCAGCTTTGGGACGGCAACACCCTCCTGGGCCACGTTCAAATCCAACCCGAGATGCTCGGCAATCAAAGGGACCAGGTTGAGGTCGACTTTTACATCGTTCCCACCAAAAACAAACTCCAGCTCCACGCCCTGTCCTACTGCACCAAGCACGGCCTTTGGGAAAGCGACGTCGTAGAAGTCGAGGTCAAAGAGCCCGAAACGGCCACCGCCTAAAGGTCGGAGAAAGACTTTTACCCTCTTTCGGTTTTTCTCCTTTTCATCCGTCCTTTTGTCGGTTTTGAAAGGAGGGAGTCCCTTTTTCGGTTTTCTTCTAATTAGCGACCGCTTTCGGTTTTGATTAACGCCGACCTATTGATAACCCGCAAAGGACTTTTATAATTTCCCAAACCATGATGTGGAACCAAAACACCAACTACGCCGCGGAGGCGGTTAAGCAGTCGCTTTTCGTTCGGACTATGAACTACACCGCCCTGTGGACGGTCCTTTACGGTCTGTTTGTCGCCTTTTTGATAGGGACCGGTCTCGACAGGGTTTTTGCCAACCCGGTAATTTCGGTGGTGCTCGTTTTGGCCGTAATGGGCGCCAGCTTCCTCATCCGCAATCCGCTTCAGGCCTCCAAGACCCTCCTTTACGCCTACGGAGCGTTTACGTCCTTCGCGCTGGCGGCCGTCAGCTCGCTGCTTATTCACTACGTGGCCTACTACCATCAGGGCGTACTGCTGTCGGCGCTCGTAACCACCTTCCTAATCGGCGGTGCCACCGTTTTGGCGGCCAGGAGCGTAAACATTTCGCAGGACAAGGCGCAGGCGGCCGTTAAGTTCCTGCTCATAGTCGGTATCGCCGCCTTCGTCGCCAGCCTGCTCAACCTGATATTCTTTAAGTCGGGCCTCTTTGGACTGATAATTGCCGTCGTTTTCCTCGTTTGGTCGGTTGCGGCCCTCTTCCTGACGCTCAACCAGCTCGACCAAATCGAGGCTGTGGTCGGAAACGACCCCGAACTCCTCGACAAAATCGCCGTTTGGGAGTCGGTCGGCGTTTTCATCCTCTTTTACAACATCTTCATCTCCCTGCTTCAAATCCTGCTCTCGTTGGCCGGAAACTCCGAGGACTAATCCTTTCCCTTTCTTCCCTTTCCCTTGACAAAGGTTTTTCTTCCAACTAAAATTGCAAGGTATGCTGGGAGCAATCATCGTTACGGTGGTAATGGGAATTCTCATCGGCGGTCTGACCCTCGCGCTCTGGAAGCTGGGAACCGAAGAGCCCGCCCACGTCAAGAACAAATAATCCCTCCCCGCCCCAGTCTTATCCTTTTATGACCGTTTTGAGGCGGATAGTCGAGGCAAAGCTTCCCTCCTTAAGGGGGAAGAAGCAAAACCCCGACTACCGGCGGAGGGTTTACGAGCTCGCCGAAAACCGGCGGGAGGTAAAAAACCTCCTCGACTTTTGTTGTCCCAAGTCCGTCGCCGTCATAGCCGAGGTCAAACGGGCCTCACCGTCGGAGGGTTTGATTAGGGAGGTCGACCCCGTTGAGGTTGCAAAGCTCTATCAAAAGGGGGGCGCCTGCGCCGTTTCCGTCCTGACCGAGGAAAACTTTTTTAAAGGTTCCCTCGACTTCCTGTCGCGGATAAGGGAGGCGGTGGACCTTCCCCTCCTGCGGAAGGACTTTATCGTCGACGAACTGGAGGTTTGGGAGGCCAAGGCCTTCGGCGCCGACGCCGTTTTGCTCATCGCGAAGGTCCTCGACGAGGTTCTCCTCCGAGACCTTATAGAGACGGCCCTCGGACTGGGCCTTCTTCCCCTGGTCGAGGTCTTTGAGGAGAACGAACTGGAAAGGGTCCTGAAGTACTACTCGACCGCCGTGGGAGTAAACAATCGAAACCTGGAAACCCTCGAGGTGGACCTCTCGGTGTCCGAAAGGCTCCTTCCGCTGATGAAGGAGGCCGGGGTAAAGTGCGCCGTGGCCGAAAGCGGCATCTTCACCGCCGGGGACGTCAGAAGATTGAAGCGGGCGGGTGCCGACGCCTTTTTGGTCGGAACGGCACTGATGAAAAGCCCCGACCCGCTGAAAAAACTTTCGGAGCTCCTCTCGGCCTGAAGTTTTTTTCGGTAAAGACTCCCGGCGCCGAAGGCGCCGGGCTTTTTTCCGAAGTTAAGAAAAGAGTTTTTCCATAAGGGCCATTTGGGCCCAGAGGCGGTTTTCGGCCTGGTTAAAAATCTCTTCCTGGTGTTTTTCGAACACCTCCTCGGTGATTTCCTGACCCTTTTTGGCCGGCAGGCAGTGGAGGACCTTGACGCCCGGCGAGGCCATCGAAAGGAGCTTTTCGTTCACCTGGTAGGGTTTTAAAAATTCTTTCTTCAGTCCGTCTTCGGCGTCGCCCATGGAAACCCACACGTCGGTGTAGACGACGGAGGCGTTTTTGACGGCCTCGTAGGGGTCGTGGGTCAGTTCTATTTTGCCCCCGGTTTGCTCGGCCAGTTTCAGCCCGAGTTCGTAGGCTTTGGCGTTTGGCTCGTAACCGGGCGGGGTGGCCACCGTCAGGTTCAGGCCGAAGAGCCCGGCGCCCACCATCAAGGAGTTGGCGACGTTGTTGCCGTCGCCTACGAAGGCGACCTTAATCTTCTTGGTTTCCTCGCCGAAGTATTCGTAAATGGTGGTAACGTCGGCCAGTATTTGACAGGGATGGGAAAAGTCGGTGAGGGCGTTTATTACGGGAATCGACGAGTGGCGCGCCAGCTCCACCAGCCAGGCGTGGGCGTAAGTTCTGACGACAAGGCCGTCCAGGTAGCGGCTGAGGGTGCGGGCCGTGTCGCGGACGTCCTCGCCCCTCGACAGCTGGAGCTGATTGGCCGTCATGTAAAGGGGATTTCCCCCCAGCTTGTTTATGCCGACCTCGAAGGAGACCCTCGTCCTCGTTGAGGGTTTTAAAAAGAGGAGGCCGACGGTTTTGCCCTTAAGGACTTCCGAGCGGCGCGTCCCCCTCTTAAAGTCCAAGGCGTTTTTTACGAGTTCCCAGCCTTCGTCGGGCGAGAGGTCGGAAAGGCAGAGGAAGTCCTTATTCATAAGGGAAAATTTTAAGGAAAGGCGTCAGAGGCTTTTTACCACGACGCCCAAACAGGCGGTCTTTATAAAGTCTATTCGGTCCTTGTACTTTTGTATAACCTCCTCGTTCTCGGTGCCCGGTTGGAGCCAAACGTACTTTGCGCCCACTTTGAGGGCGTCCTTTACGACCTCCTCCAGCGCGTCGGGCCTTCGGAACACGTCGACTATGTCTATCGGTTCGGGCACGCTCTCGAGCGAGGGCAGAACCTCCAAGCCCAGAATTTTCCTTCCGGCGTAAACGGGATTGACGAAGTAGACCCTGTGGAGTCCCCTTTGAAGGGTCCATTCGGAAACGTAGTAGGAGGCCCTCTCGGGTTTGGGGGAAATTCCGACGACCGCGATGGTTTTGGCCTCTTTAAGGATTGCCATTATGGTCTCGAGGTCCTCGATGACCGCCATAGGTGGCTATTTTAAGGACCTCCGTTTCGGGCGCTTATTAACAAAATTGTTAAAAGTTTTCCCCAAAGGGGGGCCCCAAGGCGGGTTAATTTTTCCTCCGAATGGTTAAAAAGCGGCTCCGCCTCAAGACGGAGGAATTGCGAATTATTAACGAAGTTTTGAAGGGAATTTTAAAGCACAGAAGCCTTGAAAAGCTTTTGGACTTCGTTTTAAAGACTTTTTACAGCCTTTGGAACGTCGAGCACAGCTTTATAGCGCTCTACGACCCGAAAATCGGCGAACTGAGGGTAAAGAGCGCCTTCGGCTTTTTACCCAAGGAGGTCGAAAGGGCCATATACTCCAAAGGTGAGGGAATTACCGGGCAGACCTACAAGCTCGGCATTCCGCTCTTTGCGACCGAGGACGAGCTTTTGAACAAAACGGGACTGTTGGAAAGGATACCCTACAGGGACTTCGGATTTTTTACGGCGCCGATAAAGGCGGGTTCGGAGGTCGTCGGCGTCGTCGGCCTTTTTAAGGACCTGCGGCTGGGTCCCACCTCGGTGGAAAAAACGCTGGAGATTCTGTCGGTCATCGGCTCGATTTTGGGAACCTTCCTCTACCTTCAAAAGGAGTTCGAAAAGGAGAAGAAACTGCTGGAGGAGAGGGGCGGTTCCTCCCTCCTGAGGGAAAAGGAAATAGCCAAGTACGGGCTCATCGGCGTTTCGGAGGCTCTGGAGCGGTTAAAGAACCTGCTCAAGCAGCTGGAGGGGACCGACGTCAACCTCCTCATAAAGGGAAAGGACGGGGTGGGGAAAACCCTGGTGGCGAAGGTGGTTCACCTGACCTCCCAAAGGAGGGACAAACCCCTCCAGGTTTTGGACCTCAGAAACACCCCCCGGAATTTGGTCGAAATTGAGCTCTTCGGTTTTGAGGGAAACCGCTACCAACCCTTCAAGCCGGGACTTTTGGAGCTGGCCGACGGCGGCACGCTGATAATAAAGCACGTGGAACTTCTCCCCGTTGAGGTTCAGAGGAAACTCCTCGACTTTTTGAGGACCAAGACGGCCCGCCGCGTCGGCAGCGAGGAGGACCGAAAGTTTAACGTCCGAATTTTGGCGACCACCTCCGACGACCTCCTCGAAAGGGTCCGCCGCGGCTCCTTTCTGAGGGAGCTCTACGACCAGCTGTCTCTCGTAACGGTGGAGGTTCCCTCCCTCGCCGAACGGCGCGAGGACGTTCCCCTTTTGGTAAACCACTTTTTGAAAAAGTACGGAACCCGCTACGGTAAGGCGGTTTCGGCCGACGAGGAGCTAGTCCGCTTCCTGACTCTGGCCGAGCTCAAGGAAAACGTTAAGGAGCTCGACCGCCTCATCCACCGTCTCGTTTTGCTGTCGCCCTCGGGAAAAAAGCTTACGGTGGAGGACCTCCGTCTGGTCGCGCCCTACCTCTTTGAGGGGAAGGAGGTCTTTACGCCGCCGGCGCCCCTTTCGGACCTGCCCCTTCCCAAAAAAATAGAGGAGGAGGAAAAGCAAAAGATTGTCTGGGCTTTGGAAAAGACCAACTTCGTAAAGTCGAGGGCGGCAAAGCTTTTGGGCTACACCCTCCGCCAGCTCGACTACCGAATAAAAAAGTATGGAATAGAGGTTCCTAAGCGCAAAAAGGGCGGCCCGTCCTCTTAACCTTAATATTTGATTTACGATGTTTGAACTGCTTACCGGTCGAATAAAAAACGCCGTCGACAAGCTTACCGGGGCAAAGAGGCTTTCGGAAAAGCAGGTAAACAAGGCCCTTCGGGAAATCCGGTTGGCGCTGTTGGAGGCCGACGTTGAGCCGTCGGTCGTAAAAAACTTCGTAAAGCGCCTCCGCGAAAAAACGCTTAACCGCGAGGTAATAAAAGGCCTAAATCCCGGCGAAACGGTTTTGAAAATCGTATACGACGAACTGGTCGACATTTTGGGAAAAAATCCGCCCGAGCTCAAAAAGGGCGTCGTGCTCTTTGTGGGTCTTCAAGGAACGGGTAAAACGACCACCATCGGAAAAGTCGCCAACTGGTTGAAGAAGCAGGGCAAAAAGGTGGCCGTCGCCTCCACCGACGTGAGGCGGCCGGCGGCCATGCTCCAGCTCAAAAAACTGGCCGAGAGCGTCGGCGTCGACTACTACGAATTTGAGGGGGAAACCGACCCCGTAAAGATTGCAAAAAGGGCCGTCGAAAGGGCAAAAGAGGAGGGCGTCGACTACCTCCTGCTCGACACCGCCGGCCGGCTCCACGTGGACGAGGAACTTATGGAGGAACTTCAAAGGGTCAAGGAGGCGGTCCGCCCCTCGGAGGTTATCTACGTGGCCGACGCCATGCAGGGTCAGGAGGCCCTGCCGGTCCTTAAGGAGTTTCACGAAAAACTGGGGCTGACCGGCGTGGTTTTGACCAAAATGGACGGCGACGCCCGGGGCGGCTTGGCCCTTTCGGTGAAAGAGAGCGTGGGCGTTCCGATAAAGTTCGTCGGCGTGGGCGAAAAGCTCGAGGACATCGAACCCTTCTATCCCGACCGAATGGCCCAAAGGATTCTGGGTTTGGGTGACCTCCAAACCCTGGTCGAAAAGGCCAAAAGCGCCATTCCCGAGGACGAGGCCGAAGCCCTCGCCCTAAAGGTTTTGCAGGGCGACTTTACGCTCGAGGACCTCAAAAAACAGCTCGAGTTTACCCTCAAAATGGGACCGCTGGACAAGATACTGAAGATGGTGCCCGGACTGGGGGCCTACGCCGACAAGATAAAGGTGGACGAGAAACTGATAAAGCGGAAGATAGCCATTATCAACTCGATGACGCCCGAGGAGCGGAGAAATCCCAACATCATAAACCTGTCGAGAAAGCAGCGGATTGCCCGCGGTAGCGGAACCACCGTTTCGGACGTCAACCGCCTCCTCAAGGAGTACAGGGAAATGAAAAAACTCCTGAAAAGGTTTAAAATAAACAACTTCGGGGCGAAAAAGGGAAGGTTTCCCTTCCGCTTCCCCTTCCCCTTTTAGGGACGAATAAAATTTATTAGGAAACCCGAAACGGAAAGGAGGTTAAGAGGTGGCGGTAAGGATAAGGCTGGCGAGGTTCGGAAGGAGACACCACCCCGTATACCGGATAGTGGTTATGGACAGCCGTCGTCCCCGCGAAGGTAAGTACATCGATGTTATCGGAACCTACGACCCCGTGAGGCACGAAATTATTACCTTTAACGAGGAAAAGTACAACAAGTGGGTTTCCCTCGGTGCGGAGGTAACCGACCGCGCCAAGGCTATTTACAAGCTCTACAAAAAGCTTTCGGCCAAACAAAACGCTTAAACAAATTAAGGAGGAGGTACGGAAATGAGCGCAATGAAGGACATCGTCGAAATCTTCGCCAAAACCTTGGCGGAAAAGCCCGACCAAGTTCAGGTCAGGGAAATTGAAGGCGAAAGGACCGTCGTCATCGAGCTGAGGGTCGCCCCCGAGGACCTCGGTAAAATCATCGGCCGCCAGGGCCGTATAGCCAGGGCCCTCAGGCTTCTCCTGACCGCCATGGCCAGGAAGCAGAACAAGAGGGCCGTTTTGGAAATCCTCGAATAACCTTTTCTTCCCTTCTTTTTCCTCCCTTCGTTCGAAAGATTTCTTTCGTTCCCTGTTTGAGGTTTCGCATAAAACCCGTTCCCTTTCGGGTTTAGCTTTTCTCTTAAGAACTTCAAAAGGAGGTCAAAGGCGATGGAAAACCAAAAGGCGGAAAATAAGGTCGAACAAAAACCGGAAGTGGTTGTAACGGTTACCGAAAAGGCCGCCGAGGAGCTCAAAAAGCTCGCCGAGCAACACGGCATTAAGGAGGTCGTTTTGCGCGTTCAGGCCATCCCCGGCGGCTGCAGCGGCATATCCTACTCGATGGGCTTCGACGAGGTTCGCGAAAACGACGTCGTTATCGAACAACACGGAATTAAGGTCGTGGTCGACCAAAACTCGGTTCCCTTCATAAACGGGGCCGAAATCGACTACGTCGTAACCCCCTTCGGCGAGGGCTTTAAGATTAACAATCCCAACGCGATGACCTTCGGAAGCGGTTGCTCCTCCTGCGGTCCCGGCGCCTGCGGAATTTAAACCCCGCTCCTTTTCCCTTAACTTTTCGAACGGTGGGGCTTCCGGCAAGCCCTTCCCAAGAATAGAGGGAGCGGTTCACTTTTTAAGTTTCCCTAAAGGTGAGGGGTTCCCTTCAACCGCCGTCGGCCCGTAGAACCCCTTCCGCAAAAGGCGTTTGAGAAGTACTTGAGTAAAAACCCGCCCCGAAGGGGCGGGCTCGTTTCCTTAGGAGGAGGCGGGTGCGTTTACGGTTACTTTGTCGACGGGTATGATGTGGTAGGCCAGACCCGCCTCTTTGGGGTCGTAGCCGAGGGCGTAGGCCAGAAGTTCGGGCAGGTAAACGGAGGGAACGCGCGGGGCGTTTTCGACCATGTCCTGGTAGATGTCCTGGGCCTTGAAGCAGAGGGGACAGGGGGTTACCAGCATCTCGGCGCCGGCCTTTTTGGCCCCTTCGGGCGCCCTGACGACCTTTTTGAGGGCCACCGGCTTGTTGGTGTAGTAGGCGTGGTAGCCGCAGCAGGCGTCCTTACCCTCGTAGTCCTTGACCGGTTCGGCTCCGAGGGCCTCGACCAGCTCCTCCAGTCCGCTGGGATTTTCGCTGTCGACGACGGCTACTTCCTTGGGATACTTGATGTGACAACCGTAGTAGGTGGCGACCTTCCAACCTTTCAAAGGTCTCTTTACCTTTTTCCTTATGGTGTCGACGCCGACCTCCTCCACCAGGTAGGGTAGGATGTGCCAAATTTTGGCGGTGCCCTTGTATTCGAGACCTTCCTCGGCCAGGAGTTTGTTAATTTCCTCCCTCAGCTGGGGGTCGTTGTCGAGGGCGTGTTTGGTTTTGGCCAGGACCATGTAGCAGGTGTTGCACGAAACGAGGAGGTCCAAGCCTTCCGCCTCGGCGAGGGCAATGTTTCGGGCGTTGATGGAGTAAACGAGAAACTTGTTGGCCTCGTCTATGGTGTTTCCTCCGCAGCAGGTGGTCCTCTCGACCAGTTTTATGTCAACGCCGAGGTCGGCAAAGACCTTTTTGAGCATGTCAAACATGTGGGCGTCGGGCCCTTGAAAACAACAACCTTGATAAAAACCGACCTGTTTCATCGCTTCCCTCCCGCAAGCTCTTTTACCCCCCTTTAAAAGGGGTTCTAAAGTCCGTTTTAAACTCCTCCGTTTTTAAAACGCAAGGGCTAACGGGTTTTCCCTCCCGCGTCAGGGACCGCGGCAGCGGACGGTCCGCGCGAATTCTACGAGCCCGCCTTCCAGCGAGTAGGCGTTTTCGAAACCCACCGCCCGCAGGACGAAGGCCGCAACCAGCGAGCGAACGCCGCTCCGGCAGGCCACCACCAACTTCCAACCTTCGTAGGAGGCGAGCCGTTTTAGGTTTTCCTCCGTAAGGAGTTCGTTCAGCGGAACCTCCAGGGTGTGGGAATACCTGAAGCCCACCAGCGAGGTCTCCGGCGGCGTCCTTACGTCCAGCAGGAGGACCTTTTCCCCCTCGTCCATCCATCGGAGGAGGGTCTCGGGCGAAACCCTGCAGGGTTTTCGGGCCAGCTCCTTCTCCCCGAGTCGGGAAAGGAGGGGGGCCAGTCGGGCGGCCAGCTCGAGGTCGGGTTTCACCTCTTTACCCCCTCAGGAGGCTCCGAAAAACTCTCCCAGCTTCTTCCAAAAGCGGGAGAAGAAGTCCGACTTTTGCTCTTCAAACTTTTCGGTTATGCGGGTGCAAACGTCGGCCTTAAAGACCTCCTCCACCCGCTTGTCTATGCGCCTGACGTGGTGGAAGTCGATGTCCAGGTGGGGTTTCTTTTCCTTCATCACCTCCAGTATGAGGTCCCTAAACTCGAGCAGTCCGGGAAGGGGTTTGGGAACCTCCCAAACCTCGGCCCCCTTTTCGCGGAACTTGTTAATGAGCGGCGTGGGGTCGACGCCGTAGACCTCCTCCGGCAAGGCCAAACGGTTTATCTGGCCGGTGGCGTATACCCAGTCGACGAAGTGTTGCAGTTTGCGGACGCCGGGATAGTCCCTGAAGCCCATTTCGGCGGCGATACCCCGAACGTTTTGAATGTCCTCGGCGGGCCGGACCCCTTTGGGGCAAACGTAGATGCACTTTTGGCACTGGACGCAGCTCCAAACGTCGCCCGCCTCGAGGGCGTTTTTGACCATTTCCCGCTTGTGCTCGTCCTTTACGCGGCTGTCGACGGCGTAGCGGTAAACCCGCGAAAAGGCGAAGGGACCGGCGTACTTGGGGTCGTCCATTACGGCCTCACAGTTGCCGTAGCAGGCGAAGCAGAGGATGCAGTTGGTGGGCCTTTCGTACTTTTTGACCTCCTCGGGCGGAATGCGGTATTCCCTTTCGGGTATCGGTTCCTTCGGCTCGCACCACGTTTTTAGGGTTTTGAGGTTTTCAAAGGCCGCGTCGTGGTCGACCACCAGGTCCTTGACCGGTTTCAGGAAGTTGAGGGGTTCGACCGTTATCGGGCGGCCGCCGGAGGCCTCAACCAGGTCCCTAAAGCGGGTTTTGCACGCGAGACGGGAAACGCCGTTTACCTTTACGGCGCAGGAACCGCAAACGGCCGCCCGGCAGAAGAAGCGAAAGCTCAGCGTGGGGTCCAACCTCTCCTGGACGAAAAAGAGGGCGTCCAGCAGGGTTTGAACCTCGTCGAGGGGAACCTCGTACTCCCTGTAAAAGGGGTTTTGGTCCACCTCGGGGTTGTATCGGTAAATCCTGAGGACCGCCTTTTCGGCCATCTCAAAGAACCTCCTTGTTTTTGTAAAGGCTATTGAGACCGCGGGCGGTTTTTGCCCTTGAGGACCTCCCCGGGGGTGAAAATCGGCTTTTCGACTCCGCCGCCTCGGGTCGCCGGCTTGCCGTCTTTCCTCCCGCGGGTCGAAACTTTTGGGGGCCTTTCCCCGGCGGTTGAAACGTCGGCCTTACCTTTTTCGGTTTCCGGCTTATTTAGAACCTCCATCGGTTAAAACCCTCTTTCTTAAACTTAGCGCGGTCTTTTTCTCCCCGAAGGCGGCCGAAAGGGGAGGAGGTCAATACTTCCTTTCCTGCGGCTGCCACTTGGTAATGACGACCTCCTTCCAACCGTGCTCGAGGGTTCCGTCCTCCTTTCTCCTTACGAGGGAGTGTTTGAGGTAGTTTTCGTCGTCCCTTTGGGGGTAGTCGAGGCGGTAGTGGGCGCCGCGGCTTTCCTTTCTCTCAACGGCGCAGAGGGTGGTCACCTCGGCCAGGTCGAGGAGGTTTAAAAATTCGAGCGTTTGAACCAGGTTGAGGTTAAACCTCCTGGACCGGTCGACGACGGCCAGACCGCTTTTTGCCCTCTCTTTGAGCTCGCGGATGGCCTCGAGGGCTTCGAGCATCGGCTTTTCCTCTCGGAAGATGCCCACCTTCGACGCCATAACTTCGCCGAGCTCCCTCCTCATTTGACCGAGGTTTTCCCTCGGCTCCTTTTCCGTAAGGGACTTTATAAACTCCTCCTCCCTCCTTACGAACTCGGCGCCGTCGGTGGCGGCGTGCTCGACGCCGACGACGTATTCGGCCGCATCCTCGGCCGCCAGCTTTCCGAAGACCAGTATGTCGAGGAGGGAGTTTCCGCCCAGACGGTTGGCACCGTGGACCGAAATGCAGGCGGTCTCTCCCGCGGCGTAAAGGCCCTTAATTTCGGTCCGACCGTACTTGTCGGTGTCTATTCCCCCCATCGAATAGTGGGCCGTGGGCCTTATCGGTATCGGCTCTTTTACCGGGTCGACGCCCTCGTAAACGCGGGCGTGTTCGACCGTTTGGGGCAGACGCTCCATAAGCTTTTCCTCGCCCAGGTGCCTGAGGTCGAGGCAGATGTAGTCGCCTTCGGGACCGCAACCGCGACCCTCGAGGATTTCCCTCTCTATGGCGCGGGCGACTATGTCCCTGGGGGCGAGCTCCATCTTTTCGGGGGCGTAGCGCTTCATAAAGCGCTCGCCGTCCTTGTTTATCAGGTAGCCGCCCTCTCCGCGGGCGCCCTCGGTAATCAAAATTCCCGTTTTCCTGAGACCGGTGGGGTGGAATTGAACGAACTCCATGTCCTTTAGGGGAATGCCCGCCCGCAAGGCGGCGGCGCTGCCGTCGCCCGTGTTTCCGAGGGCGTTGGACGTGCGGTTCCAATACATCCGGGCGTGCCCGCCGGTGGCCAAAATTACCGCCTTGGCCTTGACGAAGTGAACGCCGCCGTTTCGGATGTCCCAGGCGGTGACGCCCAAAACCCTTTCCCCGTCGTGGACGAGGTTTAGGAGAAACCACTCGTTGAGAAATTCGACGCCCTGCCGGAGGGCTTGGTCAAAGAGCGTGTGGAGGATTACCAAACCGGTTCGGTCGGCCGCGTAGCAGGTTCGGGGAAAAGAAGCCCCTCCGAAGGGCCTTTGGGCTATCCTTCCGTCGGGGAGCCGCGAAAAGGGCACTCCGCGGTGTTCTATGTCGTAGATGATTTGGGGACCCATTTGGGTCATCAGTTCGACCGCGTCCTGGTCGGCCAGGTAGTCGGAACCTTTGACGGTGTCGAAGGCGTGCTTTTCCGGGCTGTCGGGGGCGACGTTTCCGAGGGCGGCGTTGATTCCGCCTTCGGCGGCACCGGTGTGGGAGCGAACGGGATAGACCTTCGACATTACGCCGACTTTAAGCTTGGGATTTTGGGAGGCCCAAAGGGCGGCGTAGAGACCCGCTCCTCCGGCTCCGACGATGAGTATGTCGTATTCGAGCATTAAGAGAAACCTCCCCTTTTTTAATTCTCAAAATGTTAACAGCGGGCAGCCCTCCCCGTTTAGGAGGGGGACGCCCCTATTTTGTCCCGAAAGCGGGGTCGATAGCAATTATTGACCGCAAACGGGGAAAAGAGGCTTTCTATACATAAAACTTTGAATGGGGTCGAGCTTTTACTTTTTCCTCGGCGTTGCGGTTTCAATTTTGGCCTTTTTGCCCTTTTACCTTTTGCGTTCGCCGTCGCCGGAGGGCCTAAACCTCACCCTGGAAAAGGTCGAGCTTCCCGAAAGACCCCTTTTGGGAAAACCGACCGAGGGACCTTTGGTCGTGCGCCTGGCCTCCGACCCCAAGACCCTAAATCCCGCCCTGGTTCAGGAGACGAGCTCCTCGGCCGTTATCGGCGACCTTTTCAGCGGTTTGGTCAAGGTCGACCCGAAAACTTTGGAGGTGGAGCCGGACCTGGCGGTCCGGTGGGAGGTCGACCCCTCGGGGCGGACTTGGACCTTCTACCTAAGAAGGGGCGTTCGCTGGCACGACGGTGAACCCTTTACGGCCGACGACGTCGTTTTTACCTTTAACGAGGTTTACCTCAATCCCGAGGTGCCAACCCCGGTCAGGGACACGCTTTTGGTAAACGGTAAACCCTTTAAGGTTGAAAAGGTCGACGACTACGCGGTTCGCTTCGTTTTGCCCGAAAGGTTTGCCCCCTTTTTGAGGACCCTGACCGTGGCCGTCCTGCCCGAACACAAACTGAAAAGGTTCGTCGACGAGGGAACCTTCCTTTCGGCGTGGAACGTAAACACCCCCCCGTCGGAGGTGGTCGGAACGGGACCCTACCGCCTGAAGGTCTACCTGAAGGGGCAGCGCGTCGAGTGGGAGGCCAATCCCTACTACTACGAGACCGACGAAAGGGGCGTTCGCCTGCCCTACCTAAGGAGGAAGGTGGGATTGATAATTCCGGACCCCGACGCGGCCCTGGTTAAGTTTTTGGCCGGCGAGGTCCACCTCTTGGGCGTGGGGCCGTCGCAACTTTTGACCCTGGCGGCCCGCGCCGGGGAGCGACCGATAAAGGTCTACGACCTCGGTCCGACGCCCTCTTTGACCTTTTTGGTCTTTAATCAAAATCCCGAATCCTCGGTCCCCGACTACAAAGTTCGCTGGTTCAGAAACGAGAAGTTCCGCTGGGCCGTTTCCCACGCCGTCGACCGGCGGGCGATAGTAAACCTCGTTTACGGCGGTCTGGCCACCCCGCTTTACGGGCCGGTCACGCCCGCCAACGCCTGGCTCTACTCGGAGGACCTCTTTGAGCCGATAGACTACGACCTTCGAAGGGCCAGGGAGCTTTTGAGGGAGGCGGGATTTGAGGACAGGGACGGCGACGGCTACTTGGAAGACCCCGAAGGGCACCGCGTCGAAATCGTCCTGTTGACCAACGCGGGAAACAAGGAAAGGGAGGCCATCGGCAGCATCTTAAAACGGGACCTGGAGCGGCTCGGCATTAAGGTCCACTTTCAGCCGCTCGACTTTAACAACCTCGTTCGGCTTTTGACCTCCCCCCCCTACGGTTGGGAGGCGGTGATTATCGGACTGACGGGCTCGGTCGACCCCCACTTTGGCAGGAACGTGTGGTGCAGCTGGGGAAGCCTCCACATGTGGTATCCCCTCCAAAAGAAACCCTCCACCGAGTGGGAGGCCGAGGTCGACCGGCTCTTTGAGGAGGCGGCCACCGAACTCGACCCCGAAAGGAGAAAGGAGCTCTACCGCCGCGCCTTTAGGATTGTTTACGAAAAACAGCCGATGATTTTTATAGCGACGCCGCGGGAGCTGGTGGCCGCCCAAACGGGTTTGAAAAACTTCTATCCCACCGTGTGGGGTTTTTGGAAGGAGCTCTACCTGATGGTGGAGGACTAGTCGGCGACCTCGACGCGGTTTTTCCCCTTCCTTTTGGCCTCGTAGAGGGCCCGGTCGGCCTTTTGGAAAAACTCCTTGGGTTCCTCCCCCGAGTATTCGGCCACGCCGAAGGAGGCGGTAACTTTAACGCCGTTTACGGTGGTTTCCTCCAGTTTGCGGCGCAGGCGCTCGGCCAGCGACAGGGCGGCCGCCCTGTCGCCCCTGACGAAGACGGCAAACTCCTCCCCTCCCCAGCGGAAGGCGGCGTCCCCCTCCCTTACGGCGGTCCGGAGGAGGCGGGCGACCCTCCGGAGGACCTCGTCGCCGAAGGGATGACCGTAAAGGTCGTTAATCCTCTTAAAGTCGTCCAGGTCGAGGAGAACGAGGGAAACCTTTTCCCCGTTTCGGTAAAGCTCGCGGACGCGCTTGAGGAGGTATTCGTTAAAGAGGCGGCGGTTGAAGAGCCCCGTGAGGGGGTCACGGGCCGAGCGCAGACGAACCTCGGCCAAAAGCCGGTTCAAGTTTTCCAGCCCGAGCTTGTACAGCCTCAGGTGGAAGGCCACCAGCAGGGCGGCCAAAACCAGCCCAACGGTAAAAAGAAGCGCCAGCTCCAGCTGCAGACGCCCCACCTGCGCCTCTATCCAACCCTTTGCCTCGCCGAAGACGCGGCAGCGGTATTCCCAAAATCGGCCGACGAAGTCCGAATAATCGGTCAAAAGAAGCTCCGCGTCGCGGTAAAAGCCGCTCAGGAAGGTCCTTATCAGCGGCGCCTGCAGAAGCTCCCTTTTAAAGAGCTCTTTAAGTTGGTCGTCGGTAAGGAGTGCAAAGTAGGCGTCGAGGTTGGCCCTAAAGAGCCCCTGCAGGTAGTAGTACTCGTAGTAAAAGTTTTGAAGTCGACCCTCCAAAAAGAGGGCGTTTTCGGCCACGAAGTCGGAACCGACGGCCAGCAGGCGGTGGAGAAAGTAAAAGTTTTTAAAGACCTCGGCCACTGCCGCCTGCTTCAACCGCAGGCTCAGATTTACGTAGTAGGCGTTAAGGAGGTTGGCGTATCGGCCGAGCTCCCTCAGCTCCTCGGTTCCCAAAAACGGCTTTTTGACCAGCTCGAGGATGCGCTCGTCGAACTTCAAAAGGTCCCAACAGTTGCAGTACTCGACCCAGTGGGGGTTTTGAAAGAGCTTTTCCTTCAGAAGGAGGAGTTCCCTTTCCAGCTCCGCAACCGGGTCGTCGGCCTCGGGAAACTCCGGCGGTCGGGGGGCGACCTTAAGGACCTTGGCGTGGTTGAGAAGCACCACCACCCTCGAGAGGCGGTCTATCGGTTCGGCCAGCTCCTGGACCGTCTTGAGCTCTCCCAACTTGGAGAGGTTGGTCGTAAAGAGGTACGCCGAAAGCAAAAAGACGACTGCGTAGGGAACGAAAAGGGTCAAGAGAAAAAGCTTTCGAAAGTCGCCTCCCCTTCGCACCGCTTAGGGGCTATTGTACGAGGTCCTTTAGGTAGTCGGGAACCTCCTTCGACTTTTTCTTCTTCTTTCCGAAGACCTTGTCCACTATTTTGGGCGCGTAGATAAAGACTATCGAGCCTATCACGGCGGTGACGATGATGTAGAGGGCCGCCAGCGGTTGAATCGTTTTCGGCGCCATGGCGGTAACCACTATGGAGAACTCTCCCCGCGGAATCATCTCCAGCGCCGCCCGGAAGGCCAGCCGCGGCGAAAAGCCGGCCATCCGACCGCCCACGTAGGTGCCCACCAGTTTTCCGACGATGCCCAAAACCACCAGCAGGAGCAAAAAGAGGGGGCTGGGCAGCTCGGTAATTTCGGGAAGGGAGGCGCCGAAGTTGTAAAAGAATATCGCCAGCGAAAGCTCCTTAAGGTCGTGGAGCGACTTTTCGATGTCCTCGGCAAAGGGCGTTTCGCCGAACATCAGGCCCAAAATGAAGGCGCCCAAAACCTCGCTGATGCCGAGGGCCTTAAATGCCCCCGCCACCAAAAGCAGCAGACCCAGCATGAGCAGGATGAGGTCCTCGGCTCCGGTCAGTATCTTTTCCAGATACTTGGTTATTCGGACCAAAACGAGGCGACCCAAAACGACCGACAGGGCCACCACGACGAACATTATCGCAACGTTGGTCGCAATCGAGGCGGCGCTGACCTGCCCCTGCGTAATTCCGAAGAGGACCGAAAGAAGGATAATCGCCACCACGTCCTCGAAGATGAGTATTCCCAAAATGAGCTCCGTTTCGGGGTTTATCAGTCTCTTGTAGTCGATGAGGAGCTTGGCGATTATCGAGGTGGAGGAGGGATAGGCGACGGTGGCCAAAAAGAGGGCCTCGACGAAGCTAAAGCCAAACAGTAGCGCCAGCCCGAAAGGGGGGAAGAAGTTTATTACGAAGTCGGCTATGCCCGCCTTCCACGCCTTGGCGGTCATGGACTTGAGCTTTTCCATGTTGAACTCGAGCCCGATGAAGAAAAAGAGCAAAACGAGCCCGAGTTCGACGAAAAAGTGCAGGTGTTCGGTGTGAAGGAAGTCTTTCGTCAAGAGGCCCAAAAAGATTATCGGTATCAGCGCCGGGATGCCGAAGCGCCGCGACAGCAGTATCGACAGGTATATCAAAAAGAGGGCGAGGCCCGAGTAGAGTAGCGCCATAAGTTATAGAAAATTTAATTATCGGCCGCTAACGCCAGATAACGCTCGTAGGTTCGGGGAAAGGCGGTCCGAACGTCGACGAAACTTCCGCTGGGAAAGCGACCGAGGTTGGCAAAGACCTCGACCAGCATCTTGGCGGCGCTCTCGGGCGAGTGTTTGGGTGCCGCCTTCAGCCGCTTTACGGAGGGAAAGCGTTCCCCGTCGTGCTCGAGGACGACCTTTTGAAGCATCGGCGTCCAAATCAGGCCCGGCGCCAGCGCAATCAGGTGCGAGCGCTCAAACTCGTGGCTGTAGAGCTTTATCGCGCAGTTTAGCGCCGCCTTCGAAAGCGAGTAGGCGTTCCAGCCTTTGTTGCAGTTTACCGCCGCACCGCTGGAGATTGCAATAATTTGACCCGCCCGCAGGTCTCCGCGGTTTTGAAGCTCCCAAAGTTGGTCCAAAATCAGTTTGTTGCTCCACAGGTTTACCGCCATTACCTCCTCCAGTTCCCTCAGCGGGAGCCTTACCATCTCCGCCAGCCGGCCGAGGACGCCGGCGTTCAGAACCGTCCAGGGGAGGGCGGCCTTCAGCCCCCCCAAGAGGCGGTCGGTCTTCAGCTTTACCTCCTCGAGGTTTCGGAGGTCGGTTTGGACGAACTTAACCTCCCCGCGGTTTTGAAGTTCGGGCGGGAGCTTCCTCGAGAGGGCGAATATCCGATAGCCCCTTCGGAGGTATTCGAGGGCCAGCGCCCTTCCGAGACCCGAGCCGACGCCCGTTATAAACAGGTTGAGGTGGGGTTTGACGAGCGAAAAGACCTCCTCGAGGACCTCCCCGACCGACTTTCCGGTGGTGTCGACGACCGCGGCGTCCTCGGCCGGTTTGAAGGGATAGCGCTCCCTCTTTCGGTCCCTCTCGTCCCTTTCGACTATCGCCTTTAGGACCTCCTCGTAGGAGACCCTTTTGCCGGCCTCCAGCAGTTGGCGGTGGCGCCTCTTTGCCCTCTCTTCGGGCGAGGCGGTCAGAAATACCTTTACCTCGGCGTCGGGAAAGACGAAGAGACCCGCGTCGCGGCCCTCTACCACCGCGTTGGCCCCGCCCACCAGCCGCCGCTGAAGCTCGAACATCCTCTCCTTTACCTGCGGGTGGCGGGCAACCAGCGAGGCGACCCGCCCGACCTCCTCGTCCTCTATAAGGTCGGTAACGTCCTCCCCGTCGAGGAAGACCTTAAACTCCCACCCCTCGAAGGAAACCTCCAGTTTCGTCTCCTCGAGGAGTTTTAAGAGTTCCTCTGGCCCGTAGTCGTCCTTTTTTCCCAACTTCCTCAGGGCCGCCAGCGCGAGGGCGCGATAGGTTGCCCCGGTGTTCAGGTAAAAGAAGCCGATTCTTTTGGCCAGCTCTTTGGCCACAGTAGACTTTCCGCTGGCGCTGGGTCCGTCCACCGTCACTATCATCCTCGTTAAAAGAAAGTGTAAATTTCCCGCGCCGAAGGCGCGGGCGGGGTTCAAAATAAAAGTGTTAGATGGTAAAAAGGCCGCCCGCCGCGTTTTTTGAGCTATCGGGAAAGGTTTTGGCCGCCCTGACGGCGCTGGTTTTGCTCCTTTGGTTCGTTCGGCAACAGACGGCCCTCTTTTTGACGATTTTCGTTTTGCTCCCCCTCTGGGCCCTGTGGATTTGGTTCAATCCCCTTTTGGAGAAAGGGGAGGAGAAACCGACCGGGGAGGCTCAACCTCCGACCGAAGAGAGGTAAAAGTCGCACAGGTCCTTCAGCGGGCACCTTTCGCACTTTGGCCTTTTCGGGTCGCAGATTGTTTGACCCAATCCCACCAGCAGGTAGTTGACCTTTCTTTTGTAGCCGTCGGGGGTGATTTTCAAAAGTTCCCTTTCGGTTTCCTCGGGCCTCCGCGTTTGGACCAGTCCGAGGAGGTTCGATATACGGTGGACGTGGGTGTCGACGGCCACTGCGTCCTTTCCGTGGGCGTGGGTCAGGATGACGTTGGCCACCTTGCGGCCCACCCCGGGAAACTTCACCAGCTCCTCGAGGCGGTCGGGCAGGCGCCCCCCGTAGTCTTCGACCAGCATTCGGGCGGCCTCTTTGAGGTACTTGGCCTTTTGGCGGTGGAGGCCTATGCCCTTTAGGGCCTCCTCCACTTCGGACAGGGGTGCCCTTGCCAGCTTTTCCGGCGTCGGGTAGCGTTCAAAGAGGCGGCGGCAGACGGGAACGGTCTTTTCGTCCCGGCTCCGGGCCGACAGTATTCCGCAAACTAAAATTCGGTAGTGGTCCCTTCCCTGAACCTCGAACATGCGGTGAACGGGCGGCTCGAGGGCGGGGACGAACCTCTCGAGCCGCCGGACGACCTCGACCACCTTTCGGGTAGGGTCCATAGCTTCTTTAACCATTTTCGTCGGCCCAACCTTTTGAGACGAAAAAGGGTTTGAGTTCGTCGGGAACCTCCGAGGGGTCCTTCTTTCCGTTGACGTTTACCAGCAGGAGGGCGCCCCTTCCCCTCCCGTAGAGGTTGGCAAAGTCGTAGAGGCCCCCGGCCACGGTCAAAAGACCCTTCTCGACCCTGTCGCGGTAGCGCGACAGGGCCACCTCGACCTGAAAGTGGACGTTTTCCAAAACGGCCTCCTCGACGAGGTCGTGCGTCCTTTTAAACCGCTTTCGGAGGGCGCGGCGAAGGGGCACGCAGAGGGTCGAAAGCTCCTTTACGACCGCCGGCGGTTGGTCGCCGTAGTCGCCGAGGGCGGCCGAAACGGCGCCGCACCTCACGTGCCCCACTATCAGAAGAAGGGGGGTTTGCAGGTGGAGAACCCCGTAGTCGACCGAACCGAGGGCGTTCAAAATTTGGTTGCCCGCGTTTCGGACCGAAAAGGCGAAGTTGGTCGCCTCGAGGCCCCAAAGTTCGGTCTGAACGCGCGAGTCGGAGCAGTAAACGAGCGTCACCTGCGGCGATTGTTTTCTCAAAAAGGGTCTAAAGTAGTCGGGAGAGAGTTTTTCCCTCTTTCGCAGGTGGCGAAGGAAAACCTCCCTCAGGACGCCGATACCTTTTTCCCCCATCGGTTGAAGCGAGTTTAAAACCGAAGGGGAGAAGTTTTTATGCTTTCGAGCAAAGGGGCTTTACCTCTGGCGCTTTAGGCGCTTTAGGCTCTTGTCGACGGCGACCGGCCGCCCCCTTTCCAGGCTCTCCAAAATAAAGTCGCAAAAGTAGCGAACGGCCTCGCTTTGGCCCATCTCCTCCAAAACCTCGCGCACGGCTTCTATCAGCCTTTTGTTGGAGGCGAAGATGCGCCGGTAGGCCTTTTCCAGCAACCTCACTTCCTCGGGGGGAAAACCGGCGCGCTTGAGGGCGACCAGGTTCAGGCCCTTTAGCTCAACGTGGTGCCCCACCGCCCTCGTGAAGGGGGGAACGTCCTTGTTGACGCCGCTGAGGCCTCCCACCATGGCGTAGGCGCCGACGCGGCAGCGCTGCTGAACGGCCGACAAACCGCCCAAAAAGGCGCCCCTTTCAACCACGACGTGGCCGCCGAGGGTTGCGGCGTTGGCCATTATTACGCCGTCGCCCACCTCGCAGTCGTGGGCCACGTGGGCGTAGGCCATGATAAAGACGCCGTTTCCTATTTTCGTGACCCTTTTGTCGAAGTCGGTTCCCCGATTTACGGTAACGAACTCCCGCAAAACTGTATCGTTACCGATTACGACGCGCCCCTCCCGCCCCTCGTCGCGGGTGTGTTGGGGAGGGCCGCCTATTACGCAACCGTCGAAAATTCGGCAGTTTTCCCCGATTTCCACGTCGTGGTAGATGGAAACCCGGGCCCCTATTTTGGTGCCCTTGCCGACTTTTATCCGACCGCGGAGGACCGAGTAGGGACCGACCTCTACGCCGTCGGCCAGTTCGACCTCCCCCTCCACGACGGCGGTGGGGTGGATTTTGGCCATGTCGGAGAATTTAAATTAACAGACCCTAACGGGGTTTACCGAAAATGCAAAAGAAGCTTCTCCTGTGCGTAACCGGCGCCAGCGGCTCCCTTTACGCCCTCCGCTTTGCCGAACACGCCCTGCGGCTGGGTCTCGGTCTCGAGTGCGTTGTCTCCGAAACGGGTAAAAAGGTTTTGGCCCACGAGCT
>JAADCT010000013.1 GCA_013154305.1 Aquificota bacterium
TTCCCACCCCAAAACCGTCTATCGGAAGGTTCCTCCACTCCTCTATGGAGTATTCGTCCACGCCGCCGCTGACGATAATCTTGACGTCGGTCAGACCGTTTTGGTCCAGAAGTTGGCGAACCTTTTTCACCAACGAGGGAATGTCGCCGCTGTCGATGCGGACCCCGACCGGTTTGTAACCCTCCTTGGCCAGTTTTACCACCAGTTCGGCGGCCCTAAGAACGTCGTAGGTGTCTATCAGGTATACGGCCCTGTCGGGATAAAACTCGTAAAAGGTTTTAAAGGCCTCCTCCTCGCCGAAAACCATAACGAAGGAGTGGGCCATCGTTCCGCTTACCGGCAAACCGTAAAGCCGGCCCGCCTCCAAATTGGAGGTTGCGTTCCAACCGCAAACGAGGGCCGCGTAGGCCGCCTGATTGGCCGCCTCAAAACCGTGGGCCCGTCGACAACCGAAGTCGACCAGCAATTTCCCGCGGGCGGCCGCGTAAATCCGCGCCGCCTTAGAGGCCAAAACCGTTCCCAGATGCACGCGGTTGATTACGAAAGTTTCCAAAATTTGGGCCGAGGGAAGGTCGGCCTCAACCTGAACTATCGGTTCCTCCTGAAAAACTATCCTCCCCTCGGGAATTGCGTAAACGCTTCCTTTGAAGGAAAAGTCGGCCAACCACTCCAAAAAGCGTTCCTTAAACAATCCCAGCGACCGGAGGTAGGCTATGTCCCCGTCCGAAAATCGGAAGTTTTCCAATTCCTCCAGAAGGCGGTTGACGCCGCCGACGACCAAAAAGTTTCGAACCTCGGGAAGCTTTCTCGCGTAGAGGGAAAATACGGCCCGGCCCGTTTTACCCCTTTCGAGGTAAATTTGGGCCATCGTAAGCTCGTAAAGGTCGGTCTTAAGCCCGTGAAACTCCATTAATTGTTATTAGATAGCAGGCGGGGCGAAAGCGCCCCGTCGGTAAGCCCTTATCAAAGGAAAAGCTTACGCCCTCTTCCACTTGGTGCCGAAGGGGGTGTCCTCCAAAACGATGCCCTTTTCCTTAAGGGCGTCCCTTATTTTGTCGGCAATGTCGAAAACCTTCCTTTCGCGGGCCATTTGACGAACTTCCACCAAAAGGTCTATCAGGCTTTCGTCCAAAACGGCCGACGCCGGCTCCAGTTCTTTACGGACCACCTCGCGGACCGGGCACCTCGGCAAAACGTCCTCCAACAGTCCGAAAATGTTTCTCAAGGTGTTTTTAATCGAATTTACGGCGGCGCCGTAGGCCTCCAGGGCGGCCTTGGACACCGTTTTGGTCCTGAAGGCTTCGTTCCTTATTTTGTTCATTTCCGAAATGAGTTCCATAACGGCCGCCAGCGCCTCCTGGGTTTTAAAGTCCTCGGCCAAAGCCTTAAAAAACTTCTCCTCCGTTTCCTTAATGGTCGAATAGAGGGGATGGACGCCGCCTTCGGCGGTTTCCTCTACCTTCAAAGTTTTTAAAGTTTCGTAGTCCTCCACCGCCTGGCGGATGCGCTCGTAAACTTTTTTCGAAGTTTCCATCTTTTCCCAGGAAAAGTCGAGGGGACTGCGGTAGTGAACGCTCAAAACCAGAAGCCGCAAAACGTCGGGGTGATACTTAGTGTAAATCTCCTTAAGCGTGACAAAGTTACCCAGCGACTTGGACATCTTTTGACCGTTGACGATGACCAGACCATTGTGCATCCAGTAGCGGGCAAAGGGTTTGCCGGTCAAAGCCTCGGCCTGCGCTATTTCGTTCTCGTGGTGGGGAAAGACGAGGTCGAGTCCTCCGCCGTGGATGTCGATGGTTTCCCCCAAGTGTTTAAAAACGAACGCGACGCATTCGGTGTGCCAACCCGGTCTTCCCTCACCCCACGGACTTTCCCAGGCGGGTTCGCCCGCTTTTGACCGCTTCCAGAGGGCAAAGTCGAGGGGGTTTCTCTTGTCCTCGCCCGGTTCCACGCGCGCGCCCGCTATGAGTTCGTCGATGCTCCTTTTGGAAAGCTTTCCGTACTCCTTAAACTTCTCCACCGAGAAGTAAACGTTTCCCTCCGGCGTGGCGTAGGCGTAGCCCTTTTCGATAAGCCTTTTTATAAGCTCAATGATTTCGGGAATGTGGTCGGTTACCCGCGGCTCTACGTCGGCGGGCCGAACCCCTATGGCCTCCATGTCCTCGTAGTAACGGGCTATGTAGCGGTCGGCAATCTCCATAAAGTGTTTGCACTCGCTTTTTGCGCGGTCGATAATCTTGTCGTCCACGTCGGTAAAGTTTCTGACGAACCTGACCTTGTAGCCGAGGTGTTCCAGATACCTCCTAAAGGTGTCGAAGACGATTAAACTCCTACCGTGACCCACGTGACTTTCGTCGTAAACGGTGACGCCGCAGGTGTATATTTTGACCTTCGGCGGATTTTCGGGAACGAACTCCTCGAGCTTACCGCTCAAAGTGTTGAAGAGCTTGAGCGTCATAAGACGGAATTATAAATTTCGGCCCCGCCGTAAAATCGTAAGAGTATGTCGAGAATTATCGACGTTCGGGCCCGCCAGGTTCTCGACAGCCGCGGAAATCCCACCGTTGAGGCCGAGGTCCTCCTCGAAAGCGGAGCCCTCGGAAGGGGTATGGTCCCCTCGGGAGCCTCGACCGGCGAAAACGAAGCCTTAGAGCTGCGCGACGGAAACGCCCACTACTACCTCGGAAAGAGCGTCCTCAAAGCCGTCGACAACGTAAACAGCGTTATCGCCAAGGAGCTCGTGGGACTCGACGTCGAACACCAAACCGAGCTGGACGACCTTCTGGTGGCCCTCGACGGGACCGAAAACAAGTCCAAACTCGGAGCCAACGCCGTGCTGGCCGTTTCCATGGCCTTTGCCCGCGCAAGGGCCGAGGAACTCGGCGTTCCCCTCTTTAAGTACCTGGGCGGGGAGGCCGGCCGGGTAATGCCCGCCCCCCTCATGAACATCATCAACGGCGGCGTTCACGCCGACAACAACCTCGACCTGCAGGAATTCATGATAATCCCCGTCTTCGGGGACGAGTTTTCGGAGGCCCTCCGCTGCGGCGTGGAGGTCTACCACACCCTCAAAAAGGTCCTTAAAGAAAAAGGCTTTTCCACCAACGTGGGAGACGAAGGGGGATTTGCCCCCTCCCTGAACTCCAACAGGGAGGCCCTGGACCTCATTCTGGAGGCCGTTGAAAAGGCGGGCTACCACCCCGGCGAGGACGTTTTGCTGGCTTTGGATGCCGCCTCCAGCGAATTTTACGAAAACGGCCTTTACCGCATCGAAGGTCGCGAGCTCACCTCCGAGGAGTTGGTCAACTACTACGAGAAACTGATAGAGGACTATCCGATAGTCTCCATCGAGGACCCGATGGCCGAAAACGATTGGGAGGGCTGGAGGCTTATTACCGAGCGCCTGGGCGAAAAGGTTCAGCTCGTCGGCGATGACCTCTTTACCACCAATCCCAAAATCCTCGAAAGGGGCATAGAGGAAGGTATAGCCAACGCCATTTTAATCAAACTCAATCAAATAGGAACCGTATCCGAAACGCTCGACACCATCCGTTTGGCCCAAGAAAACGGCTACGGTTACATCATTTCCCACCGCTCCGGTGAAACGGAGGACACCTTTATTTCCCACCTTGCGGTGGCCACAAACAGCGGTCAGATAAAAACCGGTGCGCCCGCCCGCGGCGAAAGAACCGCCAAGTACAACGAACTGCTCCGCATCGAGGAATACCTGGCCGAAAGCGCCCTCTTTAAAGGTATAAATCAGTACGCTAAGTTTTTAAAGCGGCGTCCTTAAAATGCGCGAAAAGGTCGTCGACTTTTTCATTCTCGCCTTTTTTCTCTTCGGCCTCTTCTACCTCGTTAAAAACCTCTTTTTTTCACCTTACGGACTAAAGAAGGTGGCCGAATATCGCGAAAACATCGAAAACCTTCGGCTACTGACCGAAATAGAAAAGAACAAAACCGAGGCCCTGCGGCGCCGCTACAACCTCCTTTTGACGGCCCGAAACGAAACATTGCGGGCCTTCGTCCGGGACTACCTGTTTATGGTCGAAAACGACACCCTCCTTTACCTAAATTCGGAACTTAAAAGACCATGAAAAGACTTCTCCTGCTGATTTTGCTTCTCTTTGTCGCCGCAACCGCCTTTGAGTTCGTTTACCGCTACGAACTTAGGGTCCTAAAAGAGGAGGCCCAAAAGGTTGAACCCCAGAAAAAGGGACGGGACCTCACCGTCCACCTCTTTAGGGAACTGGAGAAGGTCTGGACCCTTAAAGGAAGTGCCGTCGACCTTTCCGACCCCGGACGGGTGGAATTCGTCGACTTTTACGGAAAAAATTACGACCAACTCTTTGAGGTTTCCGCCCGCCGCGCCCTCTACCTCGTAAAGGAGGGAAAAATCTTTCTGAGCGGCAGCGTGGTCTTTCGAAAGTTTTTACCGAACGGAGAGGTGGCGGAGGAGCTCCGCACCGAGGAGGCCGTCGTCGACCTCGTTCAGAACAAAGTTTTCGGCCGTCAAAAGGTAATTTTGAAAAAAGGCGGCGTGTTGTTGGTCGGTTACGGCTTTCTCTACGACCCCAAAGTGGGCAGATTTATAATTTTGAGGGATGTCCAAACTTACTTCGATACTCCTTAGTATAGTCCTCTTGGCCCTGCCCCTTTGGGCCGAAAGAATCAGCATAACCGCCAAAAGTTTTACCGGCGAAAAGGACCGCATAATTTACAAGGGCGACGTAAAGGTGACAACCGAAAGCGGTAAGGAAATCCGGTGCGACCGCCTTACGGTTTACCTAAGCCCGGAGGGCAAAGTTGAGCGCATAGTGGCCGCGGGAGGAGTAATTTACAAGGACAAAAAGTACACCGCCACCGGGGACTTAATGACCTACTATCCCAAAAAGAAGGAAGTAATTTTGGAAGGAAACGCCGTGGTTAAAACCGACCGCGGCGTTCTCAAGGGCGACCGCATAGTCTACAACATCGAAACCGGTTCCGTCGACGTTCAATCCAGGAGCTCGGTTACCGGAGTTTTCGTTATAGATAGTGAGGAATGAAGGATGCGTCCGTCCTACTGGTCAACGACGACGGTTACTTTTCCGAGGGAATTCTGACCCTCTACGAGGTCCTCAAAAAGGAATTTAAAACCGTTAAGGTTGTCGCCCCCGACCGTAACCTCAGCGGGGCCGGTCACGCCCTCACCTTTACCAAACCCCTCCGCATCCGCCAGGTCGACCCCGACGTCTACACCGTAATAGAGGGAACCCCCGCCGACTGCGTTCATCTGGGCGTTGCCGTCGTCTTCGAGGGAAAGAAACCCGACGTGGTAGTTTCCGGCATAAATCAAGGCCCGAACCTGGGCGAGGACATAACCTATTCGGGAACCGTGGCCGGCGCAATGGAGGGAGCCATTCTCGGCATACCCTCCATGGCCGTTTCCCTCTTTGCGCGCGAGGACTTTCGCTTTGCCGACGCCTCCCTCGTCGTTTTGGACCTCCTTAAAAAGGTCCTAAAAACCGGTCTCCCGAAAAACCTTTACCTGAACGTAAACGTTCCGAACCTCCCCTACAAGGAGCTTAAGGCTTACGCAATAACCCGTCAGGGCCATCGCATATACAAGGAAGCCGTAATAAGGTACAGAGACCCCTACGGTCAGCCCATCTACTGGATAGCGGCCACCGAATTCAACTGGAGCTCCGAACCTTGGACCGACTACTGGGCCGTAGCCCAAGGCTTCGTTTCGATAACCCCGCTCGACCTCGACCTGACCAATCCCGCCGTTAAAAAAGGCGTAGCCCTGTTTAGGTAGGGGATAAAGCCCGCGCCTTCGGCGCGGGAACTTAAAACCCTATTCCACGGTAACCGTCTTGGCCAGGTTTCTCGGCTGGTCGACGTCCAGCCCCAGTTGGTCGGCTATGTGATAGGCCAGCAGCTGCAAGGGAATTACCGTAACGAGGGGGGAAAATTCGGCCTCCACCTCCGGGATACCTATAAAGGTTTCCGACTTTTCCTTTAGGACCTTGTCGCCCTCAAAACCGACCGAAATAACCCGGCCCTTTCTCGAGAGGACCTCCTCGAGGTTTGAAATCATCTTTTCGTAAACCCGGTCTTGGGGTGCGATAACTACGACCGGCATGTTTTCGTCAATCAACGCTATCGGTCCGTGTTTCATCTCCCCCGCCGGATAGCCCTCGGCGTGGATGTAGGAAATCTCCTTCAGCTTCAGCGCCCCCTCCAAAGCTATCGGGTAGTTGAGCCAACGGCCGAGGTACAAAAAGTCCTTAAACTTTTTGTACTTGGCGGCCACCTCGGCTATTTGGTCGCTGAGCTCGAGAACCTTCTCCATTTTTTTGGTAACTTCCGAAAAGAGTTCCACCTTTTTGTAAAACTCCTCGCGGTCTATGCGGCCGCGCCGCCGCGCAAAGAGAAGCGAGGCCAGGTACAAAACGGCCAGTTGGGCGGTAAAAGTCTTGGTTGCGGCCACCCCGATTTCCGGTCCCGCGTGGGTGTAAAGCGTAAAGTCGGCTTCCCTGTCGAGGGAACTTCCGACGACGTTGACGATACCGACGACCGCCGCACCCTTTTCCTTGGCGCTAAGGGCCGCAAAGCGCGTATCGGCCGTTTCACCCGACTGGGATATGGCCAAAACCAAGGTGTTTTCGTCCACCGGAACGTCGGCGTAGCGAAACTCGGACGCGTAAATGACCTCGACCGGAATACCGGCGTTTTTCTCAATCCAATACTTACCCACCAGCCCGGCGTGGTAAGACGTTCCGCACGCAATGGTAACAATCCGATTGACCTTCGAAAGGTCGAAGGGAAACGACAGGTCCTGCGAAAGAAAACCGCCTATGGTGTCGGCGACCGCCTTCGGTTGCTCGAAAATTTCCTTAAGCATAAAGTGTTTGAAACCGCCCTTTTCCGCCGAAAGGATGTCCCAGGGAACCACGAAAACTTCCTTACTTACCGGAACGCCGTCAAAGTCGTAAATGTCGACCGAATCCTTGGTCAAAACCGCCACCTCGCCGTCGTCAAGGGAAATCACGTTTCTCGTGTAGGGCAAAATGGCCGGAATGTCGGAGGCCAAGAAGTTTTCGTTCTTACCGAGACCGACGACCAAAGGAGAACCGGTTTTTACGCCGACTATTTTGTCCGGCTCGTGGACCGAAATAACCGCAAAGGCGAAGGCCCCCTTTAATCGCTTAACGGTTTTCAAAACCGCCTGAAGCAGGTCCCCTTCGTAATACTTCGATATCAGGTGGGCTATAACCTCCGTGTCGGTTTCGGAGGAAAACCTCCTCCCCTCGTTTTCCAATTCCTTTTTCAGTTCGAGGTAGTTTTCTATAATCCCGTTGTGGACCACCGCAAACTCCATCCTCTCGTCGGTGTGGGGGTGGGCGTTTTTTTCCGAAGGAGCTCCGTGGGTAGCCCACCGCGTGTGACCTATGCCGATTTTCGCCTTGTACTGTTTACCCCACAACGCCCGAACCAACTCCCTAATTTTTCCGACCTTTTTCTCCACTATCAGCTTTCCGTCTTCGATTACGGCTATTCCGGCCGAGTCGTAACCCCGATATTCGAGCCTCTCCAGGGCACTCAGCAGTATGGGAACCGCGTAATCCTCTCCTACGTAACCGACAATTCCGCACATGGGACTTAAATGAGAAGTTTAAACCCCGATAAGGTCAACTTAAAAAATCAGCCTCGCAATTTGGAAAGTTAAAAACGAAAAAGTCCACGCCGTCGACAGGTTTAACAAAATTGAAAACGCCGCCAAAAAAGGGCCGAATTCCTGCCAAAGGGTTGCAACCGTTGCCGCACAAGGCGTATACAACAAAACGAAAACCATAAACGCCAGGGCCGAGGCCGGCGTAAAAAGTTGTTTAATCTTTTCTACCACCGACGCGGGTGCCAGTTCCACCTCCGGTAAACCGGGAACCAGCAGACCAAAAAAGGCGCGAACCGCGTCCGCAAAAGCTTTTCCCAAGTTTCGGATTTGCTTAGTAAGGTCCCTCCAAAAGTCGACCTTAACGACTTTCCTTTCCTCCTCTTGGACCCCGAGAATGGTTCCGTAGGAGGTTATTATCAATTCCTTGGCCAAGAATCCCGGTATCAGAACCGCCGCGTTTTCCCAGTAGCGACCGAAACCCAAAGGTTCCAACGCCGGTTGGACCAAAGAAGCCGTTTTTCCCAAAAGCGTTTCCTTCGGCGGCGCCCCGTAAGGAACGTTCAAGAGAACCCAGACCGCCAAGTTGGCCAAAAATATCACCGTCCCCGCCCGGTGAACGAATTCCCAAACCGGCGTCCACAACGAGCGCAGAAGTTCCCTAAAACTCGGCAGGCGATAGGGAGGGATTTCCACCACGAAAGGAAGCTCTACCCTTTTACCGAAAAGGGGGGTTCGGCGGAGCAAAAAGGCCACCAAAACGGCCGCGAAAATACCCAACAAGTACATGGAAAAAATGACAAAGTGGGCCTTATCGGGAAAGAAGGCAAAGGCCAGAAGGGCGTAGACGGGCAATCGGGCCGAACACGACATAAACGGAATCAAAAGAGCCGTTAGCCTCCTGAGGTAAGAATTTTCAAGCGTTCGCGTCGCCAAAACGGCCGGAACGTTGCACCCGAAACCCAAAATCATAGGAACCACCGACTTTCCGGTCAGACCCAGCGGTCTCATCAGGCGGTCCGCCACGAACGCCGCCCGCGCAAAGTACCCGCTGTGTTCCAAAAAACCGATGGCCGCATACATAAAAACCAAAATCGGAACGAAGGTCAAAAGAAAACCCACGCCGCCCACAATTCCGTCAACCACGAAAGAGGCCAACCATTCCGGTGCCTCAACCGCCTGCAAACCGTAAAGCGCGTACTTTTTCAAAAAGTCGTTAACGAAACCGTCCAACCAACCCACGAAAGGCGCCGAAACCGCAAAAGTAAACTTAAAAACCAAAAACATAATTAGGAAAAACGACGGAAGACCCAAGTAAGGATTTAAAAAAACAGCATCCAACGCCTCTTGGAAGGAAAACCCGCCGGAGGCGGGCTTTTTTAAAACCCTCGAAACCAATCGGGCTATCGCCCTGTAGCGCTCTTCGGAAATCGCCTCTTCCGGAGGCATACTGTAAGCTTCGGCAGCGTAGTGCCTTTCGGCGGCGCAGCAGCTTCCCAAGTTAAAACCAAATCGCGTCTTCAACAGCTCGGTCAAAAGCGGGTCACCCTCCAACGCCTTCACCGCCAACCATCGCTTAGGCAGGAGCTCGTAAAAGGGTTCCCCCCGGAGTTTTCTCTCCACCTTTCCCAAAAGGGCCTCCAAGACCCTCGAAAACCTAAAAGGTTTCGGTTTTTGCGACCCCTCGTAGACCTCCACCACCTTTTCCAACAGAAGGTCCAAGTTTTCCCCCGTCTTTCCCACGACCGGAACGGCCCTAACTCCCAACTCCCTTTCGAGGGTTTTCAAGTCCAACTCAAATCCTTTGGAACGGAATTCGTCCCACATGTTCAGGGCCAAAACCGTCGGAATTTCCAGCTCCAGGACCTGGGAAGTTAAAAACAGGTTCCTTTCCAACATAGGACTTTCGACGACGTTGACCACCACGTCGGGTCTCTCAAAAAGCAAGTAGTCCCTCGTTATCCTCTCCTCCGGAGAATAGGGCGAAAGGCTGTAGACCCCCGGCAGGTCGACGAACTCAATCTCGTAGTCCCCGTAGCGGACCAATCCCGAAACCTTGTCGACCGTAATTCCGCTCCAATTGCCCACCCGGGCGTCGCCCCCCGTCAGCCTCTTTAGAAGCGACGACTTTCCCACGTTGGGCTGACCCACCAGGGCGACGCGAATGCGCTTGGCCATTACCGAAAGGAGCAAAATATTGAAATCGAGTATCAATTTCAATGAAGGTCGTCAAAAGGAATCTCTAAAGCCCCCTTTCCCAAGCGTCCGCGGTGGACAAAAGTTCGCTTAAAAACTTTCAACCTTTCGGAAAAAAGCCCGCCCTTCGGGCGGGGG
>JAADCT010000075.1 GCA_013154305.1 Aquificota bacterium
AATAACGGATATTGAGTCTCAAAATCGGTGAGTTTATCCACAAAAGCGGAATTTGTGTGGATAAACTTCGGCCGAAAGTCGGCGAAACCTTTGGGCGGCGCTGGTTTGAACGCTGTGGATAAACTAACGGAGTTTCCACAACGGGAAGAACTGGCAAATTGATGCTTGTGTAGATGCGGGTGAATCGTTTCCGCCGCCCGCCGCGGAGGGGATTTAAACTTAAAGACCCTTAGGAGGGCTTCGAGGTGAAAAGGGAGTACGCCTACTTTGAGGGGCGGATAGTTCCGATAGAGGAGGCCAAAATCAGCATAAAGACCAACTCGTTTCACTACGGGACGGCCGTCTTTGAGGGCATCAGGGCCTACTGGAGCGAGGAGGAAAACCAGCTCTTTATTTTGGCCGGGCTGGAGCACTACGAGCGGCTTTTAAAAAACGCCCGGGCTATGTTTATGAAGCTTCCCCACACCGCCGAGGAGCTCCTCGAAATAACCAAGGAGCTTCTGAGAAAGAGCGGCGTAAAGGAGGACATCTACATTCGCCCGATAGTCTACTTCAAGGACCTGAAGCTGACGCCCAAACTGGTCGGTTACACCCCCGAAATAGCGATATACCTCTATCCCTTCGGCGCCTACCTCGACCCCGAAAAGGGAATTAGGGCGAAGGTTTCCTCCTGGATTAGGAACGACGACAACGCCATCCCCTCGCGTTACAAAATAGCCGGTGCCTACGTCAACAGCGCCCTCGCCAAAACCGAAGCCCTCCTCGCCGGCTACGACGAGGCCATAATGCTCAACGCCAACGGTTACGTCGCCGAGGGCAGCGGCGAAAACATATTCGTAGTCCGCGGCGGCACCGTCGTCACGCCCGGCCTCAACGAGCACATCCTCGAGGGCATAACGCGCAACCTGGTCATTCGCATCCTGAGGGAGGACCTCGGCGTCGAGGTCGTGGAAAGGCCGGTGGCCCGCAGCGAGCTTTACGTGGCCGACGAGGTTTTCATGACCGGAACCGCCGCCGAGGTTACCCCCATAGTGGAAATCGACGACAGGCCGATAGGCGACGGTAAGGTCGGCCCAATCACCAAACGCGTTCAGGAGGTCTTTTTCAGGGCCGTCCGCGGAAAGGTCGAAAAGTATCGCGACCTCCTGACGCCGGTCTACTGAAAAGCGGTCCGAAAATGGTTCCGCCCCTCGAAAAGGTCCTCAAAACGGCCGAGTACCTCTCCCTCCACAACCGGTTTCCCCAAACCTTTCACCACCTCGAGGTCAGAAACTTTTTAAAGGAAGCCCTGGCCGAGGTCGGAAAGCTCGGAACCCAAAAGTTTCGTTATTCGCTCCTGAAACCCCTTTCGGGGGAGGTCAAAAGCGGTCTCGACCTCTTTAAGGCCCTTCCCTATTCCAACTCCCCCGCGGGGGAGGTATCCGGAGAGCTGGTCGACTGCGGATACGGAACTCCCGCCGAGCTGTCAAACCTCTACCTCAAAGGTAAAGTCGCCCTCGTCAGGGAGGGAAAGCTCCCCTTTCGCGTCAAGGAGCGCCTTTTGGCCCAAAAGGGCGCCGTCGGCATTTTGGTCTTTCGGGAGGAGGTAAACGACTACTTTGCCGGCCTTTCGGCCGGACTTTTGCCGGTGGCCGCCCTGCGGAAAGAGGACGCCCTCCGCCTGGAGGAGTTCGTGAAGCTGAAGGTCGAAACCGTTCCCGTAAAACCGAAGGGGGAAAACCTCTGGGTCGAATTCGGTCCCGAGGGGCGGCGCGAAACGCTTACGCTGATAGCCCACTACGACACCAAGCCCTTTACCAAGGGGGCCGTGGACAACGCCGTTTCGGTCGCCCTTTTGCTCCACCTGGCGCAGGAATTGGCCGGGGCGGTTAGACTGCCGCCCTACCGCGTTAGGATACTGTTTACCGACGCCGAGGAATACGGACTTCTCGGTGCCAAGGCCTTCGTAAAGCTGCTCGACGAGGAGGAGCTGAAAAACTCGGTGGTCGTCAGCGTCGACACCGTCGGCTGGTCCACTCCGGCGGTTTTGGTCGGCGACGGTGCCGGCAAAAACGACGAAAGCCTGGCCGACGCGGTTGCCGCCATGCTCGAATACCTCGGCTACCGCGACCGCGTCGTCTTTACGCTCGGAAGAAGCGGCCGCTCCGACCACGTTCCCTTTAAAAAGGCGGGCGCCCGCACGCTCTTTTTCGCCTCCAATCCCTTTCCCTTCCGCCACACGGGACTGGACCGCTTTGAGGTCGTCGACGGTAGGGCGGTGGCCCTCTGGTTCGACTTTTTGCGGTTTTTCGTCAAAAACTTCCACCGCCGCGGGCGCTTTATGGCTTGAATTTTCCGCAAAGGGGTGATAAATTTATGTCTACTGGACGGCGGAGGCGGTGGTAGCTCAGCCGGTAGAGCAGGGGACTGTGGATCCCCGGGTCGCGGGTTCGAGTCCCGTCCACCGCCCCACTATCAAAGCCCTTTTCTCCCACCGCCGGTAAAAAGTCCTTTCTCCCCTTTGCGGTAAAGGTCGGGCCTTCCCCTTAGCCGCGGCGGTTAACGGAAACCGCCGTCTGACGGCGGTTAAAGGTTTACAATTGACTTGTAAAATTTTTGAGTTTAGTATTATCAACTTATGAAGTTTTGGCAGATAAAGGAGCAAATGGTTCTCGGAACTCTGGTTTTTGAGACCCTCGGTCAACCGGAGAAGGAAAGGGAGTTCAAGATAAAGTCCCTCAAAAAGTGGGGTTTGGACCTCATTTTCGGAACCAAAGGAGGTCAGGAGACCTACTTTACGGTCCAAAGCGGGTCGAGAAAGGTCGGCGAAACCTTTACCCACGAAGGTGAGGAGTACAAGGTCGTCGAAATTTTAAAGGAGCTTCCCAAAAACAAGAAGATTTTCGCCCACATTGAGATGATTAACGGAACGGCCTACCTCATCGGCGAACTGCGGGAGGGAAACAAGAACCTGGAGATAATTCGCCTTCCGGCGGCCGAGCTCCTAATAGCCTTTTTGAAAAAGCACAAGCTGATGCAGGTCATCGAGGCCCTTCGAAACGTCGGAACGGCCTCGGAGCTGGTAAAGCACAAGGGCGAGCAGGGAAAACCCTACCCCTTTGAGGAGCTTCCGCCGATAGCGCGCCGCTTTTTGCGCGAGGCCAAGGACGTGGAGAAGGAGGCCGGCTTCGGCCGCCTGGCCTTCGCCTACTTTGGCGAAAACAAGGACGGCATTCCCCGCTACTGGTTTTCTTGGCTCCTTCCCACCATAGCCCTTTTCGACCTGAACATCGCCCAGGACGTCGACAAGGCTCTGGCCGTTTGGGAGGAGTAAAAGTTTTTAAGACCCCCGCGGCCTTCGGCCGCGGGCTTTTTTCCTTACCGTAAAATTATCGAGTTAGCGATGCTGACGATATTCCACAACTTCGCGTCGCAGATAAAGCTGGAGGAAATGGCCCGCACGGCGTTGGCCTACGGGACCGACCTCATAGTGGTTTCCAAGGCCACCGGCATGGCGGCCCAGGCGGGCATTCCCACCGTCAGCCGTTTGGTTTTCGAAAAGGGCGGCAAACTTTTGGTTACCCACTCGCTGGAGGAGGCCCTGGAGGTTTTGAAACCCAAGGAGGTCTTTTTGATAACCGACCTGGCCGAGGAGGAGCTGAGGAGGGAGGAGGTTTCCCCGGAGGCGGCCTTCGTCTTTTTCGGAAACTATCCCGTAAAGAAGGAGGAGGAACTGGGCAAACTCCGCTTTATTTCCCCTAAGGGCCTTTCGGAGGTGGCGCAGGTTTGCCTGCTCTTTGAGAGGTATAAAGGATAGGTTCCTCCCATGGGTTTTCCCTTTTTCGACCACCCGTTGACTTTGGAGCTTTTGAGGCAAACCGAGAGGGGTCTGCGGGAGTTTCTCGACCCTTCGGTGGCGGCGGTTTTGGAGGCGGGAAACTACGCCTTCGACGCGGGCGGAAAGCGTCTCAGGCCCCTCCTGTTGCTTTTGGTGGCGCGAGGGCTGGGCGCTTCGGACGGCGAGCTGAGGGAGCGAATTTTGCCCCTGGCGGTGGGTATCGAATACATCCACACCGCCTCGCTCCTTCACGACGACGTGGTCGACGAGGCCGAAACGCGGCGGGGAAGGGCCGCCGCCCACCGGGTTTTCGGAAACGGCGTTGCGGTCTTGACGGGCGACTACATGTACGCCAGCGCCCTCTACCTCTACTCGGTTTACGGGTCGGCCGAGGCCATAGCGGTCGTGTCGGAGGCGGTAAAGCGCATGGCCGAGGGCCAAGTTTTGGAACTTAAAAGGGTGGGGGAACTCATAGACGAGGAGACCTACTTTGCGGTGGTCGACGGAAAAACGTCGGCCCTCTTTGCCGCGGCGGCCGCCGTGGGGGCGCTGGCCGCCGGAGCCGCCGAACTGAAGGACCTCTTTTGGGACTTCGGTTTGCGGTTGGGACGGGCCTTTCAGCTGGTCGACGATGCGCTCGACTACGCCGGCAACCCTACCGAGGTGGGTAAGCCGGTCGGTCAGGACCTGCGGGAGGGGAAGGCGACCTATCCACTCCTTTCGGTCCTCGACGGTCTCGACCCGGAGGAGGTAAAAAGGGCCCTCCTGACCGGCGAAGGAGCCGACCGCCTGGTGAACCTGGTCAGAAAACTCGGGGGCGTCGTTAAGACCAAAGAGAGGGCGAGGTTGGAGCTCGAGGCCGCCCGACGGATTTTGGAAAAAAGTCCCCTAAAGGGGGAGGAGAGGGAGCTTCTCCTCTCCTTGGTCGACTTCGTGGTCGAGAGGACCTACTAGAGGTTTTCCTCCTCGTCCTTCATCAGTTTGTAGACGAAACCGTCGACGAGGGCCCTCCAGGAGGCCTCGATGATGTTTTCGTGAACGCCGACGGTGGCCCACTTTCTCCGACCGTCGGTAAATTCGATGAGAACGCGAACCTTTGCCGCCGTTCCCGCCGTTTCGTTCACAATCCTAACCTTGTAGTCGATGAGCTTTATGTCGGCAATCGAGGGGTAGAACTCTTTCAGGGCCTTTCGCAGGGCGCGGTCGAGGGCGTTCACCGGACCGTTTCCGAGGGCCGCCGTGTGCTCCTCAAAGTCCTCCAACGAAACCCTCACCGTGGCCTCCGAAACCGGGTCCCTGTCGCCCTTTCGCTTGGCTATTAAAATCCTGTAGGCGTCGAAGTTGAAGTAGTCCCTGACCAGTCCGAAGTGGCGCTTTATTAAAAGCTCGAGGGAGGCCTCGGCCGCCTCAAAGTGGTAACCCTCCTTTTCCAACTCCTTAATTCTTTCGACCAGTTTGCGGAGCTCCAGCGAGTTCGGTTCGACCTCAATGCCGTATTCCTTAAGCTTTGCCAAGAGGTTGCTCCTTCCCGCCATGTCGGAGACGGTAATCTTTCGGCGGTTGCCGACCAGTTCGGGGTTGACGTGCTCGTAGGTCCTCGGATTTTTCAAAACGGCCGAGGCGTGGACCCCCGCCTTGTGCGTAAAGGCGCTGTCGCCCACGTAGGGCATGTTTTTGGGAAGCGGCATGTTGGCCAGCTCGGCCACGAACTGCGCCAGCTCCTTTAGCCTTTTGAGGTTTTCGGCGGGAACCACCTCAAAACCCATCTTTAGCTGCAGGTTGGGAATGACGGAGCAGAGGTTGGCGTTTCCGGTCCTTTCGCCCAAACCGTTAACCGTTCCGTGGACCTGCCGCGCGCCGGCCAAAACCGCCATCAGGGAGTTGGCCACGGCGCAGTCGCTGTCGTTGTGGGCGTGAATTCCCACCCCCGCAAAGCGCCCGAAACGCTCGACCACCTTCTTCGTAATGTCGTAGACCTCGTGGGGAAGGGCTCCGCCGTTGGTGTCGCACAGGACCAGCCAGTCGGCCCCGCCGGCCACGGCCGCCTCCAGAACCTTCATGGCGTATTCCTCGTTCTCCTTGAAGCCGTCGAAAAAGTGCTCCGCGTCGAAAACGACCTCCCTTCCGTGCCGCTTCAAAAAGGCCACCGTCTCCTCGACCATTCGCAGGTTTTCGTCGAGCGAAGTTCGGAGCGCCTCCGTCACGTGGAGGTCCCAACTCTTTCCGAAAATCGTTATCGTCTCCGTTTCCGCCTTAAGGAGGTTCAAAACCAGTTCGTCCTCCTCCGCCCTCTTGCCCGGACGCCTCGTCGAGCCGAAGGCCACCACCTTGGCCCGCTTGAGCGGAAGCCTTTTTACCTCCTTAAAGTAGAGCGTATCCTTCGGATTGGCCCCCGGCCAACCCCCCTCAATGTAGTCGACGCCAAACTCGTCGAGCTTTTGCGTAATGCGGAGTTTGTCCTCCAGGGAGAAGTTTACGCCTTCGGTTTGGGCCCCGTCGCGGAGCGTCGTATCGTAGGCGAAAACCTTTTTAAAGTCCCCCACCTGCTCGCAACCCATCAAGGGTGATTTTATGTTTCCGCCGCCGGCCCAAACCCTAAGGTCGGAAACAAAGATTTAAAAAACTGGCCGATAAAAGGCAACCCAAAACAGTCCTCTCCCGCTATAGTTTTCGACCTAATGCTATACCTATTTTGGGTCTTCAGGGACAAAAGTTCCTGGCTGGTGTTTTTGCCCGTTTTTCTCCTCTCCCTGTGGGGTTTCAAGGTAATTCCCCAAGGGGAGGAGCAGGTTCCCCTCCTCCACGCGGTCCTCGGAATTCTCTACTCCCTCCTCTTTGCCCTCGTTCTGACGTGCCTCTTTAAGAGTTTGAAGGAAAAAGCGGTTCAAACCTTCAGGGAGAAGAAACCCCACCGCTTCGTGGGAGAAAGCCTTTCGCAGGCCCGAAGGGGCGACTACAAAGGAGCCCTGAAAACCTTTTTGGTCGGAAGCCTGAAGTTTGCCGTCGTGGTATTGGGAATCCTCGGCCTCGGGGCCGCCCAGTTTTGCGTCTTCGGCTCGCCCGTTTGCACCTTCTCGGTGGGCGCCGCCGTCGTGACCGCCCTCTTTCCCTCCGCCCTTTTGAAATTTCTCTACGAGTACGGGCAGGTAATAATACTGGCCGCCGTCCTCCTTCAGGCCCTGGGCCTTTACCTGATGGGCTGTTTTAAGAGGGTCCGCGTGCTGCCGACGTAAGAAGTTTTCTTACTTTCGGAAAAAGCCCGCCGCCGCAGGCGGCGGGGGAAAAGTTTCAAAAGTCGACCCTTTTGGCCAAATACTTTTTCCAAGGATTGCAGGACTGAACGTAGTCCCAAAGCGTTTTGTTGCCCTCGGTGGGATACTTCAGGGCCTCGATGGCCTTTTGAACGCGCTGTTTGTTCTCTTCGGTGGGATTTTTCTTGTAAACGTTGGTGGCCGCCTCAAACTCCTTGAGGCGCCTTTTTAGCTCCAGCCCCCTTTCGATGCTCTTTTCGGCGTCGGCAATAACCTCTTTTGCCGCCTTTACGACCTCCTCGGGCAGACCTTTACCCGCCTCAAGGAGGGCCTTGAGTTCGGCCACCGCGGCCTGAAGCCTTTTTAAAGTTTTCAGGGCGAGACCCGCGTTTGCGCAAAGGTCCTTGTCCAGGTAAAATGCCTTCTGGTAGTAGTTGTCGAAGGCCCTGTAGAGGTTTTTCGTGTGGAGCGTAACCACCTTAACCTTTCCCGCCGAAACCTTTTTGAGGGTTGCGGTCATCTCCGTTCCTCCCGAAGGAATTTTTGTCGGCTTAAAAGGCCAAAAAAGTCATTATTCCACAAGCACCCCTTCGAGGCAAGGAGAAAAACCCCGGACGAGGAGGACCGAAGGGGGGTCAAACCCCCTCCCACCGCTTAAAGAGAAGGGAGGCGTTCGTTCCCCCGAAACCGAAGGAGTTTTTAAGCGCGTAGCGCACCTCCTTTTTAACCGCCTCGTTGGGCGTGTAGTCGAGGTCGCACTCGGGGTCGGGATGCTCGTAGTTTATCGTAGGCGGAATAATGCCCTCCTTTACCGTCAAAACGGTGGCGACCGACTCGACGCCGCCCGCCGCCCCGAGCAGGTGCCCTATCATCGACTTGTTGGAGGAAATCTTGAGCCTGTAGGCGTGGTCGCCGAAGACCTTTTTAATGGCCTTGGTTTCGGTCTTGTCGTTTAGCGGCGTTGAAGTTCCGTGGGCGTTAATGTAGTCGACCTCCTCGGGGGAAATGCCGGCGTCCTCTATGGCCATCCTCATGCAGGCGGCGGGACCCTCGGCGCTTTCGTCGGGGGCGGTAATGTGATAGGCGTCGTCGGTGGCGCCGTAGCCCACCAGCTCGGCGTATATGGGCGCTCCCCTCTTTAGGGCGTGCTCCAGCTCTTCCAAAATCAGGACGCCGGCCCCTTCGCCCATTACGAAACCGTCGCGTTCGGCGTCGAAGGGCCGCGAGGCCTTTTGGGGCTCGTCGTTTCTGGTCGAAAGGGCGCGCATTACCGCAAAGCCGGCCACGCCCAGCGGCGTTATGGCCGCCTCGGCGCCGCCGGCCACCGCCACGTCTATCATCCCCTCCTGAATGAGCTTGAAGGCGTCGCCGATGGCGTGGGTTCCGGTCGCGCAGGCCGAAACGACGCAGTAGTTTACGCCTTTAAAACCGAACCTGATAGCCGTAAGGCCGGCAATCATGTTGGATATCCCGTAAGGGATGAAAAAGGGCGAAACCCTCCGCGGTCCTTTCCTTTTGAGAACCTCGTGTTGGTCCTCTATGTCCTTAAGACCGCCTATTCCGGAGCCGATGATGACGCCGACCCTCGAACGGTCCAAGTCCGCCTTGTCCAGGCCGCTGTCCCTGACCGCCTGAACTGCCGCCGCCACCCCGAACTGAATGTAGCGGCTGACGCGTTTTGCCTCCTTTTTGTCGAAGTATTCGAGGGGATTGAAGTCCTTTACCTCGGCCGCAATCTTTACCGGCAGGTCGGGATAATCGTCGGGATTGAAGTTCACCCTTATGCGGTCAACGCCCGAAACGCCGGCCACCA